>DASSZD010000162.1:0-12234 GCA_035702985.1 Acidimicrobiales bacterium
GGTCGCGCAGCAGAGCGGAACCAGCGACGTGCTCATCGCGTCGGGACCGACGGACCAGGCTCCGACCGCCGCTCGGACGGTTGAGCCGGTGAGGGCGGCGCAGGCGGCGCAGGCGGCGGAGACGGCGGAGGCGCCGCAGACCAATGCGCCGACCGCCCGGCCGGGGGCGGCCGCCGCCCCGGATGAAGCCGGGTCCCCGGCCGGGCCGGCCCAGCCGGCCAGCAACGCCGCCAAAGCCACCAAGGCCACCAAGGCGGCCAAGGCGAAGGCCAAGCCGGCGGCCCGGCCCCGATCCGGGGCGTCCACCCGCCCGGCGTCGCCGGGCCAGGGGTGGGTGGGCCCCGACGAGTCGGGGGCGGCCCCGAGCACCCACCCGGTCAAGGTCAAGGTGGGCAGCGGCATCTACCGGGAGCCGGGGGCGGCCGGCTACGAGCGCACCCGACCCGACCGCTGCTACGAGTCGGTGGAGGCGGCCGAGGCCGACGGCTTCGTGCGGGCCAAGCGCTGAGCCCCGGCCCCCGCCCCTAGGGCTCGGCGGATACCGCCACCGCGTCGAGGATTCCCGGGGTGGCCCGCATCTGGGCGATCACCTCCGGGGGGACGGGCTCCTCGAACGACAGGGCCATGATGGCGGTGCCGCCCCGCCCGGACCCCCGGCCCAGTTTGAGGTCCACGATGTTGAGGCCGGCGTCGGCCACCAGGCCGGCCACGGCGGCGACCATGCCGATGCGGTCGTCGTTGTGGATGAGCACCATCTCCGCGGCGAAGGGCAGCTCGATGTCGTGGTCGTCGACCATGACCACCCGCGGCACCCGGTCGGAGAACATGGTGCCGGCCACCGACCGCCGGCCCCCTCTCAGGGTCACCAGGTTGGTGTAGGCACCGGACGACGGGGCCGCCGTCGATCGCACCACCAGGCCCCGCTCGGCGGCCATCTGGGGGGCGTTGACGAACGACACCGGCTCGTCGGTGGTGACGGCGAACAGCCCCTTCTGGGCGGCCAGGGCCAGGATGCGGGTGTCCTGGCCGGCCAGGCCGCCGCCGAACTCGATCTCGAGCACCTCGGGCAGCTCCCGGGCCAGGCAGGCCCACAGCCGGCCCAACCGCTCGGCCAGCGGCAGCCACGGCCGCACCGCCTCGGGGGCGTCGGTGGCGGCGATGTTCACCGCGAAGGGCACGAAGTCGCCGGCCAGAGCCAGCTGCACCTGCTCGGCGATGGTGATGCCGGCCTTGTCCTGGGCCTCCCGGGTGGACGCCCCCAGGTGGGGGGTGACCACCACCGACGGCAGGTCGAACAGCGGCGAGTCGGTGGTCGGCTCGGAGTCGAACACGTCCAGGGCGGCCCCCGCCACCCGCCCGGCGGCTATCGCCGAGGCCAGGGCCTTCTCGTCGATGATCCCGCCCCGGGCGGTGTTGACGATGCGCAGCCCCGCCCTGCACCGGGACAGGCGGTCGGCGTCGATCAGCCCGGCGGTCTCGGCCGTCTTGGGCAGATGGATGGTGAGGAAGTCCGAGCGGGCGAGCACGTCGTCGAGGTCGGTCAGCTCCACGCTCATCTGCCGGGCCCGCTCGGCGCTGATGTAGGGGTCGTAGGCGCACAGGTGCATGCCGAACGCCAGCGCCCGCTGGGCCACCAGAGCCCCGACCCGCCCCAGGCCGACTATGCCGAGCACCTTGCCGTGCAGTTCCACCCCCTCCCACCGGGACCGCTCCCAGCGCCCCTCGACCAGCGCCCGGTGGGCCTGGGGGACGTTACGGGCCTGGGCCAGCAGCAGGGCCATGGTGTGCTCCGCCGCCGAGAGGACGTTCGACTGCGGGGCGTTGACCACCATCACCCCGCGGCGGGTGGCGGCCGGGACATCCACGTTGTCCAGGCCGATGCCGGCCCTGCCCACCACCACCAGCTCCGACGCCGCCTCCAGCACCGGGGCGGTCACCTGGGTGGCCGACCGGATGATGAGGGCGGCCGCCCCTCCCACCGCGTCGAGCAGTTCGCCGGCCGACAGGCCGAGGGCCACGTCGACCTGGTGACCGGCCTGGAGCAGCAGGTCCAGGCCGGCCGGGGCGATCTCCTCGGTCACCAGCACCCGGGCCATCCCCCCTCCCCGCTCTACGCCCCGACCAGCTTGGCGATGCGGGTTATCCCCTCCACCAGGGCATCGTCGGCCAGGGCGTAGGAGAACCGGGCGTAGCCCGGGGCCCCGAACGCCTCCCCGGGCACGAACGCCACCCTGGCCTCGTCGAGGACCAGGGCGGCCAGGTCGAGCGACGACCCGGCGGTCCGGCCGGCGATGGGCCGGCCGAGCAGGCCTTCCACGCTCGGGAAGGCGTAGAACGCCCCTTCCGGTTCGGGGCAGCGCACCCCGGGGATGTCGTTGAGCAGCTTGAGGATGGTCAGGCGGCGCCGGTCGTAGGTGGCCCTCATCTCCTCCACCGCCGACAGGTCACCGCTCACCGCCGCCAGGGCGGCCCGCTGGGCCACGTTGCACACGTTGGAGGTGGCGTGGGACTGCAGGTTGGCGGCGGCCTTGATCACGTCGGCGGGGCCGATCATCCAGCCCACCCGCCAGCCGGTCATGGCGTAGGTCTTGGCCACCCCGTTGACGATGACGCAGGTGTCGGCCAGTTCCGGTACCAGCGCCGGCATGGACGAGAACCGGGCGTCGCCGTAGACCAGGTGCTCGTAGATCTCGTCGGTGACCACCCACACCCCGTGTTCGACCGCCCAGCGGCCGATGGCCTCCACCTCCTCGGGCCGGTACACGGCGCCGGTCGGGTTCGACGGGGAGACGAACAGCAGCACCTTCGTGCGCTCGGTGCGGGCCGCCTCCAGCTGATCGATCGACACCTTGTAGCCGGCCTCCCAGGTGGTGGGGATCTCCACCACCGAGGCTCCGGTGAGCCGGATGGCCTCCGGGTAGGTGGTCCAGTAGGGGGCCGGCAGCAACACCTCGTCGCCGGGGTCGAGCAGGGTGGCGAAGGTCTCCTCCACTGCCTGCTTGCCGCCGTTGGTCACCAGCACCTGACCGGCCTGGACCGACAGGCCGGAGTCGCGCCGGGTCTTGGCGGCGATGGCCTCCCGCAGTTCGGGGATTCCGCCGGCCGGCGTGTACTTGTGGTTCCTCGGGTCGCGGCAGGCCACGACGGCCGCTTCGACGATGTGCTGGGGCGTCGGGAAGTCGGGCTCGCCGGCCCCGAAGCCGATGACATCCTCGCCGGCGGCCTTCAGGGCCTTGGCCTTGGCGTCGATGGCCAGGGTGGCGGATTCCGCGACGGCTGCTATGCGCTGTGAGATACGAGCCATTGCTGCAATAGTTTCACAGTGACCAAGCCCGCTCCGAGCGATATCGCCATCCCAGCCGATCTCCTCCCCCGGGACGGCCGTTTCGGCTCCGGTCCCTCCAAGGTCCGGCCGGAGGCCGTCGAGGCCCTCCGGGGGGCGGCCGCATCCGTGCTGGGCACCAGCCACCGCCAGGCGCCGGTGAAATCGCTGGTCAACCGGCTGCGGAGGGGTCTGGCCGAGCTGTTCGCGCTGCCCGACGGCTACGAGGTGGTGCTGGGCAACGGCGGGGCCACCGCCTTCTGGGACGTGGCCACGTTCTGCCTGATCGAGCGGCGCAGCCAGCACCTGTCCTTCGGGGAGTTCTCCTCCAAGTTCGCGGCGGCCGCCCAGGCCGCACCCCACCTGGGGGACCCGGTGGTCATCGAGTCCCCGCCCGGCACCCATCCGTGGCCCGACCCCGACCCCGGGGTGGACCTGTACGCCCTGACCCACAACGAGACCTCCACCGGGGTGATGATGGACCTGCGCCGGCCGGACGGGCCGGAGGGCGCCCTGGTGGCGGTGGACGCCACCTCGGGGGCGGGCGGCCTGCGCTTCGATCCGGCCCAGGTGGACGCCTACTACTTCGCCCCCCAGAAGTCCTTCGCGTCGGACGGCGGGTTGTGGCTGGCGCTGCTGTCGCCGGCCGCCCTGGAGCGGGTGGCGGCCATCCACGGGAGCGGGCGGTGGGTGCCGGCGTCGCTGGATCTCTCCATCGCCGTGGAGCAGAGCCGCCTCGACCAGACCTACAACACGCCCGCCCTGGCCACCATCATCATGTTCGTCAGCCAGCTGGAGTGGATGCTGGAGAACGGGGGCATGGACTTCGCCGCCGGGCGCAGCGAGGCATCCGCCCGCCACCTGTACGGCTGGGCCGAGGCCTCCGATTTCGCCGTCCCGTTCGTGGCCAAACCCGACGAGCGCAGCAACGTGATCGGGACCATCGACTTCAGCGACGACATCGACGCGGCCACGGTGGCCAGGGTGCTCAGGGCCAACGGCATCGTGGACACCGAGCCGTACCGCAAGCTGGGCCGGAACCAGCTGCGCATCGCCATGTTCCCGGCGGTCGACCCCGACGACGTGGCCGCCCTCACCCGGTGCATCGACTACGTGGTGGGGTCGCTCTGAGAGCTCTGGCCGCGGCCGGGGTGCTGGCCGCGTCCCTGGCCTTCACCTCCCCGGCTTCCGCCCAGCCCGGGGCCATCCCGGTACCCCCGGTGCCGGCCAAGGCGTCCATCCTGGTGGACGTGGACACCGGCCGGGTGCTCTACGAGAACAACGACCACGCCCCCCTGCGCCCGGGCAGCCTGACCAAGACCCTGACCGCCATGATCGCGGCCGACTGGCTGCCGGCCGGGTCCCGGGTCCCGGTCACCCCGGTCGATGCCACCGTCTACCCCGACCGGGTGGGCATGAAGCCGGGCCAGCAGTGGCCGCTGGACATAACCCTGCACGCTCTCGTCACCGACTCGGCGAACGACGCGGCCTACGCCCTGGCCGAGGACGTCGGGGGGTCGCTGGGCGGGTTCTCCCAGGTGATGCAGCAGGCGGCCCGCCAGATCGGCATGGTCGACCACCCGACGCTGGAGGACCCTGCCGGGCTCGACGGCACCGAAGGGTTCCGGGGCGGCAACCGGATCAGCGCCTGGGATCTGGCCGTCGCCGGCCGGGACATGATGGCCAACCCGGATCTGGCCGCCATCGCCGCCCTGAGGACCTACGACTTCACCGGCCCCGACGGCATCAAGTACCACCTGCTGAGCCGGAACTACCACTTCCTGGCGTCGTACCCGGGGGCCATCGGGGTCAAGACCGGGTTCACCGACCGGGCCGGCTACTGCGACATGGAGGAGGCCGTATCCGGCGGCCGGAAGATGCTGGCGGTGGTGCTGGGCAGCCCCAACCCCGACGCCCTGGCCGCCGGCCTGATCACCGCCGGCTTCAAGGTGCCGGCGGCGGGCGAGGGCGACAGCCCGTCCCTGCCGCCCGTCGCCGAGCCCCGTCCCCCGCAGCCCGCCCCCCCGCCGACCACCTCCACCTCGACCACCGATCCGAAGCTGGTGCAGAAGGTGGTCAGGCCGGGTGGGCCGAGCACCTTCCTCCACGCCGTCGAAGGAGGAGGGCTGGTGGTGGGGCTGGTGCTGCTCACCTGGCGGTGGCGGGCCAGGGGAAGGCGCCGGTAGCCGGATCGCCGGCCCGTGGTCCCCGGGCCGGCGGGCGTCCGGCGGCGGCTACCCCCCTGATACGTCCTGCGGTCGCGACGAGCCGGCCGAGATGAACGGCATCATGGCCCGCAGCTCGCCCCCGACCTTCTCGATCGGGTGCTCCCGCCCGGCGGTGCGCAGCTGCTCGAAGTGCTGGCGGCCGGAGCGGTTCTCGGCCACCCACTCCTCGGCGAACCGGCCGTCCTGGATCTCGCCCAGGATCTTCTTCATCTCCTCCCGGACGGCGGAGTTGATGACCCGTGGTCCCCGGGTGAGATCGCCGTACTCGGCGGTGTCGGAGATGGAGTAGCGCATACCGGCGATGCCGTGCTCGTACATGAGGTCGACGATCAGCTTCACCTCGTGCAGGCACTCGAAATAGGCGGACTCCGGCTGGTAGCCGGCCTCCACCAGGGTCTCGAAGCCGGCCTGGATCAGCGACGTGAGCCCCCCGCACAGCACCACCTGCTCACCGAACAGGTCGGTCTCGGTCTCCTCCTTGAAGGTGGTCTCGAGCACGCCGGCCCGGGTGGCGCCGATGGCGTTGGCGTACGACAGGGCCAGGTCACGGGCCTTCCCGGTGGCGTCCTGCTCCACTGCGATCAGCGCCGGCACCCCGCCCCCACCCTCGTAGGTGCGCCGCACCAGATGGCCCGGTCCCTTGGGGGCGACCATGGCCACGTCCACGCCCTCGGGGGCGGAGATCAGCCCGAACCGCACGTTGAAGCCGTGGGCGAAGAACAGCGCGTCGCCGGCCTTGAGCCCCGGTTCGATCTCCTTCTGGTAGATCGCCTGCTGCTCGGTGTCGGGGGCGAGCAGCATGATGACGTCCGCCTCCCGGGCGGCGTCGGCGATGCTCGTCACCCGCAGGCCGGCGGCCTCGGCCTTGGCCTTGGAGGACGACCCCTCCCTGAGGGCCACCCGGACGTCGACGCCGGAGTCACGCAGGTTCAGGGCGTGGGCGTGGCCCTGCGAGCCGTAGCCGATGATGGCCACCTTGCGCCCGGCGATGAGTCCCGGGTCGGCGTCCTTCTCGTAGTACACGGTTGCTGCCATAACTGGTCCTAACTTGCCTTTCCTTGGTAACGCAGGCGCGGCACCGCGCTGCGGTCGAGCTTGGGCAGCGCCACCCGGCCGGTGCGCTGGAGTTCGGTGATCCCATAGGGTCGCATCAGTTCCTCGAAGTCGTCGAGCCGGTCGGGGTCGCCGGCCACCATGACGGTGAGCCCGGCTCCTCCCACGTCGACGATCTTGCCCTCGAAGATGCCGACCAGCTCCAGCACGCCGCTGCGCTGATCGGAACCCACCGCCACGGTCATCATGAGCAGTTCCCGCTCGACCGCCTCGGCGGGGTGCAGCTCGGTGATCTTCACCACGTTGACCAGCTTGAACAGCTGCTTGGTGATCTGCTCGATCGACGTCTCCTCGACGTTGACGACCAGATTGACCCGGCTGAACCGCTCGTCGTCGGAGGGGGCCACGGCCAGGGAGATGATGTTGAAGCCGCGCCGGGCGAACAGCCCGCTGATGCGGGCCAGCACCCCCGACCTGTTCTCGACCAGCACCGACAGGGTCTGGTGGGTGGGGTTGGCGACCATCACTGCACCACCTTCTTCCCGGTCGGCTTCTGCGACGGGTGGACGACCACGTCGTCGTTGGCGGCGCCGGCCGGGACCATCGGGAACACCTTCTCCCGGGCGTCGGTGCGGAAGTCGATCACCACCGGTCGGTCGTCGATGGAGTTGGCCTTGGCGATCACCGGCTCCACCTCGGCGGGATCCTCGACCCGGAAGGCGGCGCAGCCCATGGCCTCCGCCCACTTGACGTAGTCGGGCAGGTCCGGTGACAGGTAGACCTCGCTGTAGCGCTCCTCGTAGAACATCTCCTGCCACTGGCGGACCATGCCCAGGTAGGCGTTGTTCAAGATGGCCACCTTGATGGGGATGCGCTCGCTGGACGCCGTGACCAGCTCCTGGGCGGTCATCTGGAAGCACCCGTCGCCGTCCACCGCCCACACCGTCCGGTCCGGACGCCCGACCTTGGCCCCGATGGCGGCCGGCACCGAGAAGCCCATGGTGCCCAGCCCGCCGGAGTTCACCCACGTGTAGGGCTCGTTGAACCGCCAGTACTGGCTGGCCCACATCTGGTGCTGACCCACCCCCGAAGCCAGGATGGTGCCCTCCGGGGCGGAGTCGCGCAGCACCTCCATGACGTACTGGGGCTTCAGCGGGTCCCCCTCGACGTGGGAGTCGTAGTGCAGCGGGAACCGCTCCTGCCAGCCCGATATCCGGGCCCGCCACTCGTTGAGGTCGGGGGCGCCGGTGCCCGACCCGTCCAGCGCCCGGATGATCTCGGTGATCACCTGCCGGCAGTCCCCCACGATGGGCACGTCCGGCTGGCGGATCTTGCCCAGCTCGGCCGGGTCGATGTCGACGTGGACGACCTTGGCGTGGGGGGCGAACGAGTCCACCCGGCCGGTCACCCGGTCGTCGAAGCGGGTGCCGAGGGCGATCAGCAGGTCCGACTCCTGCATGGCCGTGATGGCGGTGTAGTTGCCGTGCATCCCCGGCATGCCCAGGCACAGCGGGTGGTCGTCGGGGAACGCCCCCCGGGCCATCAGGGTGGTCACCACCGGGATACCCATCCTCTCGGCCAGGGCCCGCAGAGGCTCGGCCGCCCGGGCCTTGAGGATGCCACCGCCGGCGTAGATCACCGGCCGGCGGGCCTCGCCGATCAGCCGGGCCGCCTCCTTGATCATGCGGGGGTGGCCCTTCATGGTGGGCTTGTAGCCGGGCAGGGAGGCGGAGACGTCGTCGTCGGTGGGCCAGGACCACTCGACCTGGGCCTGCAGGACGTCCTTCGGCACGTCGATCAGGACCGGGCCGGGGCGCCCGGTGGTGGCCAGGTGGAAGGCCTGGCGGACGATCAGGGGGATCTCGTCGGGGTCCATGATCAGCTCGTTGTGCTTGGTGACCGAGCGGGTGATGCCGACGGTGTCGCACTCCTGGAAGCCGTCGGTGCCGATCACCGGGCGGCTGACCTGACCGGTGATGGCCACCATGGGGACGGAGTCCATGTAGGCGTCGCACAGCGGGGTGACCAGGTTGGTGGCGGCCGGTCCGCTGGTGACCATGGCCACGCCGGGACGACCGGTTACGTGGGCGTACCCCTCGGCCATGTGGCCGGCCCCCTGCTCGTGGCGGACCAGGATGTGGCGGATGGGCGAGTCCAGGATGGGGTCGTAGGCGGGCAGGATGCAGCCGCCCGGCAGGCCGAACACGACCTCCACCTGCTCCATCTCCAGGCTCTTGATGAGGGCCTGGGCTCCGGTCATCTTCATCTTGCTTCGTTCTCTCTCCTGGGGGCTTCCGGGGGTGCGGGCCGGTCGGTGCGACTGGTTCGGATAAACAAAACGACCTCCCGCTGGGGGAGGTCGCTCGACACACACGCAGGTTGTGCGTGTGTGTCAGGTGATGAGTACGAGAATCAGGGTGCGGCCCACGGCGACCAGTGTTCCATATCCCCGCCGGCGGGCGCAATGCGTGGAGGGCGGACCGCTCCGCCCGACCGTCAGGACCGCTTGACCAGGATGGACTCCACCACGTCGGAGACGTCCTCGATCTGGTTCATGGCCCGCTCGAGCCCCTCCACGATGTCCTTCCATTTGATCACCTCGAGCGCCTCGTAGTCCCCGCCGAACAGCCGGGCCAGGGTGCGGCGGTGGATGGCGTCGCCCTCCCGCTCCAGCTCCTCGATCCGCTCCAACCGGTGGCGGGCCCCCTCCCCGGAGCGCAGGCATTCGATGAGGGCCTCCAGCTCGGAGCCCATGGCGGCCAGGTTCTCCGCCTGCTGCTGCACGTCCGGGAGGCAGCTGTCCACCTTCACCAGGTACATGAGCTCGGCCGCCGCCAGCATCTCGTCGATCACGTCGTCGAGGGCTTCGGCCAGGGCGTGGATGTCCTCGCGGTCATACGGGGTGACAGGAGAGGCGTCCAGGCGGCGCAGCAGCTGCACCGTGATCTGGTCGCCCCGGCGCTCCAGGGAGCGGATCTCCTGGTAGTGACCGTCCAGGTCCGACATCGACGAGACCATCTTGAGCACCTCGTCGCCGCACTGGCGGGCGTTGGACGCGGCCTCGGAGAAGAGCTGGAAGAACAAGCCGTCCTGGGCCGGGTCCCGGCGTCCCCGCAGCAACCCGGCCAGGCCGCTCCGGGTCTGCCCCCGGCCGGACCGGGGGCCGTCCAGCCGGCGCCGCAGCACGCCCAGCGGGGACAGCCGGCGGGGGGCGACCATGGCGGCGGAGCGGCGGGCCAGGTTGACGGCGTGGTCGCCGATGCGCTCGTAGAACCGGGCGATCAGCGCCAGCTCGGCGGCCACGGCCGGGTCCACGCCGCCGGCCGCTCCCTCGCGCAGCAGGGCGGCCGACAGGTTGTCCAGCTCGTCGTCGGACTCGTTGATCTCGAAGGTGAGGTCGCGTGACCGCTCGGCGTAGGCCCGGCTGGAGAGCTGCCACATGCGGATGCCGGCGTCGCACATGGACTGGATCAGGCCCCGGGCCCGGGGGCTGAGGGAGCTGCCGAGGCCCTGGCGGGCCCGCTGGGCGATGTGCTCGGCCAGGTCGGCGCTGCGCTCCAGTTCGGGCACCATCTGCAGGATGGCGATCAGGTCCTCCAGGTCGCCCGGCTCGACGGTGGCGTCGGCCAGACGGTCCTTGATGAGGGCCGTCACCTCCTCGCAGCGCTGATCCACCTTCCTGTCGTCGGCGATCAGCCGGTCGGCCAGCTCGACGTCCTGGTCGAGCAGGGCGGCGGTGGCCCACCCCAGGCTCTCCACCACGGTGGCGTACAGGACCAGCACCGCACGGTCCGCCTGCTGGCGGAACTCATCGCGGTCGACGCGTGACCGGTCCATCCAGCCAAAGTACCCCCTGGGGATACCCTGCGGCGTGTCCCCATCCCGATCCGACCGCGCACCCGCCCGCTCCCCGATACGCACCGCCTCCCAGGTGGGGCGGGGCCTGGCCCCCCTGGGGGTGACCGCCAACGCCCTGCGCCCGGTCTCGTTCGGCCATCCGGCCGGCGGCTGGGCGTTCAGCGTGGGCTGGCACGTGTCGGAGCTGCCCCTCCTGACCCTGGCGGCCCAGGTCGGCCTGACCGCCGGGGCGCTGCGCAACGGGCGGTGGCGGACCGGACCGGGGCTGCTCCGCCTGGCCGCCCAGGCGGCCAGCGCCGCCGGCCTCATCCACCTCCAGCGGGCGGCCATCTCGTCCCGGGAGGTGCTGGCCGACGCCCTGGTATCGGGGCTGGGCGCCGATTACGGGTCGCTGGCCGAGCGGGCCGGGATCGCCCCGGCGGACGGCCCGGCCATCAACCCGTGGGCACCGGTGCCCCCCTGGCTGGACCGGCGCAGCCGGCTGCGGGCGTCGGAGATCGCCTACGGGCCGGCCGGCCGGCGCAACCACCTGGACATCTGGGCCAGCCCGGAGATCGGTCCCGGGGACCGGGCGCCGGTCCTGATCCAGGTGCCGGGCGGGGCGTGGGTCACGGGCGACAGCCGGCACCAGGCGTACCCGCTGATGGACCGGCTCCGCGGTGCCGGGTGGGTGTGCGTGCCGATCTCGTACCGGCTCAGCCCCCGGGCCACCTGGCCCGATCACATCGTCGACGTCAAGCGGGCCATCGCCTGGGTGAAGGCCCACATCGCCGACTACGGCGGCGACCCCGACTTCGTGGTGATCACCGGAGGCTCGGCCGGCGGGCACCTGAGCTCTCTGGCCGCGCTCAGCGCCAACCAGCCGGTATTCCAGCCCGGCTTCGAGGACGCCGACACCTCGGTGCAGGCCGGTGTCCCGTTCTACGGGGTGTACGACCTGCTCGACTGGGACGGCAGGGGCGGGCCGGCCGGATCGGTGCGCCACATGGAGAAGGTGGTCCTCAAGTCGTCACCGGAGACGGACCGGGAGCGGTGGCGGCGGGCCTCCCCGCTGTTCTGGGCCGAGCAGGAGGGCGGCACCGCCCCGCCGATGATGGTGCTGCACGGCACCAACGACTCGTTGGTGCCGGTCGACGGGGCCCGGCGCCTGGTGCGGGCGCTGCGGGCCTCGTCCCCCCGACCGGTCGTCTACGCCGAGCTGCCCAAGGCCCAGCACGCCTTCGACATCTACGGCTCGGTCCGCACCCTGTACTCGGTGCGGGCCGTCGAACGGTTCCTGGCCTACGTGCGCGCCGCCCACCTGTCGCGCTCACAGCCCGACGGGGCCGCCGCCCCGCTCCCGGGCGGTTCTAGGCCCGGGTGACGGCCCCCTGCTCGGCGCCGGCCGCCAGCCGGGCGTACTTGGCCAGCACGCCGCTGGTGTAACGGGGGGCGGGGGCGCTCCAGGCCGCCCGGCGCTTCTCCAGCTCGGCCGGCTCGACCATCAGGTCGATGGAACGCGACGACACGTCCACCACGATCCGGTCCCCGTCGGCCACGAAGGCGATGGGGCCGCCGTCGACCGCCTCCGGGGCGACGTGGCCCACGCAGAAGCCGTGGGTGCCCCCGCTGAAGCGGCCGTCGGTGACCAGGGCGCAGTCCCCGCCCCGGCCGGCGCCCTTCATGGCCCCGGTGACGGCCAGCATCTCGCGCATCCCGGGGCCGCCCTTGGGGCCCTCGTAGCGGATCACCAGCACCGTGCCCGGCTGGATGCTGCCCGACAGGATGGCCTCC
>DASSZD010000044.1:0-14471 GCA_035702985.1 Acidimicrobiales bacterium
GAACACGATGGTGTCGGCGTAGGGGCCGTTGGTGATGAAGGTCTTGGATCCGTTGAGGACGTAGCCGTCCCCGTCGCGGCGGGCGGTGGAGGCCATGGATCCGAACGCGTCGGACCCGGAGCCGGGCTCGGTTATGGCCCAGGCCCCGATCTTGGCCAGGCTCAGCAGGTCGGGTACCCACCGCTCCCTCTGGGCCCGGGTACCGCGGGAGTTGATGGCCGCCGCCGTCAGACCCATCGACACCCCCAGGGCGGTGACCATGCCGGGGCAGTAACGGGACAGCTCGATGGTGGGAATGAGGGTCATGGCCGGGTCCCGCCCGGTGCCCTCCCCGCCGCTCTCCCCGCCGCCGGTGGCCCGGTCCGCGGCGGTGCCGCCGTCGGCCTCCCGCTCCAGCCGCTTGGCGAAGCCGGCTCGGGCCGCGGCGTCGATGCCGAACGTGGCGAACATCTTGCGCAGGGCGTCGTAGGGCGGCCGGCCCTCGTGCTCATAGGCGTCTATGTCGGGGAGGATCTCCTTCTCGATGAACTGACGGACCGCCTGGCGCATCATCAGGTGCTCGTCTGACCACTCGAACATGGGGCCGCCTCCATTACAGGCAGGGGATAAAGGAGCAGGACCAATGTAATGCCGCCGCCCCACCCGTACGGGCCCGCCCGGTAGCCTCTCGTGGTTATGGCCACCGATCGAAGCCTGCGGCCGGCCCGAGACCGGGCCGTGCAGCTCGCGAACGAGGCGGGCGCCCGCCTCCTGCATCTCACCGAGCGGATGGTGCTGCGGTCGTCCCTGGTCCCGACCACACCGTTCCTGCCCATCGAGACCTTCGACTGGATCCCCGGCCTGGAAGCCCAGTGGAAGACCATCAGGTCGGAACTGGACGAGGTGCTGGCGTACCGGGAATCACTGCCCAACTTCCAGGACATCTCCGTGGACCAGGCCTCCATCACCGACGACGACGGCTGGAAGACCTTCTTCTTCTTCGCCTACGGCTTCCGTTCCGAGGCCAACTGCGCCCGCTGCCCCCGCACCGCCGCCCTGCTGGAGGCCATCCCGGGGCTGACCACCGCCTTCTTCTCCATCCTGTCGCCGGGCAAGCACATCGGCGAGCACCGGGGACCGTGGCGGGGGGTGCTGCGTTACCACCTGGCCCTCAAGGTGCCCGGGCCGGCGTCGGCCGCCGGGATCGAGGTGGGCGGCGAGACCGCCCACTGGGAGGAGGGCCGGAGCCTGCTCTTCGACGACGGCTACGAGCACCGGGCGTGGAACGACACCGACGGGGTGAGGGTGGTGCTCTTCGTCGATGTCATCCGGCCGCTGCGGGCCCCCGCCGACCAGATCAACCGGGGGTTGATCTGGGCCATCGGGCGCTCGCCCTACATCCAGGACTCCAAGAACCGTCACGAGGCATGGGAACAGCGGTTCGAGACGCTGCGGGCCGGGGGCCGGGCTTGAACGCCCCGGCCGATCCCGCCGGGGCCGCCTCGACAGGCGGAGGGCCGGGGTCGGCCCTGCCCCCCGGTGCCGGCCCGGCGGCCAGGGGCGGCCCGGCGGCCACTGGCGGCCCGGCCGCCAACGGCGCTCCGGCCGCCAACGGCGCTCCGGCCGCCGACGTGTTCGCCAAGGTGGCCGACCCCCGCCTCGAGGAGTGGCACTTCGCCGAGTCCCTGGGACTGCTGCCGTTCTACCGGGAGCTCGATGGCGAAGTGGGGCCCCGCTCCACCTTCCGGGGCCGCCCGGTGATCATGCTCGGCTCGAACAACTACCTGGGCCTCACCACCGATCCCCGGGTCAGGGGGGCGGCCATCGACGCGGTGGAGCGCTACGGCACCGGGGTGACCGGCAGCCGCCTGCTCAACGGCACCCTCCCCCTGCACCGGGAACTGGAGGAGCTGCTGGCGGACTGGGTGGGTATGGAGGCGGCCCTGGTGTTCACGACCGGCTACTCGGCCAACCTGGGCCTGCTGGGCTCACTGGTCGGTCCCGACGACGCCGCCGTGTGCGACTCGGCGGCGCACGCCAGCCTGGTCGACGGCGCCCGGTACTCCGAGGGGTCGCTGCGGGCGTTCCGCCACAACCGGCCGAACAGCCTCCGGCGCACCCTGCGCACCTGGCGTGACCGCCCCGACGCCGGCGGGGTGCTGGTGGCGGTGGACGGGATCTACTCCATGGAGGGGGACCGGGCCCCGCTGGTGGAGATCGCCCAGCTGTGCCGGGACTTCGAGGCCCGGCTGCTGGTCGACGAGGCCCACGCCATCGGGGTGGCCGGACCGCACGGTGCCGGCACCGCCGTCGACGCCGGTATCCGACCCGACCTGGTCATGGGCACCTTCTCCAAGGCGCTGGCCAGCTGCGGCGGCTTCATCGCCGGTTCCCGGGCCGTGATCGAGTACCTCAAGATCACCTGCCGGCCGCTGATGTTCACCGCGTCGGGTGTGCCGGCGGCCCTGGCGTCGGCTCTGGCCGCAGCCCGCATCGCCCGGGAGGAGGACTGGCGCCGGGACGCGGTGGCGGCCCGGGCCGACCAGCTCCGGGCCGGCCTGCGGGATCTGGGCTACGAGGCCGGCGGGATGGCCGGCAGCCCCATCGTGCCGGTGCACATCGGGGACCTGTGGCAGGCCGGCGAGCTGTGGAAGGCCCTCCTGGAGCAGGGGGTGTACACCAACTGCGCCATCCCGCCGGCGGTGCCCCGTCCCCTGCTTCGCACCTCGGTCATGGCTACCCACACCGAAGCCGACATCGACGCCGCCCTGGAGGGCTTCGCCCGGGCCCGGCAGGCGGTGGCTTCCGGGTAGCCACCGGGGAGCCTGGTCCTGTGGGGCTTCATCGGTGGGCCGAACTTTGAGCGGCTTTTCCTTCTGTGAGCCGAATTCGCTGGTTCTCTCCTTTGATTCGGTACACAGAAAAAATTTCGGCTCACAGATGGCTCACACCGCCCAGCCGGCTGGCCCGCTTCCCGCCGGCGCCGACCCCGCATTCGGCTACGAGCCGGCATCACTGCCGCCCCCGTCGGCGCCTGGCACCGCCGGCCCCCCGGCGACTGGCATCGCCTGCCCTCGCCCGCCCCGCCCCGGCGTCCGCATCACCCGCCCGGCTCACACCGGCGGGCTGGCTCACACCGGCGGGCTGGCTCACACCGGCGGGCTGGCTCACACCGGCGGCCGCTCGGGCCCCCGCCCCGGCGGCCGCTCGGCCCCGCCCCTGCCCGCGCCCGCCCCGGCCCGCCCCGGCGCCTGGCATCACCCGCACCGCCCCCGGGAGCCGTCCGGCTACGCCAGCGCCGGGCGCTGGTAGAGGCGCCACAGCTTGGTGCGCCGGGCCCCCATGGCGGCGATCTGGTCGTTGATGCGGTGATTGGTGGCCAGCGTCCAAGACGCCTCGGCGGTGCCCAGGCGGGGGTCGCTGGCCAGCCGGTCCACGATCTCCCGGTACAGCAACGGCCCCAGGGCCAGGTGCTGGTAGTCGGGCCGGATACCGAGGGCCCACACCCGGGCCCGGCTGTAGGGCTGCCTGGAGGTGAGGAGCGGCAGCCACCCGAGTGGCAGCAGCCGGCCGGAACGGACCCGCCTCATGGGCAGGTTCATGTCCGGCAGGGCCAGGCACACGGCCACCGGCACGCCGTCGTCGGTTTCCAGGCCGAACGCCCACTCGGGCCGGATGATCCGGCGCAGCTGCTTGGCCAGGTGGCGGACCTCCGGTTCGGGCATGGGGGCGAAACCCCAGTTCTCGCTCCAGGCGGCGTTGTAGATCTCGAAGAACCGGCCGACCTCGGCGTCGTAGTCGTCCATGTCGATGGAGCGGGCCCGCACCCTGGCCCGCTTCTGCAACCGGTCCAGGGCCCGCCGCTGGCGCTCGGACAGCTCGGTGTCGGACCGGTCGAACGACCATCCCCACAGGTCCATGGCCGGCTCCCAGCCGTTGCCGGTCCACAGCGACTCGTAGTAGCGGGGGTTCTGCAGGGTGAGGATGGTCGGCGGGTCGTCGAAGCCCTCGACCAGCAGGCCGAGCTCGTCGTTGGTGGTGAAGTTGGCCGGGCCCACGCAGGTGTCGGCCCCCCGGCCGGCGGCCCACGAGCAGGCGGTGTTGAACAGCCCGGCGGCCACCTCCGGGTCGTCGAAGGCGTCGAAGAAGCCCACCCAGCCCCACCGGACCTTCTGGTAGTCGTTGAACAACGAGTCCACGCACGCCCCGATACGCCCCACCGGCCGGCCTTGCCGGTAGGCGACCCACAGGGCGGTCTCCTGGTGGGCGGCCGCCGGGTGCCGGGGGGACAGCCGGTCGTGGACGCTGAGCCGCAGCGGGGGTACCCACCCGGGGTCGCCGCCGTGGATCCGGAACGGCACGTCGACGAAGACCCGCCGCCCGTTCCATCCGGTCATCTGACGGATCTCGAAGCGGGGCATGCGACGAACGTATCCGAAACCTCCGCGGCGCCCGCCCGGCCGCCGATTCCGGATCCCGAATAGGTGCCCGAAGGTCTCCAGCTGGCAAGCTGGGCGGTCGATGAGCGAAACGAGCCCCCCCGATCCGACGCCCGCCGAGCCGCCCCTGCCGCCGGTGGAGGAGGTACGGCCGGGGCTGTGGAGCATCCCGGTCCCGATCCCCAACAACCCACTCCGCTACGTCCTGGTCTATGCCTTCGAGACCGGGCGGGGCCCGTACCTGATAGATGCCGGCTGGAACACCGACGACGCCTACGGGACCCTGGTGGCCGGCCTGGCCCAGGCCGGCTTCGACGTCAAGGACGTGCAGGGCGTGCTGGTGACCCACATCCACCCCGACCACTACGGCCTGGCCGGCCGCATCCGGGAGGCTTCCGGGGCGTGGGTGGGCCTGCACCCGGCGGACGCCGCCCTGATCGAAGGCCGCTACGACGAGCCGGACGAGCTGATCGAGCGGATGGGGGCCATGCTGCGGCGCGAGGGTGCGCCGGCGGACGAGATAGTGGCTCTGCAGAACGCGTCGATGCCGCTGAGGTCCTGGGTGTGGGCGGTGACCCCCGACGTCCTGGTCGAGGACGGCGACCGCCCCGAGGTGCCGGGCTGGGACCTGACCGCCATCTGGACCCCCGGCCACTCACCGGGCCACATCTGCCTGTACGAGGCCGGCAACCGCCTGATGCTGTCGGGGGACCACGTGCTGCCCCGCATAACCCCCAACATCTCGTTCCATCCCCAGGCCGGACCCGACCCGCTGGGCGACTTCCTCACTTCGCTGCGGAAGGTCGCGGCCTACGAGGCCGACGAGGTCCTGCCGGCCCACGAGCACCGCTTCACCGACCTGCGGGCCCGGGTGGCGGAGCTGGAGGGCCACCACCAGGCCCGCTTCGAGGAGGTCATCGAGGCCATCCGCTCCGGCGATACCACCACCTGGGCCATCGCCAGCCGGATGACCTGGAGCCGGCCCTGGGAGCAGATCCAGGGCTGGATGCGCCGGGCCGCCACCGGCGAGACGCTGGCCCACCTCAACTACCTGCAGCGGCAGGGGGTGGTCCGCGAGGAGGTGGGCGAACCGTCCCGCTGGGTGGTCACCGACACCGCCATGAGGGCCTGAGGGGCCCGGGGGGTGCGATCGGTACCATGCCGGCCATGACCAACTGGAACTTCGCCGACGTGTGGGGCGTCGTGGCCGAGACCTTCCCGGACCGGCCGGCGGTCGCCCAGGGCGACGTGCGCCTGACGTGGCGCGACTTCGACCGCCGGGCGGAGTCGGTGGCGTCGGCCCTGCTCGACGCCGGGCTGGGCCCCCAGGCCAAGGTGGCGCAGTACCTGTACAACTGCCCGGCCTATCTGGAATCGGTCTTCGCCTGCTTCAAGGCCGGCCTGGTCCCGGTCAACACCAACTACCGCTACACCGACGACGAACTGGTGTACCTGTGGGACAATTCCGACACCGAGGCGATCATCTTCCACGGCTCGTTCGCCGAGCGGGTGGAGCGGATCAGGGACCGGCTGCCCGGCGTCAAGGTGTGGCTGTGGTTGGCTGACGGCGACCATACGACCTGCCCCGGGTGGGCGGTCGCCTACGAGACCGTCGCCGCCGGGGCGCCCCCCGCCCCGGGGAAGAACCGCAGCGGCGACGACATGCTCTTTATCTACACCGGCGGCACCACGGGCATGCCCAAGGGGGTGATGTGGCGCCAGGACGACCTGTTCGCGGTGCTCAACCGGACCGGCGAGGTGCGCTACCCGGAGGACGGCACCCTCGACGACGTGCGGGAGACGCTGCGGCGGCCGTCGAGGTACCCGGCGGCCAAGCTGCTTCCGGGGCCGCCGTTGATGCACGGGACGGGGCTGTTCACGGCCATGTCGGTGCTGAGCAGCGCCGGGTCGGTGGTCATGCCGTTGAGCCGCCACCTGGACGTGGTGGCCCTACTGGATCTGATCCAGGCCGAGAGGATCACCGAGATGTCCCTCGTCGGCGACGCCTTCGCCAAGCCCATACTGGCCGCTCTCGACGCCGAGCCGGATCGCTGGGACATCTCGTCCCTGTGGCTGATCATCAGCTCCGGGGTCATGTGGTCGGCCGAGGTCAAGGCCGGCCTGCTGCGGCACAACCCCAAGCTGATCCTGGCCGACACCCTCGGATCGTCCGAGGCGGTGGGCATGGCCCGGTCCACCTCCCGGGCCGGGAGCACCAGCGAGACGGCCGGTTTCGTGCTGGGCGACGACACCAAGGTCCTGACCGACGACGGCCGGGAGGTGACCCCCGGATCGGGCGAGCAGGGGCGTCTGGCCCTGCGGGGCCGGGGACCGATGGGTTACTACAAGGACGCCGAGAAGACCGCGTCGACCTTCCTGGTCATCGACGGGCAGCGCTGGACGGTGCCCGGCGACTTCGCCACCATCCGGGCCGACGGCTCGATCCAGCTGCTCGGTCGGGGGTCGGTGTGCATCAACACCGGAGGCGAGAAGGTGTTCCCCGAGGAGGTCGAAGAGGTGCTCAAGCGCCACCCGGCTGTGGCGGACGCCGTGGTGGTGGGGGTGCCCGACGACCGCTTCGGGGAGACGGTGACCGCCGTGGTCGAAGCGGCGCCCGGCGGGACCCGCCCCGACGACGCCGAGCTGATCGACTGGGTCAAGGGCCACCTGGCCGCCTACAAGGCCCCCCGCCACGTGGTGGGCGTGGACACCATCGGGCGCTCGCCGAGCGGCAAGGTGGACTACCGGCGGCTGCGCCAGCACGCCATCGACTCGGTCACCTCTCCGGCGTGACCCCCGAGACGTACCAGCCGGCGGCCACCCTGGTCACGCTGATCTCGTAGATCCCGCCGGTGGCGATGTCGCGGTAGGTGCAGGTCCCGGGGTTGGTGGTGGCCGCCGTGCATCCCCGGGGCTGCAGCCCACCCGCCGGGTAGGCAGACGACATGAGGGCGGCCACCGCGGCGGGGGCGGCCACCGACGCCGCCTCCGGCCGGTCGGCGGCCGACCACGCCGCCACCAGCCGGGCCGCCGCCCCGTCGGGGGTGCTCTGGGGGGCGCTCGGGGCGTACACCGTGGTCGTGGTGGTGGCCGGGGCGGTGGTGGGAGCCGGCGCGGCGGTGGTCGGAGCGGAGGTGGTGGCCGGGGCGGAGGGGGCCGGGGTCGTGGCCGGGGAGGCGGCCCGGGACGGCGACGAGCAGGACGCCAGGAGGACGGCGGCGAGGACGGCGGCCAGGGCGACGGAGGGAGGGGACACGCGCACCGGCGGATTTCTACCGCCGCTAGCTTCTCCGCGGTGCGCGCTGCCTATGACGTCCTGGTGGCTCTGCACGTGGCGTGCGCGGTGATCGGCTTCGGGACGGTGGCCGTGAGCGGGGCGTACGGCGCGCTGGGCCGGCGGGGAGCGGACTCGGCCGAGGTGCGCCGCTTCTTCGCCGCCCCCCTGCGGGCGGAGTACCTGATCCTGGCCGTGCCGGTGTTCGGAGCGGCGGCCATGTCGGTGCGGCCCGGCGGCCGCGAGTTCGGATCGCTGTGGGTCGTGGCCGGGTTCCTCATCTGGGGGCTGGCGTCGTTCCTGCTGCTGGGGGTGGTCAGACCCGCCGAGAGCGAGGTCCGGGCCGGGGGTCCGGGGGCGGCCCGGATCATGTGGGCGGCCGGGGCGTGCGACGCCCTGTTCGTGATCGCCCTGTTCCTGATGGTCACCCAACCGCGCTAGCGCGGCCCTACGATGCCCTCATGGCTGCTTCGTCGCTCCCGGGCTCCACGTTTGCGGCGGCCGCGGAGGGTGGTTCGCCGGCCGGGTCTCCCACGTTCCGGGGGCACCCGGTTGAGGAGGTGCGGGAGGATTTCCGCCTGGCGTGGATCTCGCGGTACCTGGACGACCGGGAGATCGCTCTGCAGAAGCAGAGCCGGGTCTTTTTCCAGATCTCAGGAGCCGGGCACGAGGCCCTGCTGCTGGGGCTGGGCCGCTACCTGAGACCGGGCTACGACTGGTTCTTCCCCTACTACCGGGACCGGTCCCTGATGCTGGCCCTGGGCATGACCCCGGAGCAGATCCTGCTCCAGGCGGTGGGCTCCGCCGACGACCCGTCGTCAGGTGGCCGCCAGATGCCCTGCCACTGGGGGTACGTCCCGTTCAACGTGGTCACCCAGTCGTCGGCCACCGGCAGCCAGTGCCTGCCAGCGGTGGGCTGCGCCGAGGCATCCCGCTACATCTCCCGGCGTGACCTGCCCGGGTGCAGCGCCCACGGCGACGAGCTCACCTACGTGTCGCTGGGGGAGGGCGCCACGTCCGAGGGCGAGTTCTGGGAGAGCCTCAACTCGGCCTGCACCCTGCACCTACCGGTGCTGTTCGTGGTGGCGGACAACGGGTTCGCCATCTCGGTACCCTCCGCCGACCAGTCGCCGGCCCCGGTGTCGGAGATGGTGCGGGGCTTCCGCGGCCTGCACGTGCACGCCATCGACGGCCGGGACTACTTCGAGGTGCGCTCCCGGGCCGCCGACATCGTGGCCGAGGTGCGGGCCGGGGTGGGCCCGGCTCTGATCCACGCCAAGGTGACCCGCCCCTACTCCCACTCGTCGGCCGACACCCAGAGCAAGTACCGCTCCGCCGACGAGCTGGCCGAGGAGGCGGCGCACGACCCGCTCGTGCTCATGGAGCAGGCCATCCTGGCCGGCGGGATCATGACCGAGGACGACGTGGCCTCCGTCAAGGAGGAGGCCCGCCGGGTCGTGGCCGAGGCGTCGCGGTCGGCGCTGGCCGCCCCCCGTCCGGACCCGGCCACCGTCACCCACCACGTGGTGTCGCTACCGCCGGTGCCCCCGGAGGCCGAACAGGCCGATGACGGGGCCGGGGAGGTGGTGGCCCTGGGGGAGGCCATCAAGCGCACCCTGCACGAGCGGATGGGCGAGGACGAACGCATCCGGGTCTTCGGCGAGGACGTGGCCGACGCCCGGGAGGCGGTGCTGGCCAACGTCGAGGGCAAGGGCGGGGTGTTCGGCACCACCCACGGCCTGCAGCGGGAGTTCGGCCTGGCCCGCTGCTTCAACACCCCGCTGGCCGAGGCCAACATCGTGGGCCGGGCGGTGGGCCAGGCCATCCGCGGTCTGCGGCCGGTACCGGAGGTGCAGTTCTTCGACTACATCTGGCCGGCCATGCAGCAGATCAAGACCGAGGCGGCCACCATCCGCTGGCGGTCCAACGGGGCGTTCAAGTGCCCGCTGGTGCTGCGGGTGCCCATAGGCGGCTACCTGGCCGGCGGGGCCATCTGGCACTCGCAGTCGGGAGAGTCGATCTTCGCCCACGTGCCCGGCCTGACCATCGTCATGCCGTCCCGGGCGGCCGATGCCGCCGGCCTGCTGCGCACGGCGCTGTCGGGCGAGGACCCGGTGATGTTCCTGGAGCACAAGCACCTGCTGCGCCAGCCGTACACCCGGACGCCGTTCCCGCCCCCGGAGTTCATGATCCCCTTCGGGCGGGGCCGGACGGTCAGGGACGGCGACGACCTGACCATTGTCACCTGGGGTGCCACCGTCGAGAAGTCCCGGCAGGCCGCCGAAGCCCTGGCCGGCGACGGGATGTCGGTGCAGGTAATCGACCTGCGGTCGATCATGCCATGGGACAAGGAGCTGGTGGCCGAGCAGGTGGGGCGCACCAGCCGCCTGCTGGTGGTGCACGAGGACATCCTGACCGCCGGCTTCGGCGCCGAGGTGGCGGCGTGGGCGGCCGAGCACTGCTTCACCGACCTGGACGCCCCGGTCTCCCGGGTGGGGGCGATCGACACGCACGTGGCTTACGAGCCGGGACTGGAGCGGGTCATCCTCCCGCAGGTCGAGGGGATCGCCGCCGCGGCCCGGAAGGTACTGGAGTTCTGATGCCGTCCCATGTGCGGGCCGTGGTCTCCCTGGAAAAAGGGGCGCCGGTGCGGGTGGAGACCGTCACGGTCCCCGACCCCGGCCCGGGGGAGGCCCTGGTGGCCGTCCAGGCGTGCGGGGTCTGCCACACCGACCTGCACTACCGGGAGGGGGCCATCAACGACGGGTTCCCGTTCCTGCTCGGACACGAAGCCGCCGGCGTCGTCGAGGCAGTGGGGGAGGGGGTGACCAACGTGGCCCCCGGGGACTACGTGGCCCTGGCCTGGCGGGCCCCGTGCGGGCAGTGCCGGTCCTGCCGGCGGGGCCGGCCGTGGTACTGCTTCGACAGCGCCAACGCCACCCAACCCATGACCCTCGGCGACGGCACCCCCCTGTCGGCGGCGCTCGGCATCGGGGCGTTCGCGGAGAAGACACTGGTGGCGGCCGGCCAGGCGGTCAGGATCGACCCGGCGGCCCGGCCCGAGGCGGCCGGGTTGATCGGCTGCGGGGTCATGGCCGGCTTCGGGGCGGCCGTCAACACCGGGAACGTCAGCCGGGGCGACACGGTGGCGGTCATCGGCTGCGGGGGAGTGGGCGACGCCGCCATCGCCGGCTCGGTGATCGCCGGCGCCCGCACCGTCATCGCGGTGGACGTGGACCCCCGCAAGCTGGACGCGGCCCGGCGGTTCGGCGCCACCCACACCGTCAACTCGGCCGAGAGCGACCCGGTGGAGGCCATCCGGGACCTGACCGGCGGGTTCGGCGCCGACGTGGTCATCGAGGCCGTCGGCCGGCCCGACACCTACCGGCAGGCGTTCTTCGCCCGGGACCTGGCCGGCACCCTGGTGCAGGTCGGCGTGCCCGACCCGACCATGACCGTGGAACTGCCCATGATCGAACTGTTCGGGCGGGGCGGGGCCCTGCGGTCCTCGTGGTACGGCGACTGCCTGCCGACCCGGGACTTCCCGGTCCTGATCGACCTGTACCTGTCCGGCCGGTTGGACCTGGACGGGTTCGTGACCGAGACCATCCCCCTCGACGGCGTGGAGGAGGCCTTCGCCCGCATGACCCGGGGGGAGGTTCTCCGCTCCGTGGTGGTGTTCTAGCACCGCCCGACGACCCGGCCGGAAGAGGCCGCACTTAGTAGGACGTCCAACTAAAGTGGGTGGGGTGAGCGACCTCCACCAGCCGGTTCATCCCATCCGCTTCGTGACCGCGGCCAGCCTGTTCGACGGGCACGACGCCGCCATCAACATCATGCGCCGGTTGCTGCAGCGCCAGGGGGCGGAGGTCATCCACCTGGGGCACAACCGGGCGGTGGACGACGTGGTGACGGCGGCCATCCAGGAGGACGCCCAGGGGGTGGCGGTCAGCTCCTACCAGGGCGGCCACGTCGAGTACTTCAAGTACCTGGTGGACCGGCTGCGGGCCGAGGGCCGGCCCGACATCCGGGTCTACGGCGGCGGCGGCGGGACCATCATCGCCTCGGAGATCCAGGAGCTGCACGACTACGGCGTGGCCCGCATCTTCTCCCCGCAGGACGGCCAGCAGCTGGGCCTGGCGGCCATGATCAACACCCTCATCGCCGAGTGCGACGCCGCCCCGCCCGTCGTGACCGACCGCGAGGTGGAGGCCCTGCTGGCCGGCGACCAGAAGGCCCTGGCCCGCTACCTGACCACCGCCGAGAACGGCCGCCTCCCCGAGGCCGCCCGGCGCCTGGTCGAAGGGGCGGCGGCCCAGCACCCGGTGCCGGTGCTGGGCATCACCGGCACCGGGGGGTCGGGGAAGTCCTCGCTCACCGACGAGCTGATCCAGCGGTTCCGGCTGGATCAGGAGGACAAGCTGCGCATCGCCGTGCTGGCCATCGACCCCACCCGGCGCAAGGGCGGCGGAGCCCTCCTCGGTGACCGGATCCGTATGAACTCCATCGACGGTGACGGTCGGGTCTTCTTCCGTTCCTTCGCCACCCGCACCGCCGGCAGCGAGATGCCCCCCTGCCTGGACGACGCCATCGCCGCCTGCCGGGCCGCCGGGTTCGACCTGGTGATAGTGGAGACCCCCGGCATCGGCCAGGGCGACTCGGCGGTGGTGCCCCATGTCGATGTGCCGGTGTACGTCATGACCCCCGAGTTCGGGGCGGCGTCCCAGCTGGAGAAGATCGACATGCTCGACTTCGCGGCGGCGGTGGTCATCAACAAGTTCGAGCGGCGCGGCGGGGAGGACGCCCTGCGCGACGTGCGCCGCCAGCTGAACCGCACCGGCGAGCACCCGGGCCTGTCGCTGGAGGAGCTGCCGGTGTTCGGGACGGTGGCGTCCCGCTTCGCCGACGACGGGGTGACCGCCCTGTACCAGTACCTGCGGGACCGCCTCGGGTGGTCCGCCGGGGTGCTGAAGCCGGTGTCGGGACGGACCTCCACGCGGGGCCATTCCCTGGTGCCGGCCAACCGGACCCGCTACCTGGCCGACGTGGCCGAGACGGTCCGCACCTACCACCACCGCACCGAGCAGCAGGTCACCGCGGCCCGGCGTCGCCAGCAGCTCCGGGAGGTGGCCGGCATGCTCGAGGCCGAGGGCAGGTCAGCGGCCGACCTGTCGGTCCTGGCCGAGGCGGCGGAGCGGGACCTCGACCCCGACAGCCGGGAGCTGCTGGAGCAGTGGCCGGCCCGGGTGGAGGAGCTGCAGGCCCCGGACCTCCAGCGCCACACCCTGTCGGGTACCGCCGTGCCCCGGGTGGCCCTGCCCCGGCTGCGGGACGAGGGGGAGCTGCTGCGCTGGCTGCGGGCCGAGAACCTGCCGGGCCGGTTCCCCTACACCGCCGGGGTGTTCCCGCTGAAGCGGGAGGGCGAGGACCCGGCCCGGATGTTCGCCGGGGAGGGCGACGCCTTCCGGACCAACAAGCGGTTCCACCTGCTGGCCGAGGGGCAGCCGGCCACCCGGCTGTCCACCGCCTTCGACTCGGTCACCCTGTACGGGTTCGACCCGGACCGCCGCCCCGACATCTACGGCAAGGTGGGCAACTCGGGGGTGTCCATCGCCACCCTGGAGGACATGAAGGTGCTCTACAGCGGCTTCAACCTCTGCGATCCCAGCACCTCGGTGTCGATGACCATCAACGGCCCGGCTCCCACCATCCTGGCCATGTTCTTCAACGCCGCCATCGACGACCAGATCGCCCGTCACCCCGACGAGGACCCGGCCGAGGTGCGGGCCCGGACGTTGTCGACCATCCGGGGCACGGTGCAGGCCGACATCCTCAAAGAGGACCAGGGCCAGAACACCTGCATCTTCTCCACGGAGTTCTCCCTGCGGGTGATGGCCGACATCCAGGAGTGGTTCATCGCCAACTCGGTGCGCAACTTCTACTCGGTGTCCATCTCCGGCTACCACATCGCCGAGGCCGGGGCCAACCCCATCAGCCAGCTGGCCTTCACTCTGGCCAACGGGTTCACCTACGTGGAGTCGTACCTGGCCCGGGGCATGGACATCGACGACTTCGCCCCCAACTTCAGCTTCTTCTTCTCCAACGGCATGGACCCGGAGTACACGGTGATCGGACGGGTGGCCCGGCGCATCTGGGCCGTGGCCATGCGCGACCGCTACGGCGCCAACTCCCGGTCGCAGCGCCTGAAGTACCACGTGCAGACCTCGGGGCGGTCACTGCACGCCCAGGAGATGGCCTTCAACGACATCCGCACCACCCTCCAGGCCCTGTGCGCTATCTACGACAACGCCAACAGCCTCCACACCAACGCCTTCGATGAGGCGGTGACCACCCCCTCGGCGGACTCGGTCCGCCGGGCGCTGGCCATCCAGATGATCATCAACCGCGAGTGGGGACTGGCCCGCAACGAGAACCCGCTACAGGGCAGCTTCATCGTGGAGGAGCTGACCGACCTGGTGGAGGAGGCGGTGCTGGCCGAGCTGGACCGCCTGAGCGAGCGGGGCGGCGTGCTCGGGGCCATGGAGACCGGCTACCAGCGGGGCCGCATCCAGGACGAATCCATGCTCTACGAGGCCAAGAAGCACGACGGGTCCCTGCCCATCGTCGGGGTCAACACCAACCGAAACCCGTCCGGCGACGACGTCCCGGAGCACCTGGAGCTGGCCCGGTCCACCGAGACGGAGAAGCAGGGTCAGCTGGACCGGCTGGCCGAGTTCCACCGGCTCCACGCGGAGGAGAGCCCGGCTGCCCTGGCCCGC
>DASSZD010000066.1:0-30267 GCA_035702985.1 Acidimicrobiales bacterium
GTCACCGAAGGCCATGACTCCCTGCTTGGCCAGGGCGTCGGCGTAGGGCTCCGACTCCGCGGACAGGTCGGCGAACACCTTCATGGACTTGGCCGTGAGGGCGTCCGCCTCGGCCTGGGCCTGACCGGTTCCGAGCAGCTCGTTGGACAGCGAGCCCTGGCCGTTGAAGAAGTGCACCACGATCTTGCGGCCGTAGAACTGGAAGTGGCTGTTGAAGTACTGGGCCAGCGCCTGCACCGTCCGCTCGGTGTCGGCGTTGGTGTCCTTGAGCGAGGCCCCGGCCAGCTGGGCCAGGGTCTGCTGGAAGCTCTGGTCATTGGTCAGCCGGAACGCCACGTTGATGGTGGTGGGGGTCACCCCCATGGCGGTGGCCCCGCCGTTGCTGCCGCTGAAGGTCTCGCACGGCGGCGAGTAGGGATCCCCGGGAATCTGCAGCTTCTGGCCTCCGCAGGGAGCGACCTTGGCCGTCCCGCTGCCCGCGGCCACCGATCCGCTGTGGCCGGAGGCCCCGCCCGCCGATGACTCCGATGCCTGAGCGGCGGCGGCGGTGGACGGTTTGGCGGCCGAGGCGCCCGACGCCGATCCCGGTCCGGCCGCCGCCGCCGACCCGGCCGGGTTCGGGGCCGACGAGCCCGCTCCCGGGGTGAGGACCCCGGAGGACCCGGCCGCGACCGCCGTCGTCCTGGGCACCCGGCTGGGGACGAACAGTGCCACGATCACCAGCACGGCCACCAGGATGGCCATGGGCCCGTAGCCCCGGAACAGCCGCTGGAAGACGCTGAAGTAGCCCGGGGGCGGACTAGAGGGGGGGACCCTCCGCCCGGAGGGTCCGTCGGTCGGGGTGGTCATCGCCCCTCCTCGAAGGTGATGGTGTGCTGGGCCCGGCGCATCATCCGCCGGTCCGCCTCGGCCAGGAGGCCGAGCAGGGCCAGCCCGGCCAGGCCGATGCCGAGCAGGGGCCCGCCGGCGGCGTAACCGGCGGCCGCCGGAGACGTGACGGCGGCGGCCGGAGCCGGGGCCGGGGACGGGGCCGGGGCGGCCGTCGCCGGGGTGGGGGCGCCGGGGCCGGCCGGGGAGGTGGCCAGGGTGGGGGTCGGGGCGGCCCCCACCAGGCCGGCGGTGGGGCTGGTGGTGGCGACGGGAGCCGATCCCCCGCCCAGCGGTCCGTTGCCGTTGGAGAGGGTCAGCGGACCGAGGAGGCTCAGATCGTAGGGGTTGGCGGCCACATCGGAGCTGGTCGCGGTGACCCCGCCGAGGCCGGCCGAGAGGTAGCCACCCCCGTTGACCGAGGCGATGGCCACCTGGGCCACGGTGATCGGGGTGTCGGACTGGCACAGGGCCTGGGCCAGCTGCGCCGGCTCACCCGGAAAGCCGTTCTCCAGGCCCCCGAGGACCTGCTGCTGCTGGCTCTCGGTGGCGTTGAGGCCGAGGTTGACCACGCTGTCGCGGGTGGTGTTCGGGACGGCCTGCAGCTGGAGGGGCGACACCGACTCCACCCCGTTGCTCAGGGTGGGCTGCGGGAGGAGTACCTGCAGGCCTACGGCGCCGAGCGCGGTGTTGATGGCCGTTTGGAGGGCCGTGACGTTCTGGTTCAGCGGCACCGCATGGCCGGCGATCTCGAGCGATCCGATGGTGAAAGAACCGCTGGGTGCGGCCTGGCCGCCCGACGGATAGACCGACTCCCAGTGCAGGCCCCCCAGCTTCACCAGTCCGTTGCCGAGGTCCAGCGATGCGATGTCGGCGGTGGCTCCGGCCTGGCGCTCGCCGTCCTTCAGCCCGGACCAGGCGCGTGTGGCCATACCCGACACGGTTATGCCCTGGACGTCGACCGGGGCGAAGCTGGTGTCGGCCTCACCGTAGGGGGTGGACGTGGCCCTGACGAACTCATCGGAGCCGTAAGAAGGCTGGGACGCCCCCTTGGAGGGGTCCAGACCCTGGTGGATCCCCTGGTCGGCGCCGGGGGCACCGGTCTCGGTGATCAGGGGCTGGGGGATCTGGTCGGGCTGGAGGGCCTGGCTGCCGCAGTTGTAGCCGGTCATGGCCGTGCCGATGGCACCCAGGTCGATCCCCTGTGACTGGGCCTTGGCCTGCCCGTTGGTGTGACCGGCGAGCGCCTCGCCGAGGACCACCCCCACGGCCAGGGAGCCGTCGTGGGGGGCCACCGCCAGGGCCTGGGCGGAGGCCGACCCCTGACCCGGCGCCGGGGTGGCGTGGGCCGGGGAACCTCCGGCCAGCATGGCGGCCCCGGTCGCGCTCAGGGCCGCCGCCAGCCCTCCTGCCAGGCATCTGACCTTCTGCCGCGTCCGCACCAGGCCACTCCCCCGAGATCGTCATCACGGCGACCGGACGGTCGCCCCCCAACTGACTTGACCTATTCGTCGGGAATGGACGGGTTTCCTGCTGACGACCTACGACATGAGAAGGCCCTCACCTGGATCCGCCGAGACGGTTGAGGCCGGCCGACCACCGTTCAGCCGGACGACCTGGAGCCGGCCCGGCGCAGGACGGCCAGCCTGACGAAGCCGATGCCCTTCAACCGGTGCGGACGGATGGCCTGCACGGCGAAACGCCGGTCGCCGCGCAGCGTCTCGGCCAGCGACGGGGAGATCAGCACCGAACCGGGCCGGGCCGCGATGGTGGCCCGGGACGCCAGGTTGACCACCGGGCCGAAGAGGTCCCCGGCCTGGGAAACCACCGACCCCGAGGCCGCCCCGACCCGCACCGAGGGCAGATCCGGCGAGTCGAAGGACTCGGCCAGCGACAGGGCGATCTCGCCCACCTGCTCCACGTCGGCGGTGAACATGACCTCGTCGCCGATCATCTTGATGACCCGGCCGCCGCCGCCTACCACCTGATCGGTGGCCAGCACCTCGAACCGTTCGATCAGCTCGGCCGTCTCCCGGTCGCTCAGCTGCTCGCTGAGGGAGGTGAATCCGACCAGGTCGGCGAAGCCGACCGCCACGAGCGGGCCGGTCTGGTCCTGGTGGTTGATCCAGGCGGCCTGGCGGGTGGCCGAGTCCAGCAGGTGGCGTCTGAACAGGTACCCCACCACCTTCTCCAGCTCGTCGATGCGCTCCGGGTCGAGCAGGTCCTGGTCGGCGCCGGCCAGCTTGTCCGACCAGAACCCCACCACGGCGTCGGCCATGCGGGCCGCCGCCAACCCCAGGGTGCGGGCCATGTGGAGCAGGTCGGCGTTGTCCAACCCGCCCGTCTCGACCAGGTGGCGGACCCGCCGCAGCGCTTCCACATCGGCGTCGAGGTAGCCGTCCTCCCCCCGGGGCACGTCCGGCAACCCCATGGCCCGGCGGAGCCGGCGGGCCAGTTCGAGGTCCACCCCGGACTCGGTGGCCAACTCGACGCCGCTCAGGCGGCGGCTGTGGGGCATGACCGCCTCGGTCAGCCGCTCGAGCGGCAGGAACGCACCGCTCACCGGCCGCGAAGGGTCGGGGGTCACCGTGCCCGGCGATGCGCCGCCGGCGTCACCGCCGATCGCGCCACCAGCCTACGAAGACCCGGTACAGCAGGCCGCGGCCGGGTTGCTCGGCTCGCTCCTCGCTGTAGAAACGCTGGAACGCCGCCGTGTCGTCAGGGCCCGGGGTGCGATCTTGGGGGTCCGTCATGTCGGGAGAGTCTAAAGACACGGTGGGGCCGGCTGGACCATCCGGGGTTCGTCAGGCGGCGGCCCGCTCCAGGATGTGCACGCCACAGGCGGAGCCCAGTCCTATGACGTGCGCCAGCCCGATCTTGGCGTCGGGGATCTGGCGGTCGCCGGCCTCGCCCCGCAGGTGGTGGCAGACCTCCCAGATGTTGGCGATGCCGGTGGCGGCTATGGGATGGCCCTTGGACTGCAGTCCTCCCGACACGTTGACCGGCGTCCGGCCGTCGCGCCAGGGGGCGCCGGATTCGAAGAACGCCACGGCCTCCCCGGGCGGGCAGAGCATCAGGTTGTCGTAGTGGACCAGTTCGGCGGTGGCGAAGCAGTCGTGGAGCTCGACCAGGTCCAGGTCCTCGGGGGCCACCCCGGCCTGGGAGTAGGCCTGCTGGGCGGCGTTGCGGGTCAAGGTGTTCACGTTGGGCAGGACCTGGCAGGCCTCCTCCCACGGATCGGTGGTGAGGACCGAAGCCGACACCTTGACGGCCCGACGGCGCTGGTCGGGCGACAGGGTCTTCAGCCTGGCTCCCGACACGACCACCGCGGCGGCTGCGCCGTCGCAGTTGGCCGAGCACATGGGCCGGGTGTTGGGGTAGGCGATCATGACGTCGTTCATGATCTGCTCCAGGCTCATGCGCTTGGTGTAGGCGGCCAGCGGGTTCAAGGTGGAGTGGGCGTGGTTCTTCTCCGAGATGCGGGCGAACAGCTCGAAGGACGTACCGCCGTACCTGTGCCCGTACTCCATACCGATCTGGGCGAACACCCCGGGCATGGTCTCGGTGCCGATGCGGCCGTCCACCGGCGCCACCGCCCCGTAGCGGCCGGCCGGGCTGAACACGTGGCCGCTCTCCTTGGCCCGCCCGCCGGCGCCGAGCAGGCCGGCCCCGGCCAGCTTCTCGACCCCCACGGCCAGACCCATGTCGCACTCCCCCGCCTTCACCGCCATGATGGCGGTCCGCAGGGCGGTGGCCCCGGTGGCGCAGGCGTTGGCCACGTTGTACACCGGTATGCCGGTCTGGCCGATCTGCTTCTGCAGCTGCTGGCCGATGCCGGAGCTGGCTCCCATGAGGTTGCCGGCCGCCAGCACGCCGATGTCCTTCATGGTGACCTGGGCGTCGGCCAGGGCGCTCATCGACGCCTCGGCCGCCAGGTCCACCAGGTCCACGTCCGGGTGCTTGCCGAATTTGGTCATGTGGATCCCGAGGATCCAGATGTCGTCGCCAGCCACCTCAGTCACCCTCCACTGGTTCGAAGCCGAAGCCGATGGCCTCGGTGCCCTCATCGTCGGTTCCGACCACGTAGGTGGCCAGGCGCACCCTCATGCCGGTGCGCACATGCTCCGGATCGGCCGGTGTGTTGATCACGTTGCCCCGCACGCTGGTCCCGTCGCAGTCGACCACCCCGGCCACGAACGGTACCGGGATCCCAGGCGCTGCGTAGGCCACGATGGTGAACGTCCGCAGCTCGCCCTCGGTGGGCACCTCGACGGAACGGAACGACGTGGCCCCGCAACCCGAACACGCATTGCGCCGGTCGAAGTAGCGGGCTCCGCACTCGGTGCACTCGTGCGCCACCAGGTGGGGACGGTCGCCGAGGACCAGATAATCGACCAGCGGCACCTGCTTCCCCATGCGTTCTCCCTTGCCTGTGGCTGCCGACCGGCGCCGGCACCGGTGACAATACCGTGCCGGTCGGGTGACGTGCCGAATTCGGTACTCCCAATTCGGTGGACGGCGGAGCGTCCCTGCCGGCCGCGGTCGCGACCATGCCTGCCCTGCGGGGCGCGGATCGGGCAACCTTTACGCCGTGTTACCGAACCGGCGGGGCGGCAGGCGCAGGCGGAACCGGCGCGCCCTCGAGCCGGCGGCGGTGGCCGCCACGGTGGCGGCTCTGTGGCTGGCGGGGGCCGGCCCGGCCTGGGGGGCTGCGCAGACCGGCGCCACCGTAGACCTCAACGCTCTGCGGGCCCAGCAGGAGGCGGTGGTCAACCTCAACCACCAGGTGCCCATAGGAGAAGCCAGCTTCGCCGTCAGCGGGCTGCAGGACCGCCTGGCCGCCGACCGCCAGGCGCTGGCCACCGCCGACGCGTCAGCCTCCACGGCGGCCGGCGAGCTGGCGGCTGCCGGTGCCCAGCTGCAGCGCGACCAGACCGGACTGGAGGCGGCCACCGCGGCGGTGCAATCCGACGACGCCCGCCTGATCTCGGACCGGCGGGCCCTCAAGGGGATCGCGGTGGCCCTCTACACGGGCCAGGTGACCAACCCGCAGCCCACCGGGCTGCACGCCCTGGCATCGGCGCAGCGCACGGTCATCGACACCACCGAGATCGAGACCATCACCGCCCTGGTGGGCCGCAACCTGCAGCAGGATCTGGACACCTACACCGCCGACAGCCGCCGGCAGTCAGGCTTCTCCCGGGCCGTGGCCGGCGACCGCCAGCGCCTCCGGTCCGCCCAGGACCAGCGGGAATCGGCGTCGTCCCGGTCCCAGGCCGCCCAGACGGCGGTGGCCACCGACACCGGGCGGCTGGCCGCCGCCCAGGCCCAGCTCGACCGGGCCCGCCAGGCACTGGCCTCCGATCTGGCCGCCGTCGCCGGCCCCCCCACCGGGGCCGGCGGGTTGAGCGTGGTCGGCGGCGCCGCCCTCGACGCCGCGGAAATGGTGGCCTGGTACCGCTCCCAGGGCTACGCCGACCTCACCCCGGCCCCGGTGGAACAGCTGGCCGCCTGGTACCTCCAGGCGGGCAGCCAGGAGGGCGTGCGCGGCGACGTAGCCTTCGCCCAGGCCGTCCTGGAGACGGGAGGCTTCGGCTCCCCGGACTCGGTGCAGCTGAACAACTACGCCGGGATCGGGCACTGCGACACCTGCAGCGCCGGCTGGGGCTTCCCCTCCCCCCAGGGCGGGGTCCTGGGCCAGGAGCAGCTGCTGCGTATCTTCGCCGACGGCAATCCTCCGGCCGGCAGCCCGGCCCCGGTCCTGCCGTCCCTTCGGCCGGCCGATCAGGGGCGGCGGGGTTGCTGCTCCACCTGGCAGGCGCTGACCGGGGTGTGGGCGACCGATCCCACCTACGGATCGCAGATCATGGGCATCTACCAGCAGATGCTGTCGTTCGCCCTCAGCAACCCGTCCAATTGAACCGGCCCCCCTCGGGAGGGGGGCCGGTCACATGATCAGATGGAGCGGACGACGGGATTCGAACCCGCGACCCCAACCTTGGCAAGGTTGTGCTCTACCAGCTGAGCCACGTCCGCAAGCGGGTGTTCACCGTAGCAGACCTCCCCCCGGGTATCTATTCACCGGAGGGGCTGGACGCACTCCACATGGGGGTGGCTCACCCCGGGGTAGGGGATCTCCAGAGGCGTGGTGCCGGCCGGGCACAGCGGGCTGCCGGGCGTGCTCGGCACGACCCGCACCACCTTGACCTTGGCCTGGGGCGAGTCGCAGGGCACCGTCTTGGTGCTGTACTTCGGGTGGCCCTCGGCGGTACCCGTCTGGGGCAGGCAGCGGCCGAGGAGTGCGGCGGACGCCCGGGCCTCGTTCTTGACCGCGTTGGACGGCGGGAAGCTCGTCTGGAGCACGGCGATGGCCACCGCTGCCAGAACCAGGACGATCGGGATGATCCGCCACCGGCTCCGCCAGGCCGGCCTCTCCACCCGGGTCGGCACGCCGAGGAGGTTCCACCTGGGGGGCAGCGGCGGGGAGTCCACCCCGGGCGCCCACCGGACCCACCGGCGGCTGCGCGGATCGAGGAAGCTCACCCCGCCGTCGTCCTCCCGCCGCCAGCGCACACCCCGGTGGGTGGTCTCCTTCGACCCGGATCCGGTGCTCACTTCAACAGCCGGGACAGGCGGCGGTCGGCCAGCGGTCTGCCCCCCGTCTGGCAGGTCGGGCAGTACTGGAACGACCGGGTGGCGAACGACACCTCCCGGATGGTGTCGCCGCACACCGGGCACGGCAGACCGGCCCGGCCGTGGACGGCCAAGCCGCTCTTCTTCTCCGATTTGAGGCCGGCCGCAGCCACCCCGGCCGAGCGGTCGACCGCCTGGCGCAGCACGCCCACCAGCGCGGCGTGCAGGCGGGCGATCTCCTCGTCGCGAAGTTTGGCCGCCGGCCGGTAGGGGGACAGCCGGGCGGCATGGAGGGCCTCGTCGGAGTAGGCGTTGCCCACCCCGGCCAGGGCGGACTGGTCGGTGAGCACCTTCTTGACGTGGCCGTTGGACGCCCTCAGCACCCCGGCCAGGACGTCGGTGCTGAAGCCGGCCTCGAGAGGATCAGGACCGAGGTGCGCCACCCGCTCGATCCGGGCCGGATCGGTCACCACCCACAGCGCCAACCTTTTTTCCGTGCCCTGCTCCGTCACGTCGAAGCCGGATCCGCCGGAGAGAGCGACCCTCAGGGCGAGGGGGCCCCGTCCGGGCCGGGCCCGGGCGGGTGGTGCCGTGTCCCTCCACTGCACCCAACCGCCGCGGGCCAGGTGCAGCACCAGCCACAGACCGGCGGTGTCGAAGGCCAGGAACTTCCCGAACCGCCGCACGTCGGCGACAGTCCGGCCGGTGAGGGCGTCGACCGGCGGGTCGAAGGTCTTCAGCGCCGACAGGGCCGCCACCTCGGCCCGTTCGACCACCCGGCCGGCGCACCGCTCCTTCAAGAAGCGGGCCAGCGACTCCACCTCGGGCAGCTCCGGCATCGTCAGCGACCAGTGTGGCCGAAGCCGCCCAGGCCCCGCACCGACGCCGGCAGTTCGTCCACCTCCACGAACGTGGCCTGCTCGACCCGCTGTACGACCAGCTGGGCGATCCGATCCCCCCGCCGGATCTCGAAGTCGGCAGCCGGGTCGGTGTTGATGAGGATCACCCCGATCTCGTCCCGGTACCCGCTGTCGATCAGCCCCGGGGTGTTGACCAGGGTCACACCATGGCGCGCCGCCAGCCCGCTGCGGGGCTGCACGAACCCGGCGTAGCCCTCCGGGATGGCCAGGCTGACCCCGGTCGGCACCAGGGCCCGCCCACCCCCGGCCTTGAGGAGCACGCCGCGGCGGGCGTACAGGTCCGCTCCGGCGTCGCCGGGGCGGGCGTAGGCCGGCACCGGCAGGTGCGGGTCCAGCCGGACCAGCTTCACATCGGGCACCGGTCCAAGGTAGCCAGCGGAGGCCGCCAATCGGTGCCGTGAGGTGCCCCGCAGGGAGCGGGGGGCCCGGGTTCGGTAGCTTCTTCCGGATGCTCGCCTGGATGGACCTGGAGATGACCGGGCTCGACCCCGACCGTCACGTGATAGTGGAGATCGCCACCGTCATCACCGATGACCAGCTCGAGGTCGTGGCGGAAGGACCCGACCTGGTGCTGTCCGCCGATGCCGGGCAGCTGGCCGGCATGGACGACGTGGTGAGGGCCATGCACACCCGCAGCGGCCTGCTGGCCGCCATCGCCGGGTCCACGATCACCCTGGAGGAGGCCGGGCGGGCCACGATGGACTTTCTCAAGAAGCACGTCCCCGAGCCCGGCACCGTCCCCCTCTGCGGCAACTCCATCGGCACCGACCGCCGGTTCCTGGCCCGGTGGCTGCCGGAGATAGACCGGTACCTCCATTACCGCTGCGTGGACGTGTCGACCATCAAGGAACTGGCCCGCCGCTGGTATCCCGAGGCGCTGGCCGGCCTGCCCAGGAAGACCGGGTCCCACCGGGCCCTGGGCGACGTGCTGGAAAGCGTCGCCGAGCTGCGCTACTACCGCCAGGCGGTGTTCCTCCCGGCGGGGCCGACGGCTTCCCCCTGACCGGGGCGGCGGCGGTTCCGTTTGTTCCCGATCTGGGCGGCTTCCCTGATAAGTACCGAATAAACGTAGTGCTAGGGCGGCTGGCCGTGGCAGGATGGCCCGAAAGGGCCCGGCGCTGATACAGCGCCGGCGGACAAGCAGGGAGGTCTCGTTAGCGTGATGCGTACGAGCGAACCAGCCATCCGACCGCCAGACGATGATGCGCTCCGGCCAGCGATCAGACCGCCGGACGACATCGTCGAGGACGCTCCCGAGCACCGGAAGCGGACGGCCCGACAGGTCAGGCACACGGCCCGCACGCGATTGCATCTGCTGGTAGGCGACGAGGAGGCCCTGGAGGACGCCGATCTCCTGTGCCCCCAGGCGGCCCACGACCTGGGCCGCAAGACCTCGCCTCCCCCGAAGAAGGGGGCGAAGCCGGGCCGGCGGGGCGGCTTCAAGGTCTGGAAGACGCCGTTCTGGAAGCGCCGCCGGTCGCTGTGGGCCGAGCGCAACGCCGCCGCCCGGCGCCTGGCTGAAGCGGAATGAGCTCAGGGCGGGGCGGCGCCGGCCGCCCCGCCCGCTCACATCATCCCTCTGCCGGCTGGAAGTCCAGGGCCAGGGAGTTCATGCAGTAGCGCATGCCCGTCGGCTGGGGCCCGTCGTCGAAGAGGTGGCCGAGGTGGCCGCCGCAGTTACGGCAGCGCACCTCGGTGCGGACCATGCCGTGGGTGCGGTCCTCGACCAGCTCCACCGCCTCGGCCACGGCCGGCTCGTAGAAGCTGGGCCAACCGCTGCCGGACTCGAACTTGGTCGAGGAGTCGAACAGGACCGTCCCGCAGCCGGCGCAGCGGTAACTGCCGTCGTTGTGGTTGTGGACGTACTTGCCCGACCACGGGCGCTCGGTGCCGGCCCGGCGCAGCACCTCGTACTGCTCGGGGGACAGTTCGGCGCGCCACTCTTCGTCTGTCTTGTTGATCTCTGCGGCCATGGGGCCCAGGCTACCGCCGGGGCCGGTGTACTCCCCCGGGCGGATCGCCCCGCCCGGCCTACCAGGTGTCGACGCAGGGACGCTTCTTGCCCGAGCGGGGCGGCGGCGGACCGGCCGCCTCCAGGACCGACAGGATGGTCCGGCGGGTGTCGGCCGGGTCGATCACGTCGTCGATCTCGAAGTGGGTGGCCGCGTTGAGGGCCTTGCCGTTGCGGTACGCCGCCGCGATCAACCGCTCCTCCAGCGCTTGGCGGGACTCCTCCGGTTCGGCCTCGAGCTCCCGGCGGAATCCCAGGCGGACGGCTCCCTCCAGGCCCATACCCCCGATCTCCCCGGTCGGCCAGGCCACGGTCATGGCCGGGGTGCGGAAGCTGCCTCCGGCCATGGCCTGGGCCCCCAGGCCGTACCCCTTGCGCAGGATGACGGTGACGTAGGGGACGGTGAGGCTGCCCCCGATGACGAACAGGCGGGCGAAGTGGCGGACCTGAGCCGACTTCTCCGCCTCGGGGCCGACCATGAACCCGGGGGTGTCGCAGAGGAACACGAGCGGTATGTCGAACGCGTCGCACAGCTGCAGGAAGCGGGCCGCCTTGTCGGCGCCGTCGGAATCGATGGCCCCACCCAGATGGGCCGGGTTGTTGGCGACGATCCCGACCGGTCGGCCCTCCACGCGGGCCAGAGCCGTGATCATTCCCGGGGCCCATCCCGAGCGCAGCTCGAGCAGCGACCCGGTGTCGACCAGCCCGGCGACCACCTGGCGGATGTCGTACACCTTGACCCGGTCCTCGGGTACCGCGGCGCGCAGCAACCGCTGGTCGGGGCAGGACCACTCCCCGACCGGCCCCTGGAAGTAGCCCAGGTACCGCCGGGCCACGGCCACCGCCTCGGCCTCGTCATCGACCACCACGTCGATGACCCCGTTGGCCGACTGGACCGACACCGGACCCACCTCGTCGGGGTGGACCCGCCCCAGGCCGCCCCCCTCGATCATGGCCGGCCCGGCCATGCCCAAGGTGGTGTCGCGGGTGGCGATGATCACGTCGCAGCAACCGAGCAGGGCGGCGTTGCCGGCGAAACAGCGACCCGAGACCACCCCGACCAGCGGCACCAGGCCGCTCAGCCTCCCGAACAGCGCGAAGGCCATGACCTCCAGTCCCGACACCGAAGGGGCCGAGGTGTCACCGGGCCGGCCCCCGCCACCCTCCGCGAACAGAACCAGCGGGCGGCGCAGACGGGCGGCCAGCTCGAACAGCCGGTCCTTCTTGTGGTGGCCGTAGTAGCCCTGGGTTCCGGCCAGGACCGTGTAGTCGTAGGAGAGCACCACGCACTGGGCGGCGTCCTCGCCGAACAGCGCCCCGTTGACCCGGCCCAGCCCTCCGATCAGCCCGTCGGCGGGGGTGTTGGCTATCAGGTCCTCGATGCTGCGCCGGTCCCGCTGGGCGGCCAGGGCCAGGGCCCCGTACTCCACGAAGGAGCCGGGGTCGCACAGGTCGGCGATGTTCTCGCGGGCGGTCCGGTGCCCGTGGGATCTGCGTCGGGCCACGGCCGCCGGGCGGCCCTCGTCGGTGGTCCGCAAGTGGCGGTCCTGGACCTCGGCCAGGTCGGGGCGGACGGCCGTGGGGTCGGCCTGGGCCTCCGGGACGGCCTCGGCGTCCTCCATCTCGGCCTCGTCGATGCCGAGCATGATGTCGCCGGCGTTGACCGTGTCGCCGGCTTCCACCCCGAGGAACGCCACCCGGCCGCCGGCCGGGGCCGGCACCTCGTGCTCCATCTTCATGGACTCGATGATCACGACCGGCCGGCCGGCCCGGACGGCGTCGCCGACCGACACCAGCACGGCGGCCACCGTGCCGGTGAGAGGAGCGCCGGCCGGGATGCGGCGGGGGCTCAAATCACCGCCCGCCGGCACGCCGGGAACCCGGCCCGGGACCCGGACGGGCCCCGCCGCGACCCCCCCGGACGGGCGGCGGCACGGGCGGGGTGAGCGGCGGGATCGATGCGGGTCGGGGGCACCCGACCAGGGTACGCAAGCGGGGCGGTGTGAGTCCGGCCCCGCTCCCCGACTAGAACGGCCCGTCATGGTCCTCGCCTACCCCGACCCGCCGGTATCCGCCGCCTCCGACGTCCTCCACGGCGAGACCGTCGCCGACCCCTACCGGATCCTGGAGGACCCCGACGACGAGCGCACCGTCCGGTGGGTGACCGCCCAGAACGCCCTCACCGAGGCGGTCCTATCGGGTGTCGGGGACAGGCCGGCCATGCTGGCCCGGGTCGCCGAGCTGTGGGACTACCCCCGGGCGGGGGCCCCGCTCGAGCGCGGAGGCCGGTTCTTCCAGATGCGCAACACCGGCTTGCAGGATCAGCCGGTCCTCTACGTCGCCGACGACCTCGGCGACCCGGGCCGGGAACTGATCGACCCCAACCGGTTGTCCGGCGACGGGACGGTGGCCCTGACCGGTCTCGGGGTGAGCGACGACGGCCGCCGGGTGGCGTACGCCACGAGCGACGCCGGATCGGACTGGAGGACCTGGAGGGTGCGCGACACCGAAACCGGGATCGACGAACCGGACCGCATCGAGTGGTCCAAGTTCTCGGGAGCGGTGTGGGCAGCGGACGGACGGGGCTTCTACTACGGGGCGGTGGCGCGGCCGGCCGACGGGGCGGAGTTCACGGAGGCCACCAGCTCGCCCCGGGTAATGCTCCACCTGATCGGCACCGCCCAGTCCGAGGACCAGGTGATCTTCGAGGCGCCCGACCACCCGGACTGGTTCCCGGATGCCGAGTTGACGCCGGGCGGCCGTTACCTGGTGATCACCGTGGTCAGGGGCACCGGCACCGACACCCTGGTGCTGGTCCGCGACCTGCACGATCCGGCCGGGGAGCTGCAGCCGCTCGCCGAAGGATTCCGGGCCCGGGATGTGGTGGTGGCCGGCGACGGGGACGGTCTGGTCATCCTCACCGATAGGGACGCCCCGCGGAGCCGGCTGATGAGGGCCGGGGCGCAGGGCGCCGGGTGGGCGCCGCCCGGGGCGTGGACCGAGGTGGTGGCCCAGTCCGCCGACACCCTCACCGAGGCCCACCTGTACGGCGGGCGGCTGGTGTGTCACTACCTGCACGACGCCCACTCCCTGGTCCGGGTGCACGGGCTCGACGGCGGCCTGGAACGCGAAGTGGACCTTCCCGGGCTGGTCTCGCTGGCGGCCGGGCTGTCGGGTTCGGTCATGGAGGGGCGGGCCGGCAGCGACCTGGTCACCTTCCAGGTCGTCTCGTACCTGCAGTCCGGAGCGGTGTGGGCCCTGGACCTGGCATCGGGTCGGACCCGGCGGATCCATCCTTCGGGGGCGCCGTTCGACGCCGAGCGGTACGTCACCGAGCAGGTCTTCGTGCCGGCCGACGACGGTACCCCGATCCCGGTCTTCCTGACCCGGCCGGCGGGCTCGGAACCCGACGGGGAGGCCCGGGTGTTGCTCTACGGCTACGGCGGGTTCGCGGTGCCTGTCACCCCGGCCTTCTCGGTCACTTTCGCGGCGTGGCTGGACCAGGGCGGGATGCTGGCGGTGGCCAACCTGCGGGGCGGGGGCGAGTACGGCCGGCCGTGGCACGAGGCCGGACGGCTGAGTAGGAAGCAGAACGTCTTCGACGACTTCGCGGCCTGCGCCCGGTGGCTGGAGTCCTCAGGATGGTCACGGCCGGGCCGGATCGGAATCTCCGGCGGTTCGAACGGCGGTCTGCTGGTGGGCGCCTCCATCACCCAGAATCCGGACCTGTTCGGGGCGGCGATCGCCGAGGTGGGTGTGTTCGACATGCTGCGCTTCCATCTCTTCACCATCGGCTGGGCGTGGAAGTCGGACTACGGCGACCCGGACGACCCGGAGCAGTTCGGGTGGCTGCGGGCCTACTCCCCTCTCCACGCCGTCCAGCCCGGCAGGTGCTACCCCCCGACGATGCTCATGACCGGAGATCACGACGACCGGGTGGTGCCGGCCCACTCGTACAAATTCGCCGCCGCCCTGCAGGCGGCCCAGTCCTGCGACCGGCCGATCCTGCTGCGGGTGGCGACCTCGGCCGGCCACGGGATGGGCAAACCCACGACCAAGCTGATCGAGGAGACCGCCGACAAGCTGGCCTTCCTCAGGGTGGCTCTGGGATCCTGACCCCGGCCGGGATCTCAGGCGGTGAGATCGGCCAGCCGGCCGGCCTCGTGGGCTTCGAGGTCCCGGAAGGCCAGCCGGTAACGCCAGCCGTCTCCCAGATCCTCCACGGCGACGGTGGAGGTGGCCGACACGATGGTGGTGCCGTCCGGGAGGCTCAGGATCACCATCGGGTCGCCCTCACCGTCGAGCGGCCGGAGTGTCTCCACCGAGCAGCCGCCGATCCCCACGTCCACCGTCCGCCCCGGGACCCCCTCCATCCGCAGGCCCTCCGAGACAGGGCACAGGGTCACCGGCAGGGTCAGAGCCCGGCGGGGCCATCTCCGCCTCTGGATGCGCTCGATGCTCACCGCTTCGCCGACGACCAGCTCCCGCCCGGAGACGGTCGCCGGGCCGGCCACCCGGTACAGGGCGTCGGGGGCGAAGACGCTCACCACCACCGCACCGATCTCCCCGGTCGCCGGGTTCGCCTCGTCGAGCTCCACCGTCACCCCCGACGCCTCCACCCCGGTCACGCAGCCCGTCACCTCCAGGGGGCCCGCTTCCACCAGGGCGCTGCGACCGACGAGATCGGTCAGGCCGTCCGTGTGAGTCATCGCCGACCTCCTGCGGTGTGTGCCGCGGTCGCTTCTCCCCAGTCAAGCACGCAGCCGCCTCGGCGGCGCCAGAGGAAAGCGTCCCGTAGAGGTCAGCCGGGCAGGTCGCGCAGCACGAGCGCCAGGGTCGGGCAGGCCGAGACCGCCCGGCGGGCCAGCGGCTCCAGGTGCGGCGGGAGGGGCGCCGGCTCGATGACCGGATACCCCCACTCGTCGAGGCGGATGAGCTCGGGAAGCAGCTCGGCGCAGATCCCGTGGGCGTCGCAGGCGATGGGGTTGACAGCCAGGTGCTTCCTCATCGCCACGACGGTGCTCCCGGCGCCGCCGGCAGCAGCCCGTGCCTGACCCGGCACGGCCCTTGGCGCCTGTGATTGTCGATATCGGAAGCGAAGACCGTCATTGCGCTGCGGACCATACGGGTGACACCGTCGGGGTGGTGGCAGGCCCCCCGGCCGGTTATCACCGGCAGGAGCTGGTTGACCCGGCGCAGGGCGCTGCCCCGCCGATCACCGCTGACCACACCGGCGAAGGCGTCCGCCAGGGCGGGCAGGCCGTGCACACACGGGCCGCACTGACCAGCCGACTGGGCGGCCATCCAGCGCACGGCGACCGCGGTCTCGGCCAGTCCGCACGAATCCGGCCCGAGGACGGTCAGCGAGGCGCAGCCGAGCGACGCCTGGAGACGGCCCAGGGACACCGAGTCGAGCCCCACGCCGGCCGCGGGCTGGTACGGCACCCACGTCCCGGAGTAGCCGCCGACCAGGACGGCCTGCGGGGGGCCGGCGGGAGCGGCCCGGTCCACCACCGACCCCAACGACGCCCCCCGGGGCACCTCGACCACACCGGGGCGGGTCACCGCTCCGTTGACGGTGACCAGCGTCGTCCCCGGCTCGGCGTCGCAGCCGACGGCCCGGAACCAGTCCGCCCCGAACCGCCCGACCAGGGCCAGATGGGCCAGCGTCTCCACGTTGTTGACGAGCGTCGGCCGACCCCTCACCCCCTTCTCGAAGGGTCGGGGCGGCACGAACGTGGGCTTGGCCGGACCACCGTTCAGCCAGTGGACCAGAGCGGACTCCTCGCCGGTGACGTAGGCGCTGGGGGTGGTCTCGATCCTGATCGGGACCACGTCGGCCCCGGCCCGGCTCCGCTCCGTCAGGGCCCGGCTCACCGCCGACAACGCCTCCGTGGCCGACCGGTCGATGCACACCACCGCCTCGGACGCGCCGACCGCCTCCGCAGCCATGCTGACCCCGTCGAGCACCAGGTGAGGTGCGTAGGTGAGCACGGCCTTGTCCTTGGCGCTGACCGGTTCGCGCTCGGCGCCGTTGGCCACCACCACGGCCTGGCGCCGGCCCAGCACCGAGCGCATCTTCACGGCCGTCGGGAAGGCCGCCCCGCCGCGGCCGCGTAGGCCGGACCGCTCCACCTCTGCGATCAGGGCCCGGCCTCCCCCGGGCACCGGTCCCCAGCGGGAGAAGTGGGCGTCGAGCCCGGAGCCACCTACCAGGGCGAGCAGCCTGGGCACCTGGGCCGCGTCGGGCCGGAGGTGGTTGTCGACCGGACGGCTCACTGCAGGCCCACCTGGCCCAGAACCCGTCCGGATTCGGAGATCCGGAGCTGGATGGTGACGGTCCGCTGCTGCCCGGTGCCGGTCTGGACGGCGCCCACGACGGTGGTCCCGGCCAGGCGGCTGACATGTCCGGTGTACTCGTTCGGATTCGAGGCGGGGCCGAGGGAGAGCTGGCTGCCGGTCAGGCTGACCCCGCCGTCGGCCGGTTGCCCGGTCAGCACCAGACGCAGATCGCCCGAGCCGCCGGGCTGGCCGGACCGGAACGTCCCGCTGATCGTCACCGAGACCAGGCCGTTGCCGTCCGGCCCACTCTCGGACTGGGTGCCCTGCAGCGTGGCGGTCAGAGGGACGGTCAGGGTGGCCGAGCCGGGTGAGGCGGCCCCACCCGGGTTCGAGGTGCCGGACCCGGATCCCCCGCCACCTGAGGCGGCTGCGTGCGACAGCAGCGACGCCGGGGTCCCGGCCCGGCGGGCCCATCCGGTGTGGAGGGGCCCGGCGGCGGCCCACACGGCCACCAGCAGCGGGACCACGATGCTGGCGGCGACCGCCGTGCCCCGCACAGCCTGGTTCCCGGAGGCCCAACCGGTGGCCAGCCGCCACCACAGGGCGGCCACCACCGTCAGGGTGCAGATGACGTAGACGAAGAGCACCCAGCCCAGCTGGGAGTCCGATCCGGTGCCCAGACCGTGGACCAGGGCCACCGGCCAGGACAGGTAGGCCGCCCAGTGCACGGTGCGCCACACCCGGTAGCCGATGCGCTCCCGCAGCAGGCTGGTGATGATCACGGCCAGCATGAGGTCCAGCGCCAGGGCCCCCATCCCGGTCCAGAAGGGCCGGTACTGGGAGGCGTAAGGGATGAAGACGTCGATCAGGTGGATCGGAGCGAACGTGTCGAGGACCGCCGTCACGACGTGCACGGCGATGGCGGCCACGGCCAGGAGGGAGGCGTTCTTGTGCAGGGCGGCGATGACGAAGCGGGGCGTGCCGGGCCGGGCGTACCGGACCGCCTGGGACAGCCCCAGGGCCGTGGTCACCGTCAGGAGGATCAGCGAGGCCAGGCCGAAGCCCCGGGTCATGTACCACAGGGCCTGCGAGTTGACGCCGACGGCGGCCACGCTCATCGGGCGGCCGGCTCCCGGTCGGCGACCCAGCCGGAGACGGTGACCACCTGCCCGTCGGGGCCCACCAGGCGGGCGGGCAGGTGCCGGTCGGTCAGCCAGGCCGGGGCCGCCGGGCCCATCAGCACCGCCGCCGACGCGGCGATGTTGGCGTCCAGGCAGCTGCCCGCCGCCACGCTCACCGTCCTCCAGCACGTGTCGGCCGGCTGACCGCTGCGGGGATCGATCAGGTGGTGCAGGTCCCGGTCGCCTCGCCGCCAACGGCGGACGGTGGTGCTCGAGGTGGCCAGCCCCCCGGAGCGGACCGTCACCGTGCATCCGGAGGCGCCCAGAGGATCGGCGTGGTCGTCGGTGATCCCGATCGGCCATCCGTCACCTGGCGGCTCGCCGGCGACGGCGATGTCACCGCCGAGGCTGACCAGCACCGCGCTGCCGGTGGCCGCCGCGGCCCGGCGGGCGGCCCGGTCGGCGCACAGCGCCTTGGCCGTGGCCCCGAAATCCAGCTCCACACCCGCAGGAACCGTCACCATCCGTCGGGTCCGGTCCACCGCCACGGCGGTCCAGCCCGGGGCCGGTTGGAACCGGACCTGGAGCGGGGGGCCCTGGGCATCGACGGCGGCGAAGTCACGGTCGTACCCGAGGACGCGCAGGGCCCGACCGATGGTGGGGTCCACCAGCCCGCCGGTCAGCCGGGCGGCGCGCAGGGCGGCGTCGAGCGCCTCCAGGAACAGCTCCGATACGGCTACCGGTCGCCCGGCCACGGAGTTCACAGCGCTCAGCTCGCTGTCGGGCCGGAACCGGCTGCACGCCAGGTCGATGGCTTCCACCTCGGCGCGTACCTCGCCCACCGCCAGATCGATGCCGCGGCCGCTGACCGCCACCGTGGCCGTGGTTCCCAGCGCCGGCCACGAGTATGTGACCGGATCGGTCACGACCCTCCGGAGTTGACCACCGGAGCCGACTGGACCGGCTGCGGGGCCTGCGCCGGGGCCGTCAGCCCTCCCGCCGAACCGCTCTGATCCCCGCCCGACCCACCGGTATCGTCACCCGGTAGCCCCGCCGAGGACGTCCCGGACTGGCTGGGCGCCTGGGCCGGCGCGGCAGCCGAACCGGAGGTGGTGTGGGAGCTGCGGCCGGGTAGCGACTTGGCCGCGGCGGCCGACAGGACCCCGCCGATGACCAGCGTGCCGGCGGTCAGCCATCTGGTGGTGGTGCCGATACGGGCCAGACCCACATCGCGTACAGCGCGCGAACCCATACCTTCAGTCTTTCCGACCAATGCTCAGAACTGGCTGAGAACCGGGTAAAGCTTTGGTCAAGGAAGCAGGCTGCTGACCGGGCTCAATGACGGAAGTGCAACGCCACCGACGAGAACCCCCCGTTGTGGCCATAGGTGACCACGCCCAGGAGGATCCCGACGACCAGGCTGATCGCCACCGCCCAGGTCCGCGCCCCCGCTCCCCTTATCTGCCTCCGACTGCGGAGCAGGTAATCCCTGGGGGCCAGCCGGGCCGTCTCCTTGAGATGGCCGAGAACGTGGATGGCCATGGCCCCGAACCACAGCACGAAACTGGCCTTGTGGACGAACAGCATCTCGTTGCGGTACGACGCCGGCACCGCGATGAGGGCGATCCCGCTGGCGAACAGCAGCACCGACAGGATCACCACGACCGGCCCGAGCAGCCGCAGGAGGACCACGGGGGGGCCCTTCCGGCGGTAGGCCGGGGTCCCCATGTAGTAGCGGGCGAAGCGCCAGCCGGTCGAGCCGATCTTCAGGAGCACGGGTGGGACGAGGAGCATCCCGATGAAGACGTGCATGTCGATCAACTGGCGGATACGCAGGATGGTGGCGCCCTCGGCGGCCAGGAGGACCAGAAGCACCGCCGCCAGCGTGCCGGTCAGGCGCGCGTTCGATTCCACGCCCTCGGCCTGCCGCCGGGCCGCCCGCTGGATATGTCGGGACTGCGCCTGCACTGTGCCGAGGTTAAGGGGCGTCCGCCGGCCGCGGCCCTCAGGACGGCAATTTTTGCCGGCTCTTAATGTTGCGCTGACCGTGGTCGGGACCTTCGGTGCCGGCGTAGGCGGCCGGAAGGACGACGGATGCGTCCACGCCGCCCCACTCGGAGCGGTCCAGGCTGACGCGGGCGTCGTTGCGCAGGGCCAGCTGGGCCACGATGGCCAGTCCCAGGCCGCTGTGGCCCCCGCTCGAGGTTGAGCCCTGCCAGAAGCGGTCGAAGGCCCGCTCGCGCTCTTCGTCGGTCATTCCCGGGCCGTCGTCCATGACGTGCACGACCACCTCACCCCGCCCGCCCGTCCCGGCCAGGACCTGGATCGTGCCCCCGGCGTCGAGGGCGTCTATGGCGTTGGCCATCAGGTTGTCCAGCATCTGGTCCAGGTCGCCGGGCACCAGCCGGGCCAGCACCGGGGGCCGTCCCGGCTCCGGGCGCACCAGCCGGATCCCCCGCTCGTCGGCCAGGGCCGACCAGGACTGGCACCGCTCCGTGACGGTCTGGTCCACGTCCACCGGCACCCGGTCGGGGGTGGCGCCCTCCGCCCGCCCCAGTGTCAACAGCCCGTCGACGATGCGGGTCAGTCGCTGCACCTCCCGCCCGGCGGCGGCGATCCCTTGGGCGTCGCGGCCCTGGGCGTCCGCCTCCAGGTTCTCCAGGCGCAACCGCAGGGCGGTCAACGGCGACCTCAGCTGGTGGGAGGCGTCGGCGACGAAGCGGGTCTGGGCGTGCAGCAGATCCTGGAGACGGGCGGCCATCTGGTTGAAGCGGGCTCCCAGATCCCTCATCTCGGGGGGACCTCCGGTCCGGGCCCGGGCGGCCAGATCCCCCCCGGCGAACGCCGCCACGGTCGACTCGAGGTGTTTGAGCGGCCGGGTGAGCGAGCGGGCCAGCCACAACCCGACCAGACCGCTGAAGACCAGCAGGCCGGCTCCGAACGCGGCCAGGGCCAGCCATATGTCGTGCACCCGGTCGATGGTGGCGGTCGAGGGGATCCCCAGCAGCACGGCGCCGGCCGGCTCACCCCCGTCGGACAGGGGCGCGGCGGCGGTCGCCCACGGGTGACCCTCGTCCGATCTGAAGGAGTTGACCGGCCGGCCGGCCAGAGCGGCCTGGACCAGAGCCTGATCGTCGGTGGTGGCGTCGTTGTCGGCGTCGGCATCCGACGCGGCGATGACCCGGCCGGAGGTGTCGATCACCGACACCTCACCGCCGGTGGAGGTGTGGTAGCGAGCTGCCAGGGCCGTCAGGTCGGCGGCCCGGTGGCGCTCCAGGTCCTCCGAGGCGAACACCGCCAGCCCACTGGCCTCCCGCTCCGCGGCCTGGGCCGACAGGCTCCGCTCGTGGCGGAGGGCGAGGACACCCAGCGGTATCTCCAGCACGGCCAGCACTACCAGCGCCAGGCCCAGATACGACAGCAGGAGACGACGGGTCACGGGCGGGGCAGGTCGGCGGTGGCGGTGGTGTCGCCCAGCCGCAGCCCCACCCGCCGGACCGTCTCCACCCAATCGGGATGGCCCAGCTTGCGCCGCAGGGACGCCACGTGCACGTCGACGGTCTTGGTCGGACCGTACCAGTGGGGATCCCACACCTCCTCGATGATGGTCTGGCGCGTCACCACCGCCCCCGGGTCGGCGGCCAGCAGAGCCAGGAGGTCGAATTCCTTGGGCGACAGGCTGATCTCCTCCCCTTTGACCAGGACCCGCCGGGTGCGTCGGTCCACCACCAGGTCTCCGAGCACCTGGAGCTGCTCGGAGCCGCCCGGTTCCCCGGCGCGGCGCAGTACGGCCCTGATGCGGGCCACCAGCTCCCGGAAGCCGAACGGCTTGACCATGTAGTCGTCGGCCCCCAGCTCCAGCCCCACGACCCGGTCCACCTCGTCGCCCCGGGCGGTGATCACCACGATGGGGACGTTCGAGCGGGCCCGCAGGGTGCGGCACAGCGTGTAGCCGTCCATGTCCGGCAGGCCCAGATCCAGTAGCACCAGGTCGGGCACCGGCGTCGCCAGGGCGGCCGCTCCTGTCGCCGCCCGGGTCACATCGAACCCTTCGCGGGCCAGGCCCTCCTCGAGGGGCTCGGCAATCCCGTCATCGTCCTCCACCAACAGGATCTGCATCCGCCCAGGATGTCACCTGCCCGCCGGGTGCGAGCGGCAGGAGTAGAGCGGGCCTGATCCGGGAAGGTTAATGACCATGGAGGTGGATTCCTCCTGTTCGACGTATCACAAGGAGGTAGACGATGGCCCTGGCTGTCAACCATCCCCGCCGGCTCCCGTTCCGGCACTCGTCCCGCACCGCAACGACGCTGGCGGAGCCCCGCGTCATCACCCGCCCGCTCGGCGCTTCGATCGCCGGTGTGGCCGCCCTCCTGGTCGGGATCTGGGGCGCCATCGCCGGTTACATCGGGCCGTACTTCAACTTCTACCCGACCTCCGGCCAGGCGTGGGACTGGAACCTGCAGAACGGGCTGCTGCACCTGCTGCCCGGAGGGGTCGCCGTCCTGGCCGCCCTCGTCCTCCTGGCCCGCCCCTCCCGCAGCGCGGCCCGGGTCGGGGCCCTCGGCCTGCCGGCGCTCGTGCTGCTGGCCGCCGGGGCCTGGTTCGTGATCGGTCCGGTCGCCTGGCCGATGTTCGCGAGCGGCCCGGCGTTCGCTCCGTCCCTCGACGCCGGCACCAACCTCCTGAACCAGGCGTGTGCCAGCCTGGCCCCGGGCCTGGCCCTGGCCGCTTTCGCGGGCATGGCCCTCAAGGCCGCCGTCGCCCGTCCGGTGGTGGACTCCATCGTCCCCGCCCCGGCCGCGGCCACCAGGGCCGACGCCGTCGAGCCCACCGCGGCGGGGCCTGTCACCCGGTCCACGGCCGCTGAGCCGACCACCGCCGCCGAGCCGACCACGGCTGCTGAGCCGGCGGCCAGGGCGGACACCGAGGTCTGAACCCGCTGATCGTCGCCTCCGGGCCCCGCTCGCGCTCGTGCGAGCGGGGCCCGGGCGCGTCGGGACGCCTGACAGAGACCGCCCCGGCCTGCCGCATGTAGATTGTCGGCTGGTTTCCGGGGACCGGCTGCTGGCTGCCCGCGAGGTGACGCCACCACCCGGCCCACCGGCTCACACGGGGGTTTCGGGGGCGCGTATGACCGACGTGGCGGTACGGGGAACGCCTCGCCTGATCGGCTGCCACGGTGGCCGGGGCGACCGGTTGGCATGACCGTCGACCGCTGGAACGATGACCTTCTCGACGGCCTGAGGGAGGAAGGCGACCCGCCGGCGGACCGGGCGGTGGCAGCCTACTTCGCCGACCTCGCCGCAGCCGATCCGGCCGGGTTGGTCCGCCGGCTGGTCGACTCCGGGACCGCTCGGCGCATCGAGGACGCCGACGGCCACATCGCCGCCTTCCTGGACCGGCCGCCGGACCTGCCCGACTGGGTCGATCCACAGCTGGTGGCGGCCGGGCAGGAACGCTTCGCCCGGTGGGGTTCGCACGTCTTCACCGCCCTCTACGCCGCCGCTCTGCCGTCCGCCTACGCGTGCTGGCGGGGCGTGGAGGTGCTGGGGCTGACCGCCCGGCTCGTCACCGACGCCCGGCGCCGGCTCAACGAGACCGCCCAGTTCCACCTCGACGTCATGACCCCCGGCGGCTTGGCCCCGGGACGGGCGGGCTTCAGCGACGTCCGCCACGTCCGGCTGATGCACGCCGCCGTCAGACGCCTGGTACTCGACGACCGGCGATGCGACTGGGACGCCGGGCGGGGCGTGCCGATCAATCAGGAGGATCTGCTGGAGACCCTCCTGACCTTCACCGAGGTGGTCTTCGAGGTGTTCGAGCGCACCGGTGTCCGATTCAGCCGCCAAGACGCCGACTGCTACCTGCACGTGTGGTCGCTGGTCGGCTACCTGCTCGGTGTGAGGCCGGACCTGCTCCCGCTCACCAGGGACGACACCACCGAGCTGATGGCCACGGTCCGTCGCCGGCAGTTCGGGCCCAGCCGGGCCGGGTCCGTGCTCACCGCTGCGCTGCTGGCCCAGGGCACGGCCCTGGCCCCGCCCGGGCTGAAGGGGCTGCCCGCCTCGACGGTGCGCTACTACGTGGGTGACACCACCGCCGACCTACTCGGCGTCCCGCCCGCCGACTGGACCCGCGTGGTCTTCGGGCCGCTCGCCGCGCTGACCCGGCTGCTGTCCGTCGAGCGGGCCCACCGGAGGTTCCTGACCGGTCTGTCCGACCGGATCGGGTTCGGGATGCTCCGCTTGGCGGTGCAAGCCGAGCGGGCACCGGGGCGTCCTCCGTTCGCGGTGCCCACCGAGCTGGCCGACCGGTGGGGCCTGACCGTCACAGCGGCCCGTCGGGGACGCGGCCGCCTCGCATCCGGGCGACCTGGCCCGGGCTGAAAGGCGGGTCGAACAGGGCCGGGTGCCGCTGGCGGCTACGGAACAGGTTGACGATGTAGTTCATCCGCTCGCCGATGACGGTCCAGTCCCGGGCGGCCGTCGGCCGGCCGCTCCCCCCCGTGCGGTCCCACACGCCCAGGACCTCCTGGGCCTCGCCGACGTCGGTGAGTTCGGCGGGCCACAGCTGGCCGGCCAGGGCCGGCAGGTCGCGTCCGAGATCGAGGCGCTCGTCGGCGGTCACCAGCCTCAGCATGGCGCCGGTCAGCACCGTCTCACAGGCCCGGTCGAGCGCCACGGCGACGTCGGTGACCAGGTGGTTCACCGCCCGGCGGATCACCTCCGGCACGAAGCGCAGTGTCTCCGCTTCGAGGTGGCGCAGCAGCAGATCCTGCACCGCCGTGTCCAGGGCGGCAGCGATGTTCGGTTGCAACCGCTGCTGCTCGTGGGCCACGGCCAGGATGTTGGCCGCCAGGATCAGCTGCGCCTGGCGGGGGGGCGGGGCGGCCAGGGCCCGGCCGTAGAGCCCGAACACGCGCTGCAGCGGCTCCCGGGCCGGGCCGTCGCCCACGGCGCGCATGGCGGCGTGCACCGCCTGCTCGGCGCCGGCGGGCCAGCACCCGACCATGGCCTCGAACGGGGCCGCCAGCTCGGCGAAGACCAGGGCGTTCCCGGCGGCGATCTGGGCGGCCACACCGGCGCACACCTCGTCGGTGACCTTCACCAGGTGCTCGAGCCCCAGGACGGCCTCCACCCGGCCGCCGTGGGCCAGGCGCTCATTGAATCTGCCGATCTGCTCGGCCGAGTGCTCGGCCACCACCCGCCGGACGGCGGCCGGCAGATCCTCGTTGCGGATCACCGATCCGGCCGTCTTGGAGGCCCACACGGCGAAGGCGCACCAGGTCGCGTCGGATCGGGCCCCGCACTCCCTCAGGGCCAGCGCCAACTCGTGGTAACGCTGGGTGATCCACAGGTTGCGCAGCACCGGATCGGAGATGGCCGCTATCTCTGAGTGCCCCGGATCCACCGGTACCGGAGGCTACCGTCCCCGGCTACCGCTGGTACTGCTGCCTCAACCACTCCTCTGTCTCGGCCACCAGAACCTGGCCGGCCCGGGCCGACGGATGGGCCAGGGGGGCCCGGGTCAGCCGGCCGTGACCCGGCAGGGGCCCCCGGTCCCTTCCGGCCGGGGCCGGCCCCGGGTGGGGGCGCCGTCGGCGCAGGCGGGCATCGGCCAGCGCCGACACGCCGCCCATGGCGACAAAGAACGCGACCATGAAGATCAACACGGCGGTCATGGCGAACCTCTTCAGGGGGGATGCCACCGACGGTAGGCCGGTCCCCCCCGGCGGCGGCACGGGCCAAAGTCACCGGCGGTCCGGGCCATTGGACCGGGGTCTTCGGACCCTGGCCCGGCCGGATCACCGAACCGGCCGGGCCACCGGTCGGCGCCGCCAGGCCGCGGCGGCCGGCAGGTCCCTCCGGAGCAGGGCCGCCGCCGGCCGGATCCCGGCGGCGTGCGACGCGGTACGGTGACGGGAGGTGGACCTGAGAGCGGCAACCGGGGCCGGGCCCGGCAGGCGGGGCCGGCCCTCATCCGGGGCCGCAGTCGTCCTGTTCGTGACCGGGGTCCTGATGCTGGCCCTCAACCTGCGCCCGGCGGTGACCGACGTCCCGTCCATCCTGGACGAGATCGGCTCCTCGATGGGCTACTCGAGCGTCCTGCTGACCGTCCTGACCACCATCCCGGTGATCTGTTTCGCCGTCTTCTCCCCGGCTGCCGGCTGGATGGGCCGCCGTCTCGGGGACGAGCGCAGCCTGTGGATCGCCGTGGTCGCGGTCGCCGCCGGGCAGGCCCTCCGGGCCTTCGGCCCCTCCGCCGGTTTCCTGATCGGTACGGCGGTGGCGGCGGCCGGGATCGCCCTCATGAACGTGCTGCTCTCGAGCCTGGTCAAACGGCGGGCGCCCGACCGGGCCGCCCACCTCCTCGGCGCCTACCTGGCCATGCTGTACCTGGGCGCCATGCTGGGGTCGGCGGTGAGCGTCCCGCTGTACCGGACCGGCGGGGCCTCGGTCGCCCTGCCTCTCGGCGTCTGGATCGCCCCGGCGGTGGTGGCCGCCCTCCTGTGGATCCCCCAGCTGGGCCGCCACACCGTGCCCGATCCGGATGCCCGGGCGGCCACCGTGCCCCTGCGGCGGTCGCCGCTGGCCTGGTGGGTGACCGGGTTCATGGGGCTGCAGAGCCTCACCTTCTACGGTTCGCTGTCCATCCTGCCCGACCTGTACCGCAGCCGGGGCATGGACGCTTCGACGGCCGGACTGGTCAACACCATGCTCAGCGTGGGCGGGGTCATCACCGCCGTCGCCGCGCCGGTGGTCGTGGCCCGCTTCGGCGTGGGCCGGGCCGTGCTCGTCGCCTCGGCGGTGGCCAGCGTGGTCACCACCATCGCCCCGCTGGTCGTCCCGTTGGGAGCGGCGTTGCCTTGCGCCTTCGTCCTGGGCCTCACCCAGGGCGTGACCATCTCGTTGGCCCTGTACTTCATCATGGCCCGGGCCGAGACCCCGGCTGTGGCCGGCGCCCTGTCCGGTATGGCCCAGGGCTTCGGGTACCTCATCGCGGTGGCCGGCCCGCTGGGAGCGGGGTTGCTGCACTCCTTGACCGGATCTTGGGTGGCCTCGATCGCCATGCTGGCGGTGTTCACCGCGGCGACCTTCTACTGCGGCGTCGAGGCCGCCCACGACCGGTTCATCACCGAGGCGGGGCTGACCGTCACCCCCGGCACCCTGGCCTGAGCGGGCCGGCGGGACGCCCGGCCCGGGACGACCGGAAGAGGTCCGGGACAGCCGGGAGGGCGCCCACCCGCGGCGGGGCGGCCCCGGGGCCCCGATATCCGTCCGTTCAGGATCCGTTGATCGCGACAGGGGTGAGGGTTACCCTCCGGACAGTCTGAGCGGACGGAGTTCAGGGGGTGCTTGACCAAGAGCTGATCGCAGCTGCGCTCCCCCTTTACGAGGTGTACGGGGAACTGGGCCGGGGGGCCTGGGGCGTGGTCCTGGCCGGGCGCCATCGCGAGCTCGGACGGGACGTGGCGATCAAGCAGCTGCCCCGGGCGTTCGGGGCCGACCCGGCGGTCCGCACCAGATTCGTGGCCGAAGCCAGGCTCCTGGCCGCGCTCGACCACGCCCACATCGTGCGCATATACGACTTCGTCGAGCACGAGGGCCTGTGCCTGCTCGTGATCGAGCGGTTGACCGGTGGGACGGTCTGGAGCAGGTTCAAGTCTGGAGCCCTCAACGCCCAACGTTCGTGCGCCGTCGGCCTGGCCAGCTGTTCCGCCCTGCACTACGCCCATCAACACGGAGTGCTGCACCGGGACGTGAAGCCGGAGAACCTGATGTTCTCCTCCGAGGCGGTATTGAAGATCACCGACTTCGGTATCGCCAAGGTTCTCGGGGGATCCGTCACCGTCGCCACCCGGGCCGGAGACGTCCTGGGCACCCCCGCCTACATGGCTCCCGAGCAGGCGCAGGGCGGGGCCCTCAGCCCGGCCACCGACGTCTACTCCCTCGGCACCGTCCTGTACGAGCTGTTCTCGGGGCGCCTCCCCTTCCCCGAGGAGACCAATCCCCTGGCCACCCTCTACCGGCACGTGCACGAGGTCCCGGAGCCCCTGCAGCGGGTCGCCCCGCACATCCCGACCCGGCTCGCCGAAGTCACCGGCCGGGCTCTGTCGACCGACCTGGCCGACCGCTACCCCAGCGCGGAGGCGTTCGGCGTGGCCCTGGCCGAAGCGGCGGCGGAAGGATGGGGCCCGGGCTGGCTCGCCGAGTCCGGAATCGTCGTGGCCGCCAGCGGAGCCATCACCGGGGCCGCCATAGGACGTTCGAGGAGCGCCGAGACCGTAACCGTAACCGGCTCGAACGGCTCACCCGGGACCGGCGACGCCCTCGCCGCCACCCCCGACCAGGGCCGGGGCGAACCGACACCGGCCGACCTCGTACCGGTCAACCTCCTGCGGCCGTCGATGCTCGAGCCGGGACCGGTCATCGAAGGGGCGTCGTCCGCCCCGCCGGCGTCGGACACCCCCGGGGCGGATCCGGCGAACGGGACGGCGACCCGCCAGCCCGACGCGCCCCCGCCTCCAGGCCGGTCCCCGGCGCCATCGGGTCACCATCGGAAAGGCCGGCTGGCCGCGCTCGGCACCGCCGCCGTCGTGTTGGTGGCCGCGCTGGTCGGCATCGGACTGGCCATCGGCACCGGATCGGGTCGTACCGCCACGAACGCCCGCGCCTCTTCCCACCCCGGGGCAACCGCCCCACCCACGTCTCGGGCCGGGTCGCCGACGGCTTCCTCGTCTCCTGCCCCGGTGGTCTCGGCGGCGGCGTGGCGCAAGGTGCCCCCGATGCCCACGGCCCGCCAGCAGATGCAGGCGTCGGTGGTCGGCGGCATGATCTGGGTGGTCGGAGGGCTGGCCGCCGGAGGGTCGACGCCCAAGGTGGAGGGTTACGACCCGGTGATCGACACCTGGCAGACCGGGCCGGACCTGCCCCTGGCCCTGAACCACGACATGGTGGTCACCTACCACGGCGAGCTGGTGGTGCTCGGCGGCTGGGTGCCGAGCGGCGCGGATCTGACGGCGACGGCCTCCAACCAGGTGTTCGCCCTGCGCAACGGGGCCTGGGTGCAGCTGCCCCCGATGATCGACGCCCGGGCCGCCGGGGCGGCCGCCGTGGTGGGCAACCGGATCGTGGTCTTCGGAGGCCAGGCGAACCATCAGCTGCTGTCGAGCGTGGACGTCTTCGACGGCGCCCACTGGGTCCAGGCCGCCCCGCTTCCCACCCCACGGGACCATCTGGCCGGCGTCTCCGACGGCCGTTACGTCTACGCGGTCGGCGGGCGGGCCCTGTCGGCGGACAAGAACTCCGGGGCGTTCGAACGGTACGACCCGGTGACCGGTCGCTGGACCCGGCTGCCCGACCTCCCGACACCACGCGGCGGACTCGGGGCGACGCTCGTGGACGGCAAGCTGATCACCGCGGGAGGCGAGTTCCCCACCTCGGTGTCGGCCAGCGTCGAGAGCTTCGACCTGTCCTCCGACACCTGGTCGGCCGGCCCGGCCCTTCCGACCCCCCGCCACGGCATAGCCATGGCCACCTACGGATCCACCGTCTACGCCTTCGGGGGCGCCCTCCAGCCCGGCCACACCGCCTCCACCAACGTGGTCGAGGCCCTGGACTTCGTCCCGGCGGGCTCGTCGTCCTCTGCCCCGGTAGGGGCGGCGGCGTGGCGGCGGGTGCCGGCCATGCCCACCGCTCGCCAGATGATGCAAGCGTCGGTGGTGGGCGGGATGATCTGGGTGGCCGGCGGGTTGACCACGGGGGCGTCGACGGAATCGTCGGCGAAGGTGGAGGGGTACGACCCGGTGGTCGACACCTGGCAGAGCGGACCGGACCTGCCCCTGGCCCTGAACCACGACATGGTGGTCACCTACCACGGCGAGCTGGTGGTGCTCGGCGGCTGGGTGCCGAGCGGCGCGGATCCGACGGCGACGGCCTCCAACCAGGTGTTCGCCCTGCGCAACGGGGCCTGGGTGCAGCTGCCCCCGATGATCGACGCCCGGGCCGCCGGGGCGGCCGCCGTGGTCGGGAACCAGATCGTGGTCTTCGGCGGCCAGGCGAACCATCAGCTGCTGTCGAGCGTGGACGTCTTCGACGGCACCCACTGGTTCCAGACCGCCCCCCTTCCCACCCCGCGGGACCATCTGGCCGGCGTGTCGGACGGCCACTTCGCGTACGCGGTTGGCGGGCGGGCCCTGTCGGTGGACAAGAACTCCGGGGCGTTCGAACGCTATGACCCGGTGACCGGTCGCTGGACCCGGCTGCCCGACCTCCCGACACCACGCGGCGGGCTCGGGGCGACGCTCGTCGGCAACAAGCTGGTCACCGCAGGGGGTGAACTTTCCACCTCGGCGTCGGGCGCGGTCGAGATCTTCAACTTCTCGACGAACACGTGGTCGGGCGGCCCGGCGTTGCCCACGCCCCGCCACGGC
>DASSZD010000118.1:0-19254 GCA_035702985.1 Acidimicrobiales bacterium
CACCTGGTGGCGGTCCTCGAGGACCGCGACCCGGAGCCCGACGTCGCCTTCGCCGTGCTCGGACCCAGCGAGGACGGATGGGTGGCCCTGCTGCACGGGCAGGTCCAGGTGTGGGACGGAGCCCGCTGGATCAGCCCCGACCCCTCGCCGGGATGGGTACGGACGGCGGTCTGGCCCCGCCCCAGCTTCGCCGTCACCTCGGGCGGCGCCTCGGCGCCGCCGGTGCAACCGGACTCGCTGTGGGACCTGGAGGCCGGCGTGGTGCCGGGGCAGGGCTTCGTGCTGGTACCGGCCGTGCCCAGCCGGGCGGCGGCGGAGCCGGCCTCCCCGTCAGGGGGTGACCAGGCCGACGAGACCCTGCTGCTGAGGTCCGAACCGCCGGCGGCGGCGGCCGGGCTGGCCGCCGGGGACCGGGTGGCCGACGCCGGGGACGCCACCGGGGGACCGTCCGCCGGGCTGGCCCCGCCGGGGGCCGACCTGACCCCCCGCGACGGCGTCGTCCCGGCCGGGCCCCAACCGGTCCGGGGCGCCCCCGGCCCGGACGAACCGGAACCGGAACCGGAGGCGGAGCCCGAGCCTGTCGGGCCGGCCGGCGCCGGGCCGGTGCCGGTCCCCCAGGCGGCCCCGACCGGCTCGCCCGCCGCCCGGGTGCTGGACCTCAGATCCGACGGGGTCCGGCGCAGGCTGGTCGCCTACCCCCCGCTGCCTTCGGGCACCACCACCGGCCGGCCCGTGGCCGGCGCCCCGGTGGTGGCCGGGGTGGTCTGCTCGCGCGGCCACATGAACCGGCCGGGCATGACGTCGTGCGTCCGCTGCGGCGCCCCCGTCACCGGCGAGGAGGACTACAACGTCACCGGAACCCGACCGGCCCTCGGTTCGCTGGTGGTCGACGACGGCTCGGTCTACCGCCTCGACAGCGGCTACCTGATCGGGTCGGACCCGGTCCGGGACCCCACCGTGCGGGGCGGCCTGGCCCGGGCCCTGGTGCTGGCCGGCGATCAGGTGGCCCCCAGCCATGCCGAGATCCGCCTGCACGACTGGGACGTGGTCATCACCGACCGGGACTCCCCGGGCGGCACCTTCGTGTACGGACCCGACTCCGGCGCCTGGGAGAGGCTGCGACCCTTCGAGCCCAGGGTCCTGCAGGCGGGCACCCACATCGCCCTGGGGCAGCGGGTGGCCACCTTCCTGACCCCGTGGCTGGCGGGGGCCCGCCCTGCGGGCAGCGACCGCGACGGCACCGGATCCGACCCCACGCCGGTCTGAACGTGGCGGGCGGCGGCCGGCCGCCGCCCGCTACGAGACCCGGGCCCGGAACTTGGGGCAGTAGTTGTCGGCGGCGGCGGTGATGACCGCCCCCAGGTCCTCCGACGGCAGCGGCTTGGATCCCTCCACCAGCGCCAGCCGGTCGGCCAGCTCCACGTAGGAGGCGCCCGAGGCGAACCCGTCACAGGCGGCGTGCCCCAGCCTGATCAGCTGTGTGTCGCTACGGAACGAGCCGATCTGCGGGGCCGAGTCGTGCACCTCCGACAGGTAGGCGCTGTCGGCGGCCCGGCTGGCCGGCGACGAGCCGGAGCCGCATCCGGCCATCACGAGGGCGGCAGCCAGCCCGAGAACCACCCCTGCGGCCCTCCGGCCGGCTCCCGGCCGGCTCCCGCCGCCGCCCGGCCCACCGGCGCCCACGCTCCCCCGGTTGCGCACGCCGGCCAGTGTAGGTAGGCGAGTGCCCGGCGGCGGGTATCCTCCGCTATGGACGGGACCCCGCTCAGCATCCGCGACCGACCGGCCCGCCCCTGCCACCAGACCCCCCAGCCCATGCGATGACCGACAGCTCCACTCTCTATGGCCGCGTCGGCGGCCAGCCGTTCTTCGAGACCCTGACCCGCCGCTTCTACCAGGGCGTGGCCGGCGACCCGGTGCTGCGCCCCCTCTATCCCGACGACGACGACGGGTTCGAGGCGTCCCGCCTGCACCTGGAGCTGTTCCTCATCCAGTACTGGGGCGGCCCGCCGACCTACAACGCCACCCGGGGGGCGCCCCGGCTGCGGATGCGCCACGCCCCCTTCCCCATCGGACCGGCCGAGCGGGACGCCTGGCTGCGCCACATGACCGAGGCGGTCCGGGCCGCCGGGATGTCCCCCCTCGACGAGGTCCAGCTGCTCGGGTACCTGACCACCTCCGCCCAGCACCTTGTGAACCGGCCGGCCTGACCGGCTGGTACCTTGACCAGGCCCTGATCCGCCTTAGAAGCCGCCCCCGCACCCCAGGGGCCTCCCCGCCGAGGTCGGCCATGCTGCAGCGCCCCCGTCTCATCGCCAACCCGGCCCGCCCCATCCGTACCGCCCGGCGGCACCGCCAGAAGCGCCTGCTGGCCGTGCGGTCCATCCGTGACAGCCTGATCTCGGTGGCCGGCCTGATGGGCAGCCCGGCCATCAACCAGGCCGGCGACCCCGTCGGCCGGGTGGTGGACGTGGTGGCCCGGTGGGACGGTGAGGAGGCCTACCCGGCGCTGACCGGCCTGGTCATCAAGATCGGTGGGCGGCGGTCGTTCGCCCCGATGAGCCAGGTGGCGGCGGTGACCCGCAGCAGCGTGACCCTGCTGGGCGCGGCCCGGCTCAGCCTGCTGGACTTCGCCCGGCGGGAGGGCGAGGTCCTGCTCGGCCGGGACGTCCTGGACCATCAGCTGGTCGACGTGGACGGCAAGCAGGTGATCCGCCCGGCGGATCTGTACGTGGCTCCCATCCCCGGTGTCGGCGCCCCGGTGCTCCGCCTGGTGGGGGTGGACATCAGCGCCCAGACCCTGCTCCGCCGGCTCGGGCCCAAGCGCTGGCGGGGGGTGCCCACCCCCGACAAGGTGATCGACTGGGCCACCATCCGGCCGTTCGGCAGCGAGGTCCCGACCGTGAAGTTGCGGGCCTCGCAGGACGAGCTGCGCCGCCTGCGGCCCGGGGAGCTGGCCGACCTGCTGGAGGACCTGGGCCGCGACGCCCGCCAGGAACTGCTGGCCAGCCTGGAGCCGGACAAGGCGGCCGACGCCCTCGAGGAGATGGACCCCGACGAGCTGGGCGCCCTGCTGCGGGAGACCCCGCCGGAGGAGGCCGCCGCCCTGGTGGCCCGCATGGAACCGGACGAGGCGGTGGACGCCCTGCGGGACCTGGAGGACGTCGAGCGGGAGGAACTGCTCGAGCACATGGACCCCGACCAGGCGGAGCAGCTGACCGGCCTGCTCGGCTACGAGGAGGACCGGGCCGGCGGGTTCATGACCACCACCCTGGTGGTGGCCACCCCGGACGAGACCATCCGGTCCATCCGCCGGCGCCTCCGGCGCGAGCAGGAGCACGCCGGCGACGTCGACGGCATCGTGGTCGTCGACGCCGACGGCCACCTGATCGGCGACCTGCCCCTCTACGGGCTGGCCGTGGCCACCAACGACAGCCTGGTCGGGGACCTCCTCCCCGAGGGCGACCCGGTCTCGGTGCCGTCCGACGCCGGTATCACCGAGGTGGCGCAGAGCCTGGTCGACACCCGCCACTCGTCGGTGGTGGTCGTCGACGACGACAACAAGCCGGTCGGTCGCATCCTGGCCGACGACCTCATCGACGCCATGCTGCCCGAGCGGGGCCGCCACCACTTCCCGAGGCTGCTGTCGTGACCGCGGAGGCCACCGACCTGGAGGGGCGCGTCGAAACCGCCCCCGGCGGTGAAGCCCCCGCCAAGCGAAGGCGCCGGTGGCTCACGTTCCTGGCCATCGCCGGGCCCGGGATCATCGCCGCCAACGCCGGCAACGACGCCGGCGGCATCATCACCTACGCCTCGGCCGGCGCCCAGTTCGGCTATCGCACGCTGTTCTTCATGCTCCTGGTCACGGTGGGGCTGGTGGTGGTGCAGGAGATGTGCGCCCGCCTGGGAGCGTTCACCGGGAAGGGGCTGGCCGCCCTCATCCGGGAGGAGTTCAGCCTGCGGCTGGCCTCCTTCGCCCTGTTCTTCCTGGTGGTGGCCAACGTGGGGCTGGTGGTGTCGGAATTCGCCGGCATCGGCGCCGCCCTGGAGCTGCTCGGGGTGAGCAAGTTCATCTCCGTGCCGGTGGCCGCCGTGGGCATCTGGGCGCTGGTGATGTTCGGCTCCTACCGCTACGCCGAGCGGCTGTTCCTGGTCCTGTCCCTGGTGTTCTTCGCCTACCCGATCGCCGCCATCCTCGGCCACCCGGACTGGGGGGCGGTCGGTTCCGACCTGGTGGTGCCCCACTTCCTCGGCTCCAAGTCGTTCATCCTGCTCGGCGTGGCCCTGATCGGCACCACCATCACCCCCTACATGCAGCTGTACGTGGCCGCCGCCGTGGCCGACAAGGGGATCGGGCCCGAGGAGTACCGCCTGGAGCGGATCGACACCGTGTCGGGGGCCATATTCGGGGACCTGGTCAGCTGCTTCATAATCATCGCCACCGGCACCGCCCTGGGCCGCTACGGGCTGCCGCTGGCGTCCGCCCACGACGCCGCCCGGGCCCTGCAGCCGGTCGCCGGGTCGCTGTCGGTCACCCTGTTCGGCCTGGGCCTGCTCGGAGCGTCCATGCTGGCCGGGGCGGTGGTGCCGCTGTCGACCGCCTACGCCGTGTCGGAGGCGCTGGGGGTGGAACGGTCGGTGTCGAGATCGTTCACCGACGCCCCCCTGTTCCTGTCGCTGTTCAGCGCCCAGATCGTCATCGGGGCCAGCGTGGCCCTGCTGCCCGGGAACCTGGTCAACCTCCTGCTCAACACCCAGACCCTCAACGGTCTGATCACCCCGGTGATCCTGGTGTTCATCCTGATCCTGGCCAACCGCCGGCGACTCCTCGGGGACGCGGCCAACGGGCGGGTGTTCCGGGTGGTGGCCACGATCGCCGTGGTGGCGGTGGCGGCCATGGCCGCCACCCTGGTCGTCCAGACCGTCCTCGGCTGGTTCGGTGTCGGCTAGAGCCCGGCGGCCCCGGTCGCTGGCCGCCCGGGCGGCCGGGCTGACGGCCCGTCCGGCGCCGTACGGGCAGGTCAACCCGCTGCAGGCCGCCGTCCACGACGGCCCGGGGCCGGCGGTGGTGCTGCTGCACGGCCAGCCCGGCACCGGGCTGGACTGGCAGTGGGTGGTTCCCCTGCTCACCGCCGACTTCACCGTGGTGGTACCCGACCGGCCCGGCTACGGATGCACCGGCGGCCCGGACACCGGCTTCGCCGGCAACGCCGCCGCGGTGTTGGAACTGCTCGACCGGCTGGGCCTGGGACGGGCGGTCCTGGTGGGCCACTCGTGGGCCGGCGGGGTGGCCCTGCAGGCCGCCGTCGACCACCCCGGGCGGGTGGCCGGCCTGGTGCTGGTGTCGTCGGTCGGACCGGGCGGGGCGGTCAACTGGGAGGACCGGCTGCTGGCCGCCCCCGTCCTCGGGGAGCTGCTGGCCGGCACCGCCATCGGCGGGATGGGGCTGCTGCTCGGCAGCCCCCCGGTGCAGAACCTGGCCCGCCGGCACCTCGGCGGCCGGGCCCGGGACGGGATCGTGGCCCTCGGCCGGCTGACCCGGGGCCCGTCGCGGGTGTGGCGGTCCTTCGTGGCCGAACAGCGGGCCCTGCTCGACGAGCTGGAGCCGCTGGCCGGCCGGATCGGCTCCATCACCGCGCCGACAGCCATCGTGCACGGGGGCTCCGACCACGTGGTACCGGCCGGCGTCTCCGATCGGCTGCACCGCGACATCGCCGGGTCCAGCCGCCACGTGCTGGCCGGAGCCGGTCACCTGCTCCCCCACGACCGGCCCGCCGACGTGGCGGCCGCGGTGCGGGAGGTGGCGGGGAGGGCGGACCGGGCGCCCCGGCCCCCTTTGTCCGGTTGAGCTAGACGGCCAGGTAGCGGCGGACGGCGAACGCCGACCCCAGCACCCCGACGACGGCGCCGACGAGCAGGAGGACCAGCCCGGTGTAGATGGCCTCGTGGGGGGTGACGAACAGCTGGTTGGTGCCCAGGATGGTCTGGTCGGGCAGGAACGAGGCGATCCAGTTGCGCAGCCCGTAGGTCAACCCGAAACCGATGACGGCGCCGATGATCCCGTGCAGGAAACCCTCCAGCATGAACGGCACCCGGATGAACCAGTTGGTCGCCCCGACCAGTTTCATGACCGCCACCTCCCGGCGGCGGGCGAAGATGGCCAGCTGGATGGTGTTGATGATCAACGCCACCGCCCCGACCAGCACCCCCACCGCCAGAGCTATGCCCAGGGTGCGCCATCGGGAGAACTGGTTGAGCAGGTTGGATATCTCCTGCTGGGCGTAGGAGACCTTGAGCACGCCGGGCTGACCCTGGAACTGGCGGCCCAGCTGGGCTATGTCCTGGGCCTTGGTCGGCACGACCCGGAACGACGGAGGCATGTCCTTGACGGTCAGCACGCTGACGATGTCGTTGTTGCCGCCGAAGATCTCCTTGAACTCCTTGTAGGCGTGCGGCTTGTCGACGAAATGGAAGGTCTTCACGCCGGGGGTGCTCGACAGCTCGTGGCTGATGGCCGCCGTCTCGTTGGTGGACACCGTCGGCTGCAGGAAGATGGCCATCTCCACCCCGCCCCGCCACTGCACCGAGGCCTTGTTGATGGCCTGGCGCATGACCAGCACCGCCCCCAGAGCGGTGAGCGACACAGCCATGGTGACGATGGCGGCCAGGGTCATCAGCAGGTTCCGGCGCAGGTTGCCGCCGGTCTCACGCAGGACGTAGCTGGATGAGATGGCCAAGTGCTAGGCCCCCATCCCGTACACGCCCCGGGCCTGGTCGCGGATGACCGTGCCGCGGTCCAGCTCGATCACCCGGCGTCGCATGGAGTCGACGATGGCGTTGTCGTGGGTGGCCATGAGCACCGTGGTCCCGGTGCGGTTGATCCGGTCCAGCAGGCGCATGATGCCGGCGGTGGTGGCCGGGTCCAGGTTGCCGGTGGGCTCGTCGGCCAGCAGGATCAGCGGCCGGTTGACGAACGCCCGGGCGATGGCCACCCGCTGCTGCTCGCCGCCGGACAGCTCGTGGGGCAGGTTGGACAGCTTCTTGCCCAGGCCGACCAGGTCCAGGATTTGCGGGACCTGGGAGCGGACCACGTTGCGGGGGCGGCCGATCACCTCCAGGGCGAAGGCCACGTTCTCGTAGACCGTCTTGGTGGGCAGGAGCCGGAAGTCCTGGAACACGCAGCCGATGTTGCGGCGCAGGTACGGGACCTTCCACGACGACAGGGAGCCGACTTCCTTGCCGGCCACCCACACCTGGCCGGCGTCGGCCTGCTCCTCCTTGGTGACCAGGCGGAGGAACGTGGACTTGCCCGAGCCGGACGGCCCGACCAGGAACACGAACTCGCCTTTTTGGACGTCGACGTTGACATCGCGCAGTGCGACCGTTGATCCCTTGTAGGACTTGGTGACGTTGTCGAGCTTGATCATGGGGTTGGAGGGCTCATCCGGGGGTGGTAGAGGCGGGCACGGAGAGGTCCGTGTCCAGCTCGACCCGCAGGCGACCGGACGTTGATCCTAGCCATTGGCATCGGCCGGTTCAGGTCATGCCTTGAGCGGGTGGGGGGTCCTACCCGTCCGCCTCGGGCTGGTTGGCGCCGGCCCGCCGCCAGCGCAGGTAGGCCTCCATGAACGGGTCGAGGTCCCCGTCGAGCACGGCGTCCACGTTGCCGGTGGCGTACTCGGTGCGCAGGTCCTTCACCTGCTGGTACGGGGCCAGGACGTAGGAGCGGATCTGGGCCCCCCAGCCGACCAGCGGCTTGCGCCCGGCCAGGGCGGCCATCTCGGCGTCCCGCTGCTCCCTGGCCAGTTCGGCCAGCTTGGAGGCCAGGATCTGCATCGCCTTGGCCTTGTTCTGGAACTGGGAGCGCTCGTTCTGGACGGCCACCACGGTGCCGGTGGGCAGGTGGGTGATCCGGACCGCGGAGTCGGTCACGTTGACGTGCTGGCCGCCGGCTCCCGACGAGCGGTAGGTGTCGATGCGCAGGTCCTTCTCCTCGATCTGCACCTCGTCGGGGCTCTCCTCGAAAAAAGGGACCACGCTCATCAGGGCGAAGCTGGTCTGGCGGCGGGCCTGGGCATCGAAGGGCGAGATCCGCACCAGGCGGTGGACCCCGCGCTCAGAGGCCAGCAGGCCGTTGGCGTAGCGGCCCCGGACGATGAAGCTGGCGGACAGGATGCCGGCCTCCTGGCCCTCGCTCACCTCCTCCACCTCGAAGTCGAAGCCCCGCCGCTCGGCCCACCGCTGGTACATCCGGACCATCATCTGGGCCCAGTCCTGGGCGTCGGTGCCGCCGTCCTTGGCGTGGACCTCGCAGACCGCGTCGTACTCGTCGTGCTCGCCGGTGAACAGCGACCGCAGCTCCAGGCGGTCCAGCTCGGCGGCCAGATCGCCCATGGCCGCGACCAGTTCCGGTTCCACGGAATCGTCGCCTTCCTCCACCGCCAGCTGGTGGAGGGTCCGGGCGTCGTCGAGCTGGCCGCTCAGCCGCTCCAGGACGTCCACGTCCCCCTTGACCTGGCCGTACTCCCGGGTGACCCGCTGGCCGACCTCGGTGTCGTCCCACAGGTCGGGCCGGCTCAGCTCCGACTCGAGCCGGGGCAGGCGGACCTTCAGGTCCTCCAGGCCCAGGTACTTCTCCGCTTCGGCCAGCCGCTGGCCGAGCGCGTTCAGATCACCGGAGTAGTCGCGCATGCTCGGCGTCTAGCGGCCGTGGCAGAACTTGAACTTCTTGCCGCTGCCGCATGGGCAGGGGTCGTTGCGGCCCACGTGGTCGAACGCCGAGTCCAGCATGACCGGCCGCTGCACCTGGCCGCTGTCGGCCACCGCCACCGCGGCGGGCGAGCGGGAGTTGTCCAGGGCGGTCGGGTCGGGGGCGAAGACCACCTCCTCGCCGGGGGCCGGCCGGCCGGCCATGGCCCGCTCGATGCCCGACGTGCCCTGCACCGGGTTGTCGGCGGCCTGGTACTGGGCGCCGGCCAGCTGGGGGTCGGTCGGGGGGGCCTGCTCGAGCACCTGGACCTGGGCATGCATGACGATCTTCACGTAGTCGTCGTCGATGCTGGCCATCATCTGCCCGAACATCTCGTAGCCGTCGCGCTGCCAGGCCACCAGCGGGTCCTGCTGGCCCATGGCCCGCAGGTTGATGCCCTCCCGCAGGTAGTCCATCTCCGAGAGGTGCTCCCGCCACTTCTGGTCGATCAGCTGCAGCATCACCTCGCGCTCGAGAGCCCGCATGGTCTCCTCGCCGCCGGGCATGGTCTGCTCGCGCTGCTCGTAGTAGCCGATGGCCTGGCCGGCCAGCTCCTCGTAGATCTCGTTGGTGCCGCCCAGCTGGGCGAGCTGGTCGCTGGTGGCCTCGGCCGGGTAGTACTGGCGCAGCTCGGTGAGCAGGCCGTCCAGATCCCAGTCCTCGGGGTCGTCGGAGGTGCAGTTGGCGGTGATGATGCTGTCGATGGCCGACGAGAGCACCTCGATGGTGCGGGACCGCAGGTCCTCGCCCTCGAGGATCTGCGCCCGGCGGGCGTAGATCACCTTGCGCTGCTCGTTCATGACCTCGTCGTACTTGAGGACGTCCTTGCGGATCTCCGCGTTGCGGCCCTCGACGGTGTTCTGGGCCCGCTCGATGGCCCGGCTGACCATCTTCGAATCGATCGGCACGTCCTCGGGCAGGGCCCGGCTCATGACCCACTGCATGGCGCCGGTGGCGAACAGGCGCATCAGCTCGTCCTCGAGGGAGAGGAAGAACCGGCTCTCCCCCGGATCCCCCTGGCGGCCGGCCCGGCCCCGCAGCTGGTTGTCGATGCGGCGGGACTCGTGGCGCTCGGACCCGAGCACGTACAGGCCGCCCAGCTCGCGTACCCGGTCCCCCTCCTCCCGGCACTCCTGCTCGAACTTGGTCAGCAGCTGCCGGTACAGGCCGTGGCCCTCCTCGCTGGCCGGGTCCAGCCCGGACGCCCGCACCTCCTGCTCGGCCAGCAGTTCCGGGTTGCCGCCGAGGAGGATGTCCACGCCTCGCCCGGCCATGTTGGTGGCCACCGTCACCGCGTGCAGGCGGCCGGCCTGGGCCACGATCTGGGCCTCCCGGGTGTGCTGCTTGGCGTTGAGGACGTGATGGGGGATGCCCCGCTTCTCCAGCAGGCGGGACAGCACCTCCGACTTCTCGACCGAGGCGGTGCCGACCAGGACCGGCTGGCCCTTGTCGTGGCGTTCGACGATGTCCTCCACCACGGCGTCGAACTTGCCGTTCTCGGTCTTGTAGATCAGGTCCTGCTGATCGGCGCGGACCATCGGCTTGTTGGTGGGGATGGGCACGACCTGCAGGTCGTAGGTGTTGGCGAACTCGGCGGCCTCGGTCTCGGCCGTGCCGGTCATGCCGGCCAGCTTCTCGTACTGGCGGAAGTAGTTCTGCAGGGTCACCGTGGCCCAGGTGTGGTTCTCCTGGTTGATGCTGACCCGCTCCTTGGCCTCCACCGCCTGGTGGAGGCCGTCGGACCAGCGCCGGCCCTCGAGTATGCGGCCGGTGAACTCGTCGACGATCTTCACCTCGCCGTCGGCGACGATGTAGTCCTTGTCCCGCTTGTACAGCTCCTTGGCCTTGAGGGCCTGGGTCAGCTGGTGGACGTAGTTGGACGACACCAGGTCGTAGAGGTTGTCGATGCCGAGGGCCTTCTCCACCTTCTCGATGCCCTCCTCGGTGGGGGCGACCGTGCGCTTCTCCTCGTCCACCTCGTAGTCCGCGTCCCGGCTGAGGGACCGGGCCACCCCGGCGAACTGGTAGTACAGCCGGGCCGACTCGGAGGACGGGCCGGAGATGATGAGCGGCGTCCTGGCCTCGTCGATCAGGATCGAGTCCACCTCGTCGACGATGGCGAAGTTGTGGCCCCGCTGCACCATGTGCTCGAGGGCCCGGGCCATGTTGTCCCGCAGGTAGTCGAAGCCGAACTCGGTGTTGGTGCCGTAGGTGACGTCGCTGTTGTAGGCGTCCTTCTTGGCCTGCCAGTCCTCGATCTCGGGGGACACCCGCCCCACGGTCAGGCCCAGGAACCGGTGGACCTGGCCCATCCACTCGGCGTCGCGCCTGGCCAGGTAGTCGTTGACGGTCACCACGTGCACGCCGTTGCCGGCCAGAGCGTTGAGGTACACCGGCAGGGTCGACACCAGCGTCTTGCCCTCGCCGGTCTTCATCTCGGCGATCCCGCCCAGATGGAGCGCCGCCCCGCCCATCAGCTGCACGTCGAAGTGGCGCTGGCCGATGGTGCGCCGGGCCGCCTCGCGCACCGTGGCGAACGCCTCGATGAGCAGGTCGTCGAGGTCCTCGCCCTGTTCCAGCCGCTCCCGGAAGCGGACCGTCTGGGCGGCCAGCTCCTCGTCGGACAGGGCCTCCATCTCCGGTTCCAGGGCGTTGATGTCGGGTACGAGCGCCTTCAGGGCGCGGACCTTCCGGCCCTCACCGGCCCGCAGGATCTTGCTGAACACGCTCATCGTCCTGCAATGGTACCGGCGGCCCGGCCCGGTTGAGTTTCGCCCGGGTCGGTCGTAGGGGGCGGCGCATCCGGGTGAAGGTCTGACCGCACCGGCGCCGGCCTGGCTACCCTTGGCCGTGGCAGCGACCCGTCCCGCCCCCCGCACCGGCCCGGCCGGGCGGGCTGTGCGCCGGTTGGCCCCCCACCTGCCGGTGGCCCTCCTCGTGGTCGCCTACTTCGTCTGCTTCTCGTGGCTGTCGGTGCGGATCTTCGAGGCCTACCGGTCACCGGGATACGACATGGGCATCTTCGACCAGGGGGTGTGGCTGCTCTCCCGGTTCCACGCCCCCTTCGTCACCGTCATGGGCCGGGACCTCTTCGGCGACCACACGTCGTTCGTGCTGCTGTTGGCCGTCCCCCTCTACTGGATCGCCCCCGCCGCCCAGACCCTGCTGGTGCTGCAGTCCGGCCTCATCGCCGCCGCCGCCGTGCCGGTGTACCTGATCGCCCGGCGCCGCACCGCCAGCACCGCCCTGGCCACCGGGCTGGCCGGCGCCTACCTGTTGAACCCGGCCCTGCAGAATGCCGACCTGGAGCAGTTCCACCCGGAGTGCTTCCTGGTCCTGTTCATCGCCGTGGCCCTGTTCGCGGCGCTGGAGTGGCATCCCCGCCTGCTGGCGGTCTCCGCCGTCGGTTGCCTGCTAGTCAAGGAGGACACCGCCCTGCTGGTGGTGCCGCTGGGACTGTGGGTGTACCTGCGCCGGGACCGTGAGTTCGGGCGCCGGCTCATGGCCGGGGCGGCCCTCTACGCCGTCTTCGCCACCGAGGTGGTGATCCGGCTGCTGCTCGGGACGGCCTCGTTCTACCGGGACCGCATCCCCTTCGGCGGGCTGTGGGGGCTGGTCACGGCGCCGTTCACCCGCACCGGCCGGTTCCTCTCGTACCTGTGGGCCGACGACCGGCCCTGGTACCTGTGGCAGATGGGGGCGGCGTTCGGATGGATGTTCCTGCTCGGCCCGGACGTGGCGGCCATCGCCGCACTGACCGTGTCGGAGAACCTGCTCTCCACCTTCCCCTACATGCACCGCATCTATTACCACTACTCGCTGGCCCTGGTGCCGGTGCTGGCCGTGGCGTCGGCGGTGGCGGTGGGGCGGGTGCGCCCCCGGCGCCGGCCGGCGGCGACCGCCCTGGTCTGTGCGGCGGCCATCGCCTCGTGCGCGGTGTGGGGGGTGGCCCCCTTCTCGGTGCCGTCGGCCTCGCCCTCCCCCGGACCCGGCAGCCCGGCGGTCCGGGCCACCGACGCCCTGTTGCGGGATGTGCCCCCCGGGGCGGTGGTGTCGGCCTCGTGGCCCATCGTGGCCCATCTCACCCACCGGACCCGGGTGTACCAGTGGCCCACCCCGTTCCGGGCCACCCTGTGGGGGCTCTACCGGCAGGAGGGCCAGCGGCTCCCCTCGGCGGCCACCGTCCGGTACCTGGTCATCCCGGCCCACCGGGCCGGGATGGACGCCCGGGTGTTCGACTCGATCGCGTCCCGGTTCCGCCTGATGGCAACCACCGGGACCTGGTCGCTGTACCGCCGGGACGCCGGTCAGCCGCCGGCGCCGGCCGCCGGCGCGGCGGCGGAACCGGGCGACCCGTCAGCCGCCGGGGCGGCGCCGGAACCGGGCGACCCGGAGGCGGCCGGGCCGGCCCCCGGGACCCGGCGGTAGAGGTACACGTCGCCGACGTGCTCGACGACCCGGAACTGGGCGGCGATCGAGGCGAACACCTGGGGGCTGCCCCCGCCCCCGGCCGGCAGGAACAGGTACTGGATCTGGTCGGCGAAGGGCAGCCGGGCGCCGGGGTGCTCATAGAGGTGCCAGTCGACGGCGTAGAACGGGGTGGGCCACATGTACACCCGGACCCGGTGATCGATGTGGGCCACGTACGGGTACCACGCCGACACCACGGCGTCGGCCGGGAGGGCCTTCTCCACCGCGTTGATGTCGTGCACCTCGGGGCTGTCGGGGCTCCAGTGCGGGTACTTGTGCACGGAGAACGGGGCCAGCCCCCACACCACGCACGCCACCAGGGCGCACCCGAAGCTCACGAAGGTGAGGGCGGCCCGGGAGGTCGCGCTGCGCCGCCGGGAGATGGCCCACACCGTGCCGAGCACCAGCACCGGTACCAGCGGTAGCGAGTAGTGGTAGATGATCTGGTGCTGGTAGGGGAACTGGCTGAGGTAGTTCTCCAGGAAGCTGAGCACGGCGACGGCCGCCACCTCGGGCGCCAGCACGAACATCCATCCGACCGACACCCCCATCTGCCACAGGTAGAACGGCCGGTGGCCGCCGAGGGCGTAGCGCCAGAACGTGGTTGCGTGGAAGAAGAACGTGCGCAGCACCCCGCCCATGCCGCCGAAGGGGATCCGGTCGGCCTGGAAGGAGGTGGTGCCGAGGAAGGCGTACACGATCACCTCGAAGGCGACGGCCTGCCAGGCGGCGGCCGCCGCGAAGATGCCCAGACCCCACCTCCGGTCCCGCCGCCAGGCGACCCACAGCCCGAGGGGCATGATCAGCATCCCGGCGTCCTGCTTGACCATCAGGCAGACGATCACCGCCCCGACCAGCAGGCGGGGCCGCCACTCGAGGGCGGCGTAGATGGCCAGCGCCACGCCCATCACCGAGAACGCCTCCGGGTGGAACTGCTCGAGGTTCCCGTTCTGCAGGGCCGGGTTCAGCAGGTACACCCCGGCCATGGCGGTGGCCAGCACGGTGGAACGCAGGTACCTGCGGGCCACCAGGTACACCGGGACGGCGGCCCCGGCCAGCAGCAGGGTCTGCAGGACCAGCAGCAGCTGGGCGTGGGGCCAGATCCAGTACAGGGGCACGACCAGCAGCAGGATGAAGCAGGTGTGGTCGCCGAACATGTCGCGACCCATGACCGTCACGAACGGGGCGTGGAACCGGCTGAGCAGCCAGATGCCCTGATCGAACAGGGCCATGTCGAAGGGAGGGTCGCCGTAGCCGTCGAAGACGCTGATGCTGAGCGAGCAGAAGTGGACCACGTACGCCGCCATCATCACCGCCAGCGGCAGGTGGGGCAGCACCCGCCGGGCGGTCGCCGCCCGGCGCGCCCGGGTCCACGCCCCTGCGGGCCGGGTCACCACCGCCGACGACACGGGCCTTCCCACCTACCCCGGCCGCTGGTCAGTCGTGGGGGTCGAGGAGCCGCTTGCGCACCGCGTACATGACCGCCTCCATGCGCGAGTGCAGGTGCAGCTTCTCCAGGATGTTGCGTACGTGGTTCTTCACCGTGTTCTCGGAGATGTACAGCGCGTCGGCCACATCCTTGTTGCTCATCCCCCGGGCCACCAGCTTGAGGACCTCGAGCTCCCGGGTGGTCAGCACCGGGGCCGGCAGCTGCTCCCGTTCGGCGGCCATGCGGGCCAGGGCGTTGAACTCGTTGAGCAGCTTGGAGGCCATGGACGGCGAGATCAGGCTCTGGCCCTGCATCACGGCGTGGATGGCCGAGGCCACCTCCTCCACGGATATCTCCTTGAGCAGGTAGCCGTTGGCGCCCGCCTTGATGGCCTCGTAGAGGTCGTCCTCCTCGTCGGAGACGGTGAGCATCAGGATCTTCGTGGATGGCAGCAGGTCCCGGATGCGCCGGGCCGCCTCGATGCCGTTGACCCGCGGCATGCGCACGTCCATCAGCACCACGTCGGGGGCCAGGTCCTCCGCCTTGGCCACCGCCTCCGCGCCGTCCTCGGCCTCGGCCACCACGTCGATGTCGTCCTCGGTGGCCAGCACCACCAGCAGGCCCCTCCGGAACAACGCCTGGTCATCGGCTATGAGGACCCGGATGACCTGGTCGACAGGCGATTCGCTCACGAATCACGAAAGTAGTCGAAGGTAGTAGCCCGAAAGGGTGAGACCTCAGCGGCTGACCTGGTCTTTGACCCCACACCCGCCTGGCTCCCCCGGGGCCCGTGCGGCCCGCACCGGGAACCAGGACTTACTTCTAAGCCGCACCATGATCAGCAGCCGCAGCTGCCTTACGTGGGTCGTTTCGCCTGCGACTGGCATCGACTTTCAACCACAGACCCGCTGAGGCCCCGGGCCAGCCTACCCGCTGGGCGGCCGGGCACCGTCGGGCCGGCCGGCTATCCGGCCAGGGCCGCCTTGAGCTCGCCCAGCACGGGCACCGGCCCCGGGTCCACCCCGGTCTCCACGGCCAGCCACAGCGACGTGTAGTCGCCGATCAGGATCAGGTCGAGCAGCTGGGCCAGGTCCCCGTCGCCGGCCGCCTGCACCTCCACGACGTCCGACAGCACCTCCCGCATGATCTCGCCCACCAGCTCGAAGCGCCTCCCCACCTGGGGGTGCTCACCCTCGTGGCGGAGGGTCACAGCGGTCACGATCTGGCGGGTGACGTCGCCGTTCTGACCCCACCCGCACACCTCGTTGTGGCACAGCTCCGGCTGGGCGGACCACCAGGCGGCGGTCTTGGCGTTCTCGTTGATCTGGGTCTTCCAGCGCTGGGCGGCGGCCGCCCCGACCGCTCCCCCGCCCTGGATCAGGGGCATGGTGCGGCCGATACGGCGGGCCACGCGGGCCGCTTCGCTGCCGTCGCCGGCCGCTTCGATCTCGTCCCGCCGGCGCTTGAGCTGCTCCACCGCTGCAGTGATCCAGGTCCGGCCCCCGCGGTACAGGCCCAGGTGGTCCAGCACCACGAGCGGCGGGATGGCCATGGCCCCCAGCGCAGCCCGGGGCTGGGGGATGTCCGGCACCGGGAACAGCGGCGCTCCCCACGAGTGGGCCAGCTCGCTCAGCTGCCCGCCTCCGGTGACGACCACGACCCGGCCCCCGGCCGCCTCCGCATCGGTGGCGGCCTGCACCGTCTCCTCGGTGTTGCCCGAGGCGGACACCGCGAACACCAGCGTCTCGGGCCCGACGAACGCCGGGCACTCGTAGGACTTGCACACCACCACCGGGACCGGCAGCAGGGGCTCCGCCACGGCGGCGATCACGTCGCCGGTTATCCCGCTGCCGCCCATGCCCACCACCACCACGTTCTGGACGTCCCACGCTTCGATCTCGTCGGCGACCTCCGTGGCGAGCGCGGCGGCCTGCTCCACCTGTTCGGGCAGGCCGGCCGTCAACCCGAACATCCCGACGGTGTCGAGCCGGTCCGGGGGCGGGGCTTGGGTCACGAACCGGTTCCCGGCGACTCGCTCCAGTTGGGGGCGATCCCCTCGGCCTCCGCCCTGGCGGCCAGCCGCCCGGCTTCGGCGTCGTCGACCACCTCGGCCTCGTCGATCAGCATCACCGGGATGTCATCGGTGATGCGGTAACGCATGCGCAGCCGGGGGTTGTACAGCGTGTCCTCGTCGGCGAAGTACAGCAGCGGCCCCTTGTCCTTGGGGCAGGCCAGTATCTCCAGCAGCTTGGGATCAAGCGCCATGGGTGGTGTCAGTCCCTTCGGTCTCGGACGGGGCGATCAGGGCCAGCACCTCGGCGGTGTGGGCCTGGCAGGAGGCCCGGTCGGCGGCCTCCAGGTTCAGTCGCAGGAGCGGTTCGGTGTTGGACGGGCGGAGGTTGAACCACCAGTCGCCGAAGTCCACCGTGAGCCCGTCCAGGCGGTCCTGCCGGGCCGACGAGTAGTGCTCGGCCACCGCCTCGATGACCGCCGCCGGGTCCCCGACTTCGGTGTTGATCTCGCCGGAGTCGGCGTAGCGCTCGAAATCCCGGCGGATCTCCGACAGCGGACGCCCTTCCCGGCTCAGCACCTCCAGTACCACCAGGGCGGCGATCGACCCGGAATCGGCCCGGAAGTTGTCCCGGAAGTAGTAGTGGCCGGAGTGCTCCCCGCCGAAGAGGGCGTCGGTGTCGGCCATGACGGCCTTGATGTAGGAGTGACCGACCCGGGTGCGGACCGGGGTCCCGCCCCGCTCCTTGATGATCTCCGGGACGGCCTTGGAGCAGATGAGGTTGTGCAGGATGGTCGCCCCGGGGTGCTTGTCGAGCATGGCGGCGGCGACCATGGCGGTGGTGGTCGAGCCCGAGACCGGCACCCCCTGGTCGTCCACCAGGAAGCAGCGGTCGGCATCACCGTCGAAGGCCAGCCCCACGTCCGCCCCCGTCTCGCGGATGCGGGCCTGCAGAGCCACCAGGTTCTCCGGCTGGATCGGATCGGCCGGGTGGTTCGGGAAGGTGCCGTCGAGCTCCTGGAACAGGATCTGGAGCCTGAACGGCAGCCCCTCGAACACCGCCGGCACCACGTGACCGCCCATCCCGTTGGCCGTGTCGGCCACCACCTTGAGCGGGCGCAGCACCGAGGGGTCGGCGAACGACCGGACCTTGGCGGCGTAGTCGCTGAGCACGTCGGCGTGGCTCACCGACCCCCGGGGACCGCCGGGCCGGGGGGCGGGGGCCGACCCCGACAGCGACGCCATCACCGCCCGCTTGATCTCCTGCAGCCCGGTGTCGGCGCCGATGGGCCGGGCGCCGGCCCGGCACAGCTTGATGCCGTTGTACTGGGCCGGGTTGTGCGATGCGGTGAACATGGCGCCCGGGGCGTTCATGCTCCCCGACGCGAAGTACATCTCGTCGGTGGAGCACAGGCCCAGGTCCACCACGTCCACCCCGGCGCTCGTCGCCCCCTCGGCGAAGGCGCGCACCAGGTCCGGCCCGGAGGGTCGCATGTCCCGGGCCACCAGCACCCTGGGGACGTCGGCGAAACGGGCGAAGGCCTCGCCCACCGCCCGGGCCAGGTCGGCGTTCAACTGGTCGGGGACGGTGCCCCGGATGTCGTACGCCTTGAAGATTCGGTCCAGATAGGTCAGATCGGGGGCAGCCATGCGCCCCGGAACCTTACCGTCCTCGTCCAGCTCCGCCCAGGTGATGACCCGCCGGCGCCGCCGGCCCGGGCGGTAGCCGACCGGGGGAGCCTTCCAGAAGTAGCCCACCGCGCCCAGCGCCAGGATGGACAGGATCAGGCCGATCCAGTCGACCGGTGTCCGGCCGTAGGTCAGCGTCACGTGCGAGGCGGTGGGGACCACCACCATCAGGTTGGGGGTCACCCGGTACACCCCCCTGGCCCCGCTGACCTGCCAGTTGGGGAAATACGACATCCGCACCAGGACCGGCACCCCGGTCTGGTCCACGTTGAACGACACGGACTGGTTGGTCTGGTGGACGTCGGACACCTGGACGGGCGGCAGGGGGACGTGGGGCAGGGTGGTGGCCCCGGGCGAAACCCGGGCCCAGTTCTTCGGCCCGGACTGGGCCTCGTACACGTCCCACCGGGTCGGGTCGAGATACCAGGACTCGGAGGGTTTGAGCCAGGTGCGGGCGGTGACCCCCTTCATGACCACCGGCTGGTTGGCGAGCGGCGTCACCAGCTGGGAATCCAGGACCTCGTAGATCTTCCAGGTCCGCTGCTCGACCCGCGAGCTGGAACCGCTGGTGTAGGTCACCGGGTACGGCCCGACGGTGGCCACCAGGCGCAGGTTGCTGTCGGCATCGGCCGCGGCCTCGATCTTGGGGGTCTCGGCCATGAAGTACTTGACCCCGAGCATCTGCAGGTGGCTCACCCCTTCGGCCACGTCGGGCCCGCTCGGGTAGTCCAGGCCGCGTACCGGGTTGGAGGGCTGCTCGGACAACTCGGCGGCGTTGAGGAAGTGGTAGGGGGTGGTGGCCGACGACTCGTAGTACAGGCCCTCCTGGGAGCCGATGCACCCGTGGGTCCAGTACGGCAGCAGCATGAGGGCGTCCGGCGTGCCCATCTGGTCCAGTTCCGGCTC
>DASSZD010000084.1:0-30802 GCA_035702985.1 Acidimicrobiales bacterium
GGCGCAGTCATCCCCGTGCTGGAACCGGCTGACCAGTTCCTCGTCCTGGAGTTCGGTGAGAGGGGCGACGGGCGTGGAAGGCATCAGGGTGACCTCGGTGAATGCGTGGGCTAGTGCAGAAGGGTCATCTATGGGTGCATCGACGGACTAGTTATTTTTATCTACCCCCAGTGGGCTGTGTCAAGCGTCACTCAGCCAGGAAATGATGATTGATCCTGGATAAACCCGGGTATTCACCACAAATCATCCCTACTTGAGGGCCAGGCGCCCCCGGACGTAATGACTAGTTACCCGTGGGGTGCGGTTCGGGAGCCCGGCCGGGGTCAGCGCGCCGGTTGGCGGGTCAGGGCCCGGTTGGTGTGGCGACGAGCCCGGAGCGCGGCCGGGGGCGCCACCGCGGGGGATCAGCGGCCGCAGGGCAGAGCCGGGTGGTCACGTCAAGGTCCGGTTGGTGTGGCGACGAGCCCGGAGCGCGGCCGGTGGCGCCGCCCCGGGGGATCAGCGGCCGCAGGGCAGGGCCGGTGGCGCCCGTTACGGGTGGGCCCGGCCGGCGTCAGGCCCGGCGGCGGGCGATCTCGAAGCAGGCCAGGGCCGCGGCGGCCGAAACGTTCAGCGAATCCAGCGGTCCGGTGAGCGGGATGGACGCCACGATCTCGCAGCGCTGGCGTACCAGCGGGGACAGGCCCCGTCCCTCGGCTCCGAGGACCAGCGCCACGGGTTCGGTCGCCACCGTCAGGTCCCACAGGGACGCCGCTCCCCCGGCGTCGAGGCCGACCGTCCACACCCCGGCGCCGGCGAGGGTGGCCAGGGCGGCCGGGATGCCGGTCACTGTGGCCAGCGGCAGGTGCTCGACGGCGCCCGCGGCCGCCTTGACCGCCGCCGGGGTGAGGTGGCCGCTGCGGTGCCGGCCCAGCACCATCCCGGTGGCGCCGGCGCAGAGGGCGCTACGCATGACGGCCCCCACGTTGTGGGGGTCGGTGACGCCGTCGAGAACCACCAGGAACGGGGCCGCCCCACCGCCGGTCTCCAACAGGTCGGCCAGCTCGTGCTCGGGCACGGGGGCGGCCAGGGCGATCACCCCCTGGGGAGCGTCGGTCAGCGCCATGGCGTCGATCTGCTCCCGCCCCACGATCCGCACAGCCACGCCGGCCTGCTCGGCCAGGTCGGCGATGTCGGCCAGCGGTTCGGAGCGGCCCGGGTCGGCCAGCAGGACCTGGCGGACCGCCCGCCGGCCGGCCCGCAGCAGCTCCCGGACAGCCTGGCGGCCCTCGACGTGCTGGCCGGCGCCGGTGGAGTCAGCTCCCGGGCGCCCGGCCTGGCGGCTGGCCGGCTGGCGGCCCGAGCCCCGGTCTGCGCCCGGCTGGTGGCCGGACCGGCGGCTGGCCGGCTGGCGGCCCGAGCCCTGGCCGGCGCCCGGCTGACGGCCCGAGCCCGGACCGGCGCCTCCCTGGCGGCCCGAGCCCTGGCCGGCGCCGGGATGGCGCTGCCGGCCAGGCGGCTGGGACCGGCCCGACCCGGCCCCGGATCCGCCCTGACCGCGGGGGGTCCCCCGCCGGCCGCCGGCTCCATCCGGGCGCCCGCCGCGGCGGCCCCCACCCGGGCGACCCGGGCTCATCGGGGCACCAGCAGGGCGACCGCGAAGCAGGCGATGCCCTCCCGCCGGCCCAGCGCCCCGAGCGCCTCCGCCCGCTTGGCCTTCACGCTCACGGGCGCCCCGACCACCTCCTCCAGGCGGCGCTGCATCTCCTCGCGGTGGTGGGCCAGCTTGGGGGCCTCCAGCACCACGGTGGTGTCGACGTTGGAGATCTCGAACCGGGCGGTGACGCTGAGCACCACCCGGGCCAGGAGGTCCATGCTGTCCGCTCCTTCGAAGGCCGGATCGGTGTCCGGGAAGTGCGATCCGATGTCACCGAGGCCGGCGGCACCGAGGAGCGCATCGCATATGGCGTGGGCGACCACATCGGCGTCGCTGTGGCCGGTCAGGCCCGGACCGGGGAACACCACCCCGCCCAGGACCAGCCGCCGCCCCGGCTCGTCGGTGAACGGGTGGATGTCGAAGCCGTGCCCGATGCGGGGGGTCACGACCGGCCGCCGAGAAGGGCCGCAGCCACGAGCAGGTCTTCAGGGGAGGTGATCTTGATGTTGTCCCCGGGGCCCGGCACGAGTGCCACCCGGCCGCCGGCCGCTTCCACCAGCGCGGCGTCGTCGGTAGCTTCGCCGCCGTCGGCGTGCACGGCCCTGATCAGCTCCGCCCGGAACGCCTGGGGGGTCTGCACCGCCACCAGCCGGGACCGGTCGAGGGTGACCAGATGGCCATCGGGGCCGACCTCTTTGACAGTGTCGGTGACCGGCGCGGCGGGGATGGCGGCGTCGGCGCCGGCGCTCACGGCGTCGATCACCGCCCGCCAGAGCTCGGGGCGGGCCAGGGGCCGGGCGGCGTCGTGGATGGCGATCACCTGCGCCGAGGCCGGCACCGCGGCCAGGCCGGAACGGACCGAAGCCGAGCGGGTCGTGCCGCCGGGGACCACGCCGTCGGCCTTCCAGTCCGGTTCCGGATCGCCGGCCCTTCCGGCCGGCACGACCAGGACCACCCCGGCGCACGCTTCGCGGGCCGCTTCCAGCGACCGGTCGATCAGCGACCGCCCAGCCAGATCCGCGAACTGCTTGGGCCCACCGAAGCGGGTCCCGCTGCCGCCTGCCACCACCACCGCCCACGCTTCCATGCGCATGCTCCTCACCCTGCCCTGCGCCGGGTTCTGTGGCCCGTACCGCACGGCCAGGCGGCGGGCGCGGTCAAAGGATCGTGACGGAACGCCACACGGACCGGGTCATGGCCGGCAAGCTAGCCGACCCCGCTCAGGGCAGCGCTTCGTCCAGCTTCTTCTCCGCCTCGCTCTCGTTGACGCCGATGGCGAAGGTGAGCTCCGAGACGAGGATCTGGCGGGCCCGGTTGAGCATGCGCTTCTCACCGGCGGACAGCCCCTTGTCCTTGTCCCGGTTCGACAGGTTCCGGACCACCTCGGCGACCTGGTAGATGTCCCCGGACTTCAGCTTCTCGACATGGTTCTTGTAGCGGCGGGACCAGTTGGTCGGCATCCGAACGTCCTTCTTGCGCAGGACGGCGAAGACCTCCTCGACCTCCTCGTCGTTGATCACCTCGCGCAGGCCCACCTCTTCGGTGTTGTCGCAGGGAACCATGAGCGTCAGGTCCCCGTACGCCAGGCGCAGGACCAGGTACTCCTTCTTCTCGCCGAAGGCCTCCCTCACTTCACGGCGCTCGACGATGGCCGCGCCGTGATGGGGGTAGACGACCTTGTCTCCTACGTCGAATGTCAATGCGTCTCCAGAGAAAAAATGCCGAGAAGGGGGTGTTTCAAGGGTACCAGGGACCCACAGAGCCGCGGCGGCGAGCCTCCGACCTGCCCCCCGCTCGGTCCGGGGACCCCGAACCGAGCCCCTGCCCATTTCCGGCATCAGCGCTGCCACGGCGAGATCGGAAGCCGGCCCGGTGGCCCTGCCGGATAACCTTCGGGCGGAATGCAAGACATCGAGCTGTTGGGTCGTTCGGAGTTGTTCTCCGCTTTCGACGAGGCCGTTCTGGGCCGCATCGTCGGGCAGGCGACGCCGGTCACCTGCGAGCGGAACTTCGTCATCTTCGAGGAAGGCGACGAGGCGGCCGAGCTGTTCGTGGTCAAGAGCGGGCGGGTGGCGGTCGGGCGGCGGTCCGTGGACGGACGGGAATCGTTGGTCGCTCTTATGGAGCCGGGCGACCTGTTCGGCGAGATGCCCCTGTTCGACCAGGGGAGCCGGTCGGCGTCGGCCCGGGCCCTCGAGCGATCGGTGATCCTGCGCATCCCCTACGGCCCGGTCCGGGAGGCGCTGGATCAGGACCCGCCGCTCCTGTGGAACGTGGTGTTCCTGCTGGCCCAGCGCCTCCGGGCCACCGACTCGGCGCTGGCCGACGCGGTGCTCCTCGACGTGACCGGCCGCACCGCCAAGCGGCTGCTGGAGCTGGCCGGCGACGCTTCGGAGTTCCAGCTGCCCATCACCCAGGAGGAGCTGGCCGGTCTGGTCGGGGCGTCGCGCGAGCGGGTCAACAAGTCGATCGCCGCCTTCATCCGGCTGGGCTGGATCGAGCAGCTGGACCGGCGGTACCGCATCGTGCAACGGGACCGGCTGGAGCAGCGGGCCCGGTAGTTCCCGCACGACCCCGTGATGGGGCCTCCATCTGTGAGCCGTTTATTCATCTGTGAGCCGAAACGCAGGAAAAGCTTTCAAACCCGCTCATAGTTGGTAAACCAGCTCACAGATGACAGCATGAAACAGCATGAAACGCTCATCGGAGCCCGCCGCAACCCCGAGTGGCGGCGGCGCCGCGCCCGGAGGGACGAACTGTCTACGTGTAGCGGTCGAAGATGCTGGACTCGGCCAGCCGGTTGAGACCGTCCTTGACCATGCGGGCGGTGGCCGCGTCCACGCTGGTCACCGCTTCGAGGTCCTCCACCTCGGAGCGCATGATCTTCTGCAGGCTGCCGAAGCGGTCGACCAGCGCCTCGACCGTGGCCGGCGGGATGCGGGGTATGCGGGACAGCAGCCGGTAGCCCCGGGGCTGCAGCCCGGCTTCGAGGTCGCCGCCGGCGGAATCGTCGAACAGTGACGCCACGACCGAGGGGTCCAGCAGCCGCTCCGTGCTCAGCCCGGCCAGGATGGTCACCACCTCGTCGGCCCGGCCCGGATCCCCGTCCACCAGGTAGTCCCGCACGACCTGGCGGCGCTCGTCCTCGACACCGGCCATCAGCTCCTCCAGCTGGAGCAGGACCAGGCGACCGTCGGTGCCCAGCTCGACCACGTACCCCTCGATCTCCTCGGCGATGCGGCGCACCATCTCGGCCCGCTGCAGCACCGTGACCACGTCGCGTACGGTGACCAGGTCCTCCACCTCGGAGGCGGTGAGGGCGCTGGTGACGCTGTCCAGGCGGTCCCGGTAGCGCTCCAGGGTGGACAGGGCCTGGTTGGCCCGGCCGAGCAGGCGGGCCACCGACTCCAGGACGTGCTTGAAGTCGTTGCGGTACAAGGTGATGACCGACAGGTCCTCCGATACGGCGATGACGGGGACGTCGATGGAGCGGGCCACCCGCTCGGCGGTCCGGTGCCGGGTGCCGGTCTCGGCGGTCGGTACGTTGGGACTGGGCACCAGGTGCACGTTGGCCCGGGCTATACGGCTGGCGTCGGCGGCCAGGATGATGGCGCCGTCCATCTTGGCCAGCTCGGCCATGCGCTGGGGGGTGAACTCGGCATCGAGCAGGAAGCCCCCGGAGCAGATGGACAGCACCTCAGGGCCGTCCCCGACCAGTATCAGAGCCCCCATGTTCGCCTGCAGGATGCGATCCAGCCCGTCGCGCAGCGGACGGCCCGGTGATATCGCACCCAGCGCTTCGATCAGGGCAGCGCGGCGGCGATCCACTGGGCCGAGTCTACAGGACCCGCCCGCCCGCTTCCCCAGCCCTTGGGCGACAGACCCGCCCCAGCAGGGCTCACCCAGCCGAGGGGTGACCGCCGGTGACCACCCTGAGCCGGGGCGGTCGGCTGAGCCGCCCCAGATGCCCGTCCAGGGCCTCCTCGAGGGTGCCGGCGGCCAGGAGGGCCAGCCCGTCGGCGACAGCGCTGCCCGCCGGGGCCAGCACCCGGCCGAAGCCCAGCCGGCCGGCGTCGGCCAGCCGGCGGGCGGCGTTGGGGACCCGGCGCAGCTCCCCGCCCAGGCCCACCTCCCCCAGGACCACCAGGTCCTCGTCGACCACCCGCCCGGTGGCGGCTGAGGCCACGGCCAGGGCTACCGCCAGGTCGGCCCCGGGGTCGGCCAGCCTGATCCCCCCGACCGCCGACACGTACACGTCCTGGCCGCCCAGAGCCAGCCCGGCCCGGCGCTCCAGCACGGCCAGCAGCTGGGTCAGGCGGCCCGTCTCGTAGCCGGAGGCGGCCCGCCGGGCGGTACCGGGGGCGGCCGGGGCGACCAGGGCCTGGATCTCCACCAGCAGGGGCCGGCGGCCTTCCAGGGCCGGGAAGACCACCGATCCCGGCGTGCCGGGCCGGCGGTCGGCCAGCAGCAGGGCCCCGGCGTCGGTCACCCCGCTGAGGCCGGCGCCGGTCATCTCCCACAGCCCCAGTTCGCCGACCGGGCCGAAGCGGTGCTTCACCGCACGCAGCATGCGGAGGGTGTCGTGGCGCTCGCCCTCGAAGGTGAGCACGGTGTCGACCAGGTGCTCCAGCACCCGGGGACCGGCTATCGACCCGTCCTTGGTGACGTGCCCTACCAGTACCACCGCCGGACCGCCCGACTTGGCGTCGTCGACCAGTCGCTGGGCGCAGGCCCGTACCTGGGCCACGCTGCCGGGCGGTGAGCCGCTGGCCGGGTCCGAGACCGTCTGGACCGAGTCCACCACCAGCACGTCCACGGCCAGCCGGGAGGCCGCCGCCCGGATCCGGCCCAGGTCGGTGTCAGCCGCCACCCACAGGCCCGGGCACAGGGCGCCCAGACGGTCGGCCCGGCGGTGGACCTGAGCCAGGGACTCCTCGGCCGACACCAGCAGGCTGCGCCGCCCGCCGGCGGCCAGCCCGGCCAGCACCTGCAGCAACAGCGTGGACTTGCCGGTGCCCGGCTCCCCGGCCAGCAACGTGACCGACGCCGGCGTCAGGCCCCCGGCCAGCACCCGGTCGAACTCGGCCAGGCCGGTGGGCATGACCGGCTCGTCGAGGCCGGCCAGCACCCCGATCTCCACCGGGGCAGCCTCCGGCCGGCGGGGGCTGCCGTCGGCGCCGCCGGGTGGACCGTCGGGGACGGTCGCCTCCTCCTCCACCGTGTTCCACTCGCCGCAGGTGGCGCAGCGGCCGGCCCAGCGGGGGGCCGCCGCCCCGCAGTCCCGGCAGCGGAAGGTGGTACGGGTCCGGCTCATGCCGCTCAACCTACGGGAGGGGTGTGACAACAGAAAGCGCCGCCACCCGGAGGCGGCGGCGCTTCTGAGCGCTGTCTAGCTGAACGCGGCGGTTACTCGCCGCTGCCGGCACCGGCCAGGGCCACCGGGGGCGGCTCCACGCCCTCCACGGCCCGGAAGACGATCCCGGGTTCTCCGGTCTCGGCGTCGTTCTCCACGTCGACGATGATCGTCTCGCCGGCCCGGTACTCCTTCCAGAGGATCTTCTCCGAGAGGGGATCCTCCACCAGCCGCTGCAGGGCCCGGCGCAGCGGCCGGGCGCCGAGGGTGGCGTCGTAGCCCCGGTCCACCACGAAGTACTTGGCCGCCTGGGTGAGGTCCAGGTGCAGTCCCTGGGTCTCCAGCGACTTCTGCACCCGCTTGATCATCAGGTCGATGATCTCGGTGACCTCATCCTTGGTCAGCTCGTGGAAGACGATGACGTCGTCGATCCGGTTGAGGAACTCGGGCCGGAAGTGGGCCTTGAGGGCCTCGTGGACCTTCTGCTTCATCTTCTCGTAGGTGACCGCCTCGGAGGTCTTGGCGAAACCGACCGACGCCTTGCGCAGGTCGGCGGTGCCCAGGTTCGAGGTCATGATGATCACGGTGTTCTTGAAGTCCACCGTGCGGCCCTGCGAGTCGGTGAGCCGCCCGTCCTCCAGGATCTGGAGGAGGGAGTTGAACACATCCGGGTGAGCTTTTTCTATCTCGTCGAAAAGGACCACCGAGAACGGCTTGCGCCGCACCGCCTCGGTCAGCTGGCCGCCTTCCTCGTAGCCCACGTATCCGGGCGGCGAGCCGACCAGGCGGCTCACCGTGTGCTTCTCCATGTACTCGGACATGTCGAGGGCGATGAGGGCGTCCTCGTCGCCGAAGAGGAACTCGGCCAGGGTCTTGGCCGTCTCGGTCTTGCCCACGCCCGAGGGGCCCAGGAAGATGAACGACCCGCTGGGCCGCTTGGGATCCTTGAGCCCGGCCCGGGTCCGGCGGATGGCCTGCGAGACCGCCTTGATGGCGTCCTCCTGGCCGATGACCCGCTTGTGCAGCTCCTCCTCCATGCGGAGCAGCTTGGCGGTCTCCTCCTCGGTGAGCTTGTACACCGGGATCCCGGTCCAGTTGGCCAGGACCTCGGCGATGACCTCCTCGTCGACCACGTCGAACAGGTCCACGCCCTCGGCCCGCCACTCCTGCTCCTTGGCCGCCTTGCGCTGGAGGAGCTCCTCCTCCCGCTCCCGGAGCTTCTTGGCCTGCTCGAAGTTCTGCTTCTCGATGGCCACTTCCTTCTCCCGACGGACCTTGGCGATGTCGTCCTCGATCGCCTTGTAGTCGGCGGGGGTGGCCATGCGGCGGATGCGCAGGCGGCTGCCGGCCTCGTCGATGAGGTCGATGGCCTTGTCCGGCAGGTACCGGTCGGCGATGTAACGGTCGGCCAGGTTGGCCGCCGCCACCACCGCCTGATCGGTGATGGTGACCCCGTGGTGGGACTCGTAGCGGTCCCGGAGGCCCTTGAGGATCTCGATGGTGTGGGGCAGCGAGGGCTGCTCCACCTTGATGGGCTGGAAGCGGCGCTCGAGGGCGGCGTCCTTCTCCAGGTGCTTGCGGTACTCGTCGAGGGTGGTGGCCCCGATCGTCTGCAGCTCACCCCGGGCCAGCATGGGCTTGAGGATGGAGGCCGCGTCGATGGCCCCCTCCGCGGCACCGGCGCCGACCAGGGTGTGCAGCTCGTCGATGAACAGGATGATGTCGCCGCGGGTGCGGATCTCCTTGAGAACCTTCTTCAGCCGCTCCTCGAAGTCGCCCCGGTAGCGGGACCCGGCCACCAGGGCGCCCAGGTCGAGGGTGTAGAGCTGCTTGCCCTTGATGGTCTCGGGGACATCGCCGGAGACGATCTTCTGGGACAAGCCCTCCACGATGGCGGTCTTGCCCACGCCGGGCTCGCCTATCAGCACCGGGTTGTTCTTGGTCCGGCGGGACAGCACCTGCATGACCCGCTCGATCTCGCGCTCGCGGCCGATGACCGGGTCCAGCTTGCGCTCCCGGGCCAGCTGGGTGAGGTTCCTCCCGAACTGGTCCAGGACGGGCGAACCGGTCGGGGCCTCCTGGCCGGCTGAGGGGCCCACCCCGGCGCCGGCCGCTTCCTTGCCGCCCGGCGACTGATAGCCGGACAGGAGCTGGATGACCTGCTGGCGGACCCGGGACAGGTCGGCCCCCAGGCTGACCAGCACCTGGACCGCCACGCCCTCGCCCTCGCGTACCAGGCCGAGGAGCATGTGCTCGGTGCCGATGTAGTTGTGACCCAGCTGCAGGGCCTCACGCAGGGAGAGCTCCAGGACCTTCTTGGCACGGGGCGTGAAGGGAGGGGACCCGGTCGTGGACGAGCCGGCCGGCCCGATGGTCTCTTCTACCTTCTCCCGCACCGCCTCGAGGCTGATGCCCAGGGACTCGAGCGCCTTGGCCGCGACCCCCTCACCCTCGTGTATGAGGCCGAGAAGGATGTGCTCGGTGCCGATGAAGTTGTGGTTGAGGAGTCGCGCTTCTTCCTGGGCTAAGACCAGGACTCTTCGGGCTCGGTCAGTAAAACGTTCGAACATGCTGGTCCTCCGTTCCTGCAGTCTACCCGGACCCTGGGTAGTTGTTTCGTTGGGGATGGGCCCCGAGGGTCACCTTGCCGGCACCGGAAAGAAGTCGTTCCTACCCGCTTCCATGCAACCACCCACCGGCACGACGCCGGAACTTCTCGTCCGTCCGGCCTCCCGACGGCGGGGTACAGCGGTCTTCGGATGCATCGGACGGCGCCGGGTTCCTGTTTAGTGCGGGCGTGGCGTAGCCTCGCCTTGAATGAACGTCGTAGAGGCTCTCCGTCTTCCGGGAATCGAGGCGGCTCTGGAGCGGGTGGAGGAATCCCTCAGCGCGTCCACAGCCGGCCAGGACCCGTTCCTGGCCGAGGTCGCCGTCCATCTGGTGCGCGCCGGCGGTAAGCGTCTCCGTCCGGCCCTGGTGCTGGCCTCCGCAGCGGCGTGCGGGGCCGCCCCCGAGGTTCCCGATGAGGTGATCTCGGGTGCGGTGGCCGTGGAACTGGTGCATCTGGGATCGCTCTACCACGACGACGTGATGGACGAGGCCGCCTCCCGCCGGGGCGTGGACAGCGCCAACGCCCGCTGGGGGAACCTGGTGGCCATCCTGGCCGGGGATTTCCTGCTGGCCCGGGCGTCGGAGATAGCGGCGTCGCTCGGCACCGAGGTGGCCGCCCTGCTGGCCCGGACCATCGGGCAGCTGTGCGAGGGAGAGGTGGGCCAGCTGCGCTACGCCTTCGACGCCGGGCGTACCGAGAAATCCTATTTTGCGTCGATCGCCGGCAAGACGGCGTCGCTGATGTCCACGTCGGCCCGCATCGGGGGGCTGACGTCGGGGGCGCCCCGAGCCCAGGTGGAGGCCCTCACCGACTACGGGTACGCCCTGGGCATGACCTTCCAGATCTGGGACGACATCCGGGATCTGGTCAGCACCGACGACGACCTGGGCAAGCCGGCCGGCCACGACATGGTGGAGGGAACCTACACCCTCCCGGTGCTGCGGGCCCTGGCCGTGCCCGGCATCGGGGAGGATCTGGTCTCGCTGCTCGGCGCCCCGCTGGACCCGCCGGCCCGGGACAAGGCCCGGGACCTGGTGCTGTCCACGTCGGCCATCGAGTCCTCCATCGCCACCGGGAGGCAGTGGGCCGAGCGGGCCTGCGCCGCCCTCGAGCCGCTGCGCCGGATCGGGCCGGGAGCCGACCACGTGACCCTCCTGGGCGACGTGGGGTTCCGGTTGCTGGACGAGCTGACCGTACCGTAGAGCCCGGGCGGCGGCTGGGAGCCCGACCCGGCCCGAGACGGGCCGTGGCCGGCAGCGCAGACCCGAACCGCCGGAACCCGACCCCGAAAGGGGCGGTCGCCGGCAGCGCAGACCCGGACCCCCGGGCGGCCGCCGGGCTCGAACCCCCGATGCCGCGCCGGCTGGGGCCACCGACGCCGCGCCGGCTGGGGCCGCCGTCAGGACGCGGCGGGCAGCGGGACCAGCCCCCGGCTCCCGGCGATGAGGCGCAGGGACCGGACCCGGTGCTCGTAGGAGTGCAACCGGGTGGAGATCATCAACTCGTCGGCGGAGGTGCGCTCCTCGAGGCGCAGCAGACCGTCGGAGACCGTGTCAGGGTCGCCTATCACGTGGGTGGCCATGGTCTGCTCCACCAGGGCCTTCTCGGCTTCGCTGTAGCGATAGGCGGCGGCCTCCTCGGGGCTGGGCAGCGGGCCCAGCCGGTTGGTGCGCAGCTGCACGGTGCCCAGCGCCGACGACCCTGACAGCCAGCGGGCCTCCTCGTCGGTGGGGGCGCAGATCACCGATACCGCCACCATCACCCGGGGCGAGTCGAGCAGGCCGGTGGGCCGGAAGCTGGACCGGTAGGCGGCCAGGGCGGCGTCGAGAGGCCCCGGGCTGAAGTGGTAGGCGAAGGCGAACGGCAGCCCGAGCAGCCCGGCCAGCTGGGCGCTGAAGAGGGACGAGCCGAGCAGCCACACCTGGGGCAGGTAGCCCCGGCCGGGCATGGCCATGGGGTGGTCGGGGCTGTCGTCGGCGGCGGCCATGTAGTTGATCAGCTCGACCACGTCGTCGGGGAAGGTGTCCGCCCCCGCCCCGCCGTGACGGCGCAGGGCCCGGGCGGTGGCCTGGTCGGTGCCCGGGGCACGACCCAGTCCCAGGTCGATCCGGCCCGGGTGCAGGGCCTCCAGGGTCCCGAACTGCTCGGCCACCACCAGCGGCGAGTGGTTGGGCAGCATCACGCCGCCGGAGCCGATACGCAGGGTCGAGGTGTGGGCCGCCAGGTGGGCGATCACGACCGGCGGGGAGGAGCTGGCCACCGCCGGCATGGAGTGGTGCTCGGCGACCCACAGCCGCCGGTAGCCCAGCTTCTCCACCTCCACGGCCAGGCGGGTGGTGTCGGCCAGGGCCGAGGCGGCGGTGGCCCCGGTCCCCACGGTGGCCAGATCGAGTACGGAAAGAGGTGCCATTGCACCGGGTATGAACGCCGGGGGCGTTATTCCTGTTCCGGGCGGAGGGTGGGGAAGGCGATCACGTCGCGGATGGCGTCGGCCCCGGTGAGCAGCATGGCCAGGCGGTCCATGCCCATGCCCAGGCCGCCGGTGGGGGGCAGTCCGTACTCGAGGGCCCGCAGGTAGTCGGCGTCGACCACCATGGCCTCGTCGTCGCCGGCCGCCCGGGCCTGCGCCTGGGCCTCGAAGCGCAGCCGCTGCTCATCGGCGTCGTTGAGCTCGCTGAACGCGTTGCACAGCTCCCGGCCGGCCACGATGGCCTCGAAGCGCTCCACGTAGCCGGGCCGGCTGCGGTGATCGCGGGCCAGCGGCGAGACCTCCTTGGGGTAGTCGGTGACGAACACCGGGCCCCACAGTTCCGCTTCGGTGGTCTTCTCGTAGATCTCGAGCAGCAGCTTGCCCGGCCCCCACGACTCCGACGGCTCCACCCCGACGGAGGCGGTGATGCGCCGCAGCTCCTCCAGGGGCGTGTCGAGATCCACGCTGATGCCGGCGTGCTCCTCGACCAGCGAGGTGAGGGTGGCCCGCTTCCAGGGCACCGCCAGCGACAGGGGCCGGCCGCCGTACTCGATCTCGGTGGTGCCGAGCAGGGCCTGGGCCGCCCCGGCCACCAGGTTCTCGGTCAGCTCCATCATGTCGCCGTAGTCGGCGTAGGCCTGGTACAGCTCGAGCATGGTGAACTCGGGGTTGTGCCGCGGGGAGAGCCCCTCGTTGCGGAACACCCGGGCCATCTCGAACACCCGCTCGAAGCCGCCCACCACCAGGCGCTTCAGATAGAGCTCGGGGGCGATACGCAGGTAGAGGTCCACGTCGAGGGAGTTGTGGTGGGTCACGAACGGCTTGGCCAGGGCACCGCCGGGGATGGGATGGAAGATGGGCGTCTCCACCTCCACGAACCCCCGGTCCTCCAGCCACCGGCGGGTCCAGGAGACCAGGCGGCTGCGCATGAGCAGGGTGCGGCGGGAGTCCTCGTTGGCCCACAGGTCGGCGTAGCGCTGGCGGTAGCGGGTGTCGATGTCGGAGATGCCCCGGTACTTGTCCCCGAAGCTGCGCCGGGCCTCGGCCAGCAGGACCCACGAGTCGACCTTGACCGACAACTCTCCGGTCCTGGTGGTCACCACCTCCCCGCTGGCACCGATCCAGTCGCCCAGGGACAGGTGGACGAACCCCTCGAAGTCCTCGGTCCACTTGGCCCCGGCGAACAGCTGGATGGACCCGGTGGAGTCCCGCAGCGTGGCGAACGCCACCCGGCCCATCTCCCGGCGCAGCATGAGCCGGCCGGCCACGGTCACCTTGACGCCGGTGTCGGTCTGGGGGTGGAGGCCGGCGAAACGGCCGGCCAGGTCGCCGGCGGCGGCGTCGGGCTCGAACCGGTAGGGGACGCCTGTCACCCCGCAGCCCTCCGGGTAGCCCTCCGTAGGGGGGTGACGGGGCCTTCTCCGCTGGTTGTATCCACTGGGTCTCTCACTTCTGGTTGCGTCCGAAGATGATGCGAAGCCCCTCCAGGGTGAGCCACGGCTCGTGGTACTCGATGGCCGCCGAGTGGGGGCCGATGAGGCCGGCCAGCCCGCCTGTGGCGACCACGGTGCAGGGCCCGAGCTCGTCCTCCAGCCGCCGGCACAGCCCGTCCACCTGGGCGGCGAAGCCGTAGATCACCCCGGACTGCACCGATTCGACGGTGTTCTTGGCCAGGACGTTGCGGGGTTCGACCAGCTCCACGCGGGGCAGGAGAGCGGCCCGGCTGAACAGCGCCTCCAGGGAGATCTCGATGCCGGGCAGGATGACCCCGCCCAGGTACTCGCCCTTCTCGGAGACCACCTCGAAGGTGGTGGCGGTGCCGAAGTCGATGACGATGGTGGGGCCGCCGTAGCGCTCGTATGCGGCCACCGCATCGGCGATGCGGTCGGCGCCGACCTCCTTGGGATTGTCGTAGAGGATGGGCATGCCGGTGCGCACCCCGGGCTCCACTATGACGGTGTCCACCTTGAACCACTTCTGGGTCATCTCCCGCAGGGCGGTCCTCTGGCGGGGAACCACCGACGCGACGGCGATGCCGTTGATGGCCTCTTCGGGGTCGAGGCCCTGCAACTGGAACAGCTGATCCAGTAAAAGGGCCAGCTCGTCGGCTGTCCGAGACGCCACGGTGGCGATCCGCCAGTGGTAGATGAGCTCGGAGCTGCTGCCCCCCGGGCCGTCACCGGGTCCGAACAGCCCTATGACCGTCTGGGTGTTGCCGACGTCGATGGCGACGAGCACGCTTCTCCTACGAGTCGGTGGCCCCGGCCGCCCCGGGATCCAGGTCGAGGCCGATGTCGAGCACCGGAGCAGAGTGGGTGAGGGCGCCGACCGAGATCAGGTCGGCGCCGGCCGCGGCGTAGGCGGCGACGGTGTCCAGGGTCACGCCGCCCGACACCTCGACGGGCACCCGTCCCCCGACCAGGGCGACGGCCTCGGCCACGGTGGCCGGGGTCATGTTGTCGACCAGGATCAGGTCCGCCCCGGCGGCCAGGGCGATCTTGACCTGGTCGAGGGTGTCGCACTCGACCTGGCAGGCCACCCCGGGCCAGCGGGCGTGGGCGGCGGTCACCGCCTGGTCTATGCCGAGCCCGGCCAGGTGGTTGTCCTTGACCAGGATCCCGTCGGACAGCGAGCCCCGGTGGTTGACCCCTCCCCCGGCCCGCACGGCGGCCTTCTCGAGGGCCCGCAGGCCGGGCGTGGTCTTGCGGGTGTCGCGGACGCGGGCCCGGGGCCCGGCCGCGTCGACGTACCGGCGGGTCAGGGTGGCCACCCCCGACAGGTGCCCGAGCAGGTTGAGGGCGGTGCGCTCGGCGGTCAGGACGGGGGCCAGGAGGCCCTGGATCCGGGCGATGACGGTGCCGGGGGCCAGCCGGTCGCCGTCGGCCCGGAGCCACTCCACGCCGATGCCCGGGTCGACCGCCTGGAAGGCCTGGTCGGCGCTGAGCCGGCCGGCCAGCACCCCCTCGGCGCGGGCGGCCAGGACGGCGGAGACGGTGGCGTCGGGGGGCACCAGCCCGGCGGTCAGGTCCCCGTAGACGCCGAGGTCCTCCTCCAGGGCCCGGGCCACCACGGCCCGGACGGCGGCGAGGGGCGGGTCCAGCCAGCCGGTTGTCACCATTGCACGAACCTACGTGACAGGGCCGGGTCGGTGCCCGGGTAATCCCGGCGGCGGTGACCGCCCCGGCTCTCCCGGCGGGCGGTGGCGGCGGCGACCACGGCCCGGGCCACCACGAGCAGGTCGGCGGCGTCACCGGAGGCGGCGACCAGGTCCAGTTCGGCGGCCGCCGAGGCCAGCGACTCCTCGTCGCGCACGACTCCCGCTCCGTCGGTCATGGCCCGCTGGATGGCGTGGCGGGCCTTGGTCGGGTCCGCTTCCTCCGCCGTTCCACGGCGCGGAAGTGACGGTGGGAGGGGCAGCGCCGCGATCCCAGCCCGGGCCCCCGGGTCCAGGACGGGCAGGAGGACGCCGGTGGCGTGGGGCCCGCCCTTTTTCCCGAGGATGGCGTCGACCGCCCGGGTGGCGAACACCATGCCCTCGACCAGCGAGTTGGAGGCCAGGCGGTTGGCTCCGTGGACCCCGGTGCAGGCCACCTCCCCGGCGGCCCACAGGCCCGGCAGGGTGGTGGCCCCATCCAGGTCGGTCAGCACCCCCCCGCACAGGTAGTGGGCGGCGGGGGCCACCGGCAGCCAGTCCCGGCCCGGGTCCAGGCCCAGGGCCCTGACCGAGCGGCTGAGGGAGGAGAAGCGGCGCCCGAAGTCCTCCACGTCCGACACGTCCAGCCAGGCGTGGCCCAGCCCCGACTCCCGGCCGGCGGCGGCCACCGCCGCGGCGACCACGTCGCGGGGCTGCATCTCGTCCACGAAGCGCCGGCCGGCGGCGTCGCGGAGCAGCGCCCCCTCCCCCCGCAGGGCCTCGCTCAGCAGCAGCCTGGGGCCGTCCCCCGCCGGGTCGAACAGAGCGGTGGGATGGAACTGCACGAACTCCACGTCGGCCACCGCCACCCCGGCCCGCAGGGCCATGGCCAGCCCCGACCCGGTGGCCGCCGGAGGGTTGGTGGTGACGCTGTACAGCTGGCCGGCCCCGCCGGTGGCCAGGACGGTGTGGTCGGCCCGGACCTCGGTGCCGTCGGCGGTGACGACGCCCCGGCACCGGCCGCCCTCCACGATCAGGTCGGCGACCCGGACGTGCTCCTCCAGCCGGGCGGCACCGGCCCGGACCGCTCCCACCAGGGCCCGCTCCACCTCGGCGCCGGTGGCGGCGCCGCCGGCGTGGACCACCCGGGCGGTGCTGTGCCCCCCTTCGCGCGCCAGCTCCCAGCGCCCGGTGGCGCTGCGGTCGAACACGGCGCCCAGGCGGGCCAGCGCCCTGACCCGGTCCGGCCCGTCCCGGACCAGCATCTCGACCGCGGCCCGGTCGCACAGGCCGGCCCCGGCCCGGAGGGTGTCGGCCGCGTGCAGGTCCGGCGAGTCGACTCCGGACCGGTCCACCTCCCCGTCGGACAGCACCGCCGCCACCCCACCCTGGGCCCACGCGGTGGCCGACTCGGCCACCTCCGTCCGGGTCAGCACGGCCACCCGGATGCCGGGTTCTCCCGCCAGCGCCCGCGTCGCGGCAGACAGCCCGGCCACGCCGCTGCCCACGATGAGCAGGTCGATGTCGGCGGCGGAGCCCACGTGCCCGGGAACCGTTCTCAGGCTCCGGCCGGCTGAGGCGTGCGGCCGGCGGGGGGCGCCTCGGCGACGGCGGGGACTTCGGCGGCGGCGGCGGGGGCTTCGGCGGCGGCGGCGCCGGGCCCACCCAGCCAGCGGCGGCCGGCCACCACCGCCTCCACCGGCACCTCGCGGTTCTCCTCGTCCACGTGCACCACGGTGGGCCGGTAGGCCTCCAGCTCGGCGGCCTCGTAGTCGGCGTAGGTGATGATGATCACCTTGTCGCCCGGTTGGACCAGCCGGGCGGCGGCCCCGTTGAGGCACACCTGGCCGGGCCGGCCGACGATGGCGTAGGTCTCGAAGCGGGCCCCGTTGTCGATGTCGAGCACCGCGACCTGCTCGTTCTCGAGGATGTCGGCGGCCTGCATCAGCTCCGGGCCGAGGCTGATCGAGCCGATGTAGTTGAGGTCGGCTTCGGTGACGGTGGCCCGGTGGATCTTGGACTTGAGCATGCGGCGGCGCACGGCTGTGGCTCTCCTTCGCTTCGGTGTCAGCTGTCGCTTCGGTCGGGCGGTGTGGCCGCCACGTTGTCGATGAGGCGGGCCCGGCCCAGGCGGGCGGCCATGAACAGCCGCACCTCGCCGGAGATGCGCGCCGGGCGGGTCAGGTCCCGCGGGTCGGCCACCTCGGCGTAGTCGAGGGTGAACCGGGGATGGGCCGCCAGGCACCCGCTCATGATCTGCACCGCCCGCGCCGGGTCGGTCAGCTCGTCCTCCTCGATGGCCCGCTTGGCCGCCAGCAGGGCGTAGTACAGCTGCGGGGCCACCGCCCGCTCCTCGTCGCTGAGATAGGCGTTGCGGCTGGAGAGGGCCAAGCCGTCGGGGTCCCGCACCGTCGGGCAGCCGACCACCGCCACCGGCAGCGACAGGTCGGCAGCCATGCGCCGCACCACGGCCAGCTGCTGGAAGTCCTTCTCCCCGAAGTAGGCCCAGCACGGCCCGGTCAGGGAGAACAGCTTGGCCACGATGGTGGTCACCCCGTCGAAATGGCCGGGCCGGGACCGCCCTTCCATCGGGCCGGTCAGCCCGTCCACCCGGACGGTGGTCGCCCCCGGGTCGGGCCACAGCTCCTCGGGGGAGGGGGCGAACACGAAGTCGGCGCCGGCCTCCGCGGCCAGCAGGCAGTCCCGCTCCAGGTCCCTCGGGTAGGCCGCCAGGTCCTCGGCCGGCCCGAACTGCAGGGGGTTGACGTAGTCGGTGACCGCCACCACGTCGCACTCCCCGGCGGCCCTCCTGATCAGCGACATGTGCCCACCGTGAAGAGCGCCCATGGTGGGCACCAGGCCGACCTGTTGGCCCTTGGAGCGGCAGGTGTCCAGACGGTCCCGCCAGGCCTGGGCCTGCTCGATTACTTCGACGGTCAAAAGGTCCTCGCTGACGTTCCGGCCCCGCGCAGGGTGCCGTTCGTACATCCCGGATGGTACCCAAAGCGGGCTCCCGGGCGGGAATTGACGCTGGGCCTGCCGCCGGACCTACAGGGTCCCCACCGGCCGTACCCCCCGCCCGATGTCGGTCGTCAGGTGGCCCACGACCAGCTCCGGGGCCAGGTCGGCCAGCGGCACCAGCACGAACCCCCGCTCCCACATGCGGGGATGGGGGACGACCAGATCGGGCTCCTCCACCTTCTCGTCGCCGACGAGGAGCACGTCCACGTCGAGCGTGCGCGGCCCCCACCGCTCCAGCCGGACCCGCTCGGCGGCGGCCTCGGCGGCCTGGGCCAGGGCCAGGAGCTCCCGGGGGGTGCGGGTGGTGCGCAACTCGACCACGCAGTTGAGGTAGGCCCCCTGCCCCGGGGGGCCGCCCACCGGGTCGGTCTCGTACACGTGGGAGACGGCGACCACGTCCGGCAGCCGCTGCACCGCCCCGGCCAGGTATCCCCGGCGGTCGCCCAGATTGGACCCGAGGGCCAGGAAGGCCCGCACCGGTTCGCGGGGTTGGCGCCTCTCCTGCAGCACCTCCGAGGCGTGGGGCGGGGGCGGCGCGTCGCCGGCCGGCGGGTGGGGCCGGCGCGACGCCGGAGTCTGCGGGCGGGACCGGCGCTTGGTCACCGGCGGGGGCCGGGATCGGCCGGGCCGGGCCGGGACGTCAGCTCGTCGCGCCGGCGGTGGATGCGCACCCCGGCGGTGGCCAGATCCAGCGGCACGGGCGGTCGCAGCTTGCGGACGGTGACGGTGACCGCCTCGACCGCCGGGGACGGGCCGGGGGCGTGCACCGCGGCCCGGGCGATGCGCTCGGCCAGGTGCTCCAGCAGGTCGGCGTGGCCCGCCTGCACCTCGGCGGCGACGGCGGCGGCCACCGCCCCGTAGTCGACGGTACGGGCCAGGTCGTCGCTCTCCCCGGCCGGGCGCAGGTCGAGGTGCAGGTCCAGGTCGACCTCGAACGGCTGGGCCCGGCCCTTCTCCTCCTCCAGCGCCCCGTGGGCGGCGGTGACCCGCAGGCCCCGGAGCTGGATCACGTCGGTGCCGGCAGGGCCGGTGCCGGTCACTCCGCGGCGGCCGGCTCGGGGGCGCTACCGGCCAGCTGGGGGGCCAGCGCCACCAGTTCCCTCCCGGCCGGGCCCATCTGGCGGCCCAGGATCCGCTCCACCACGGCGATGGCCTTGGGGCCGCTCGGCACCATGCCCGACCAGCGCAGGTAGCCGGCCACCACGCCCATGAGCCGGTCGCCCAGCTCCTCCTGGTGCACCAGGATCCGCTCCCCCGACCCCAGCCAGTGCTTCAGGTGGAAGTACAGCTCGGCGAGCACGGCGGCGGTGTCGTCCTGGGGGCCGAACGGCACGTGCGACCACGTCATGTCGAGCTCGTCGTAGGCGTGGAGGTTGTGGGGTGACGGCAGGAGCGACACGATCCGGGTGAAACCCTCACCCCGCAACCACAGGATCTCCTCGTGGCGGCGGACCTTGCGGTGGTTGCGGGCGTAGCCGCCCGGCCGTTCGCTGACGGCCAGCTTGCCCTTGATGATCCAGGCGAAGAACCGGGGGGGTATCCCCTTCGCCCACTTACCCTTCAACCCGCCACCTCCATTGGATGAGCACCCGACCTGGTTGCTCTCCCGGCGGCCAGCCGGCTGGCCATGACCGCGGGCCTTACATCATGCACCCTGACCATGGCCGCACCCTGGGTAATCGCCCACGCCGTGGTGGCCACCGTGCCCTCCAGCCGCTGCAGGGCCGGCAGCGGGTCGGTCCCCGGGGCCGCCACCCGGCCGAGGAAGGACTTGCGGCTGGTGCCGACCAGCACCGGCCATCCGCTGTCCACCAGTACCGACAGGTGCTTGAGCAGGCTGAGGTTGTGGTGGGCGTTCTTGGCGAAGCCGATGCCGGGATCGATCCAGATGCGCTCCACACCGGCCCGGGCCGCCCGCTCCGCCCGGTCCAGGAGGTGATCCCTCACCTCGGTCACGACATCGCTGTACACGGCCCGGCGCTGCATGTCGGACGGCTCGCCCCGCATGTGCATGGCCACCCATCCGGCCCCGGTGTCGGCGGCCACCGGCCACAGCGAGGAGGACACGTCGTTGATCACCGTCGCCCCGGCCGCCACCGCGGACCGGGCGACCGGTTCCTTGCGGGTGTCGACCGAGATCTCCACCTCGCCGGCCAGGGCCTCGATGACGGGCAGTACCCGCCTCATCTCCTCGTCGGCGTCTACCGGCGAGGCGCCGGGCCGGGTGGACTCGCCCCCGACGTCTATCATGTCGGCTCCCTCGGCGATCATCTGGCGGCCGTGGGCTATGGCCGCCGCCGGGTCGAGCCATCTGCCCCCGTCGGAGAAGGAATCGGGTGTCACGTTGAGCACACCCATCACCCGAGCCACGGGGTCAGCGTACAGGTACGGGACCGCCCCCACCCCGGCGAAGAGCACCCAGAGTGGCGGCCGGGGCCGGGGTCGGTTCAGCCCCGGCCGTGGATGAAGCTCATGGCTTCGGCCCGGGCGGCCACGCTGTCGCGCATCAGCCCCCGCACGGCGGAGGTGACGGTGGTGGCGCCCGGCTTGCGCACCCCTCGCATGGACATGCACAGGTGCTCGGCCTCCACCACCACCAGTACCCCACGGGGGTCCAGCACCTCGACCAGGCAGTCGGCCACCTGGGTGGTGAGGCGCTCCTGCACCTGCGGCCGCTTGGAGAACCCCTCGACCAGCCGGGCCAGCTTCGACAGGCCGGTGATCCGGCCGTCCTCATTGGGGATGTAGGCCACGTGGGCGTGACCGAACCAGGGGACCAGGTGGTGCTCGCACATGCTGAAGATGGGGATGTCCTTGACCATCACCATCTCGTCGTGCTCCGCCTCGAACACGACCTTGAGGTGGTCCCCCGGGCTCTCGCGCAGCCCGGCGAAGATCTCGGCGTACATGCGGGCCACCCGCTTGGGCGTGTCCAGCAGGCCGTCCCGGTCCGGGTTCTCGCCGATGGCGGCCAGGATCTCGCGCACGGCCGCCTCGATGCGGGGCAGGTCCACGCCGAGCGGTGCGGGGCCGGTGTCCGGATCCTCGTCGATGGTGGGGTCGACCTCCGTTCCTGAGCTGACCATCACTGCTCGCTGGGCTTGGGCGCCGGGCGGGCCCGGCGCTTGGCGGCCGGCTCGCCTGCGGCCCGGGGCGGGGCGTCGGGCGCCGGTTGATCCGACGAGCGGCGGGCTGCGGGCTGCGCCGCGGAGCGGCGGGTGGGCTGCGCCGCGGAGCGGCGGCCGGGCTGCGTCCCCGACCGGCGACCCGGTTGGGCGGCCGTACTGCGGGTGGGCTGAGCCGCCGGCTCGGCCTGCGGGGCGGCCGGGGCGGCCGGGGCGGCGCCACCGCCGGCCGCCGCGTCGCCGGCTGCGGACGCGGCCGGGTCCCCGCCCCGGTCCCGGCGGCCGCGGGTCGTCCGGGCCGGCGCGGCGCCGCCACGCCGGCCGCCATCGGGCCAGGTTGCGAGCGGGCCGAGGATCTCGGCCAGGTCCAGGGTGTCGAGGGTCTCCTGCTCCACCAGTGCGCGGGCCATGCGGTCCAGGGTGTCCCGGTGGTGCACCAGCACGGCGCGGGCCCGCTCGTGGGCCTCGTCGACCAGCCCGCGGACCTCCCGGTCGATGACCGCCGCCACCTCCTCGGAGTAGTTGGCCTGATGGTTGAGCTGGCGCCCGAGGAACACCTCGCCTTCGCGCTGGCCGAGCTGCTGGGGGCCCAGGGCGTCGCTCATCCCGTACTCGGTGACCATGGCCCTGGCGATGCGGGTCACCTTCTCGATGTCGTTCTCGGCGCCCGTGGTGGGCTCGGAGAACACGATCTCCTCGGCCGTGCGGCCCCCCAGGCACATGGCCATGGAGTCGCGCAGCTGGCTGCGGGAATGGTTGTAGCGGTCCTCGGGCAGGGTGTAGGTCAGGCCCAACGACCGGCTGCGGGCCACGATCGACACCTTGTGGATGGGGTCGGCGTGGGGCAGGACGTGGCCGACGATGGCGTGGCCGGCCTCGTGGTAGGCCGTGACCAGCTTGTCCTCGTCGCTCATCACCAGCGTTTTGCGCTCGGGGCCGGCCAGGACCCGGTCGATGGCCTCCTCGCACTCGCGCATGCCGATCTGGCGGAGGTTGCGCCGGGCCGTGAGGATGGCCGCCTCGTTGAGCAGGTTGGCCAGATCGGCACCGGTGAACCCGGGGGTCCGCTTGGCCAGCACGCCGAGATCGACGCTGTCGGCCAGCGGCTTGTCCTTGGCGTGCACGTCGAGGATGCGGCGCCGGCCGGCCAGGTCCGGGCGGTCCACGACGATCTGGCGGTCGAAGCGCCCGGGCCGCAGCAGCGCCGGGTCCAGGATGTCGGGCCGGTTGGTCGCGGCGATGAGGATGATCCCGCCCCTCACGTCGAAGCCGTCCATCTCCACCAGCAGCTGGTTGAGGGTCTGCTCCCGCTCGTCGTGGCCGCCCCCCATGCCGGCACCCCGGTGGCGGCCGACGGCGTCGATCTCGTCCATGAAGACGATGGACGGGGCGTTGGCCTTGGCCTGCTCGAACAGATCCCGGACCCGGCTGGCCCCCACACCTACGAACATCTCCACGAAGTCGGAACCCGATATCGAGAAGAACGGCACGCCGGCCTCGCCGGCCACCGCCCGGGCCAGCAGCGTCTTGCCGGTGCCGGGCGGCCCGAACAGCAGCACCCCCTTGGGGATCTTGGCGCCGAGCGCGTGGAAGCGGGCCGGGGACTCGAGGAACTCCTTGATCTCCTGCAGTTCGGCCACCGCCTCGTCGGCCCCGGCCACGTCGGCGAACGTCACCCTGGACTGGTCCTTGACCGCAGCCCGGGCCCGGGCCTTGCCGAACTGCATGATCTTCGACCCGCCGCCCTGCATGGTGACCATCAGGTAGACGAGCAGCCCTCCGAAGAACAGCACCGGCAGCCAGGTGTCGACCAGGCTCAGCCACACGCTGGACGTGCTGTGCGAAACCGTGACCTTGACACCCGACGACAGCATCTTGGAGGTCAGCGGTTCGGTCAGCCGGTCGGGATAGGCCACCGAGTAGGTCGTGCCGTCGCGCAGCTTGCCGGTGATCCGGTCGGTGCCGTCGTGGACGGTGGCGTCGATCACCTTCCCGGGCGTGGCCAGGTCGTGCTCGAACTGGCTGAGGCTGAGCGTCGACGCCGACGAGCCGCCCCGCAACGCCAGAACCAGGATGAGCGCGACCAGGACGGCGACGACCGCGTAGAGGTAGCGGCGGCGGGCGAACCTCTTCATCGACCTCATCGACCCGCCAAGCTACCCTGACCTTCCCCGGATTCCGGGTCGAGGTATACGGCCAGATAGGGAAGGTTCCGGTACCGCTCGGCGGCGTCGAGGCCGTATCCGATCACGAACTCCGGGGGTATCTGGAAGCCCTGGTAGGCCAGGTCGAGGTCCACCGACTGCAGGCCCTCCTTGACCAGCAGTGCGCACACCTCCAGAGAGGCCGGGTTGCGGGCCGCCAGGTTCCGGCGCAGGAACGACAGGGTCAGGCCGGAGTCCACTATGTCCTCAACGATCACCACGTGGCGGCCGCTCAGGTCCACGTCGAGGTCCATCACGATCCGCACCACCCCGCTGGTATGGGTGGAGCTGCCGTAGGACGACACCGCCATGAAGTCGATCTCCACCGGCAGCTCGATGGCCCGGGCCAGATCCGACAGGAAGAAGCATGCCCCTTTGAGCACGCCCACCAGCAGCGGGGGACGCTCCCGGTAGTCGGCGGTGATGGCCGCCCCCAGCTCCCTGACCCGGCGCTTGAGGTCCGCTTCGGGCACCACGATCCGCCCGATACGGGGATCGCCGGCGGCCGGGTCGAACGACTCGGCCGGCGCGCCGGGACCGGCGGCAGCTCCCGTCCCGTCCCCGCCGGTCCCCGGCAACCGGGCCGTCACGCATCCCCTCCGTCCACCGACAGCGTGAGCCGACCGGCCCGCCGGCTCACCCGGCGGCCGCCGGTGATCTGGCACGCCCGGCGGGTCCCGTCCACGACCTGCATCACCCGGCCCAGCTCGGCGGATGAGGGGGGATGGGCCTCCGGGCCTCCGCCCGCCCGGGGGGAACGCAGCCAGGAGCGCAGCGCCCGGCGGGCCAGCGCCGGCGGGGCGGCCCGCAGGGACCGGACGTCGACGGGATCCACCGCCGAGGCCAGTTCGTCGAGAAGTTCCACATCGGCGGCGGCCAGCTCCGCCTGGCGGGCCAGCACCGGCACCAGGTCGCGCCCGGCGATGTCGCCCAGCAGCGGCAGGACCTCGGTCCGGATCCGGTTGCGCCGGAACCGGGGGTCGGTGTTGGTCGGGTCCTGGATGGGCTGGAACCCGGCCTCCGTGCAGATCCCGGCCGTCTCCCGGCGGCGCAGGTCGAGCAGCGGGCGGCCCACGGCCGGGCCTCGACCGGACGCCCCGGCCCCTGGCCTCATGCCCGACAGGCCGTCCAGGGCGGCGCCGCGCAGCACGTTGAGAAGCACCGTCTCGGCCTGGTCGTCCATGGTGTGGCCGGTCAGGACACCGGCCGGCAGCGCCTGGTAGCGGGCCCGCCGGGCCCGGGCCTCGAGGTCCCCCCCGGGACCGACGCGCACCCGGCGGCACTCGAAGCCGAAGCCCAGCGACGCCGCCATGGCGGCCACCGCCGGCGCCTCGGCCGCCGACCCGGGGCGCAGGCCGTGGTCCACGTGGATGACTGTCCCCTGCAGGCCGGCGGCCCGGGCCAGGATCATCAGGGCCACCGAGTCGGGGCCCCCCGACACGGCCAGGCTCACCGGACCGGAGGAGGCGTCCGGGAACCGGCAGCGGCTCAGGAACGGGGCGGCCGCCCCACGGGCCCGGTCGGCCACCGGGGCACCGGCGTCCCCGACCGGGAGGACGCCGACGCTCACCCGCCCACCGCCGCCCGCCGGCCGTCGTCGGCGACCCGGCTGATCCACAGGCCCGGGTCCCGGATCTCGGCGGCGGTGGGCAGGCGCTCGGGCCCCTCCCACACCCGGGCCATCAGCTCCGGGCCTCCGGACCGCTCGACGGCGGCGATGAAGCGCTCGCCCTGCTCGTACTGGCGCATCTTGGCGTCCATACCTATTAGAACGGACAGCAGCCTGGCCAGCCCGCGCTGCCGGCGGCGCTCGTGCAGCGTGCGGCTGAAGGTGTCGGCTCCGGGGATCAGATCTGCGCCGGCCCGGTCCATGGTGACGTCCCCGTGGCCCTCCAGCAGGCTCATCATCCCGCCGATCTCCTGTATCGCGGCGTACTGATCGGGACCGGCGATGAGGGTGACCAAACCCCCGTCGTCCAGCGGGTTGCGCCCCGACCGGACGGTGTCGGCGGTGCGCTTCAGCGCGTCGAGCAGCGCCCTGGGGTCAGGGTCGATGCCGCTCAGCGTGCGGTCCACCAGCGACAGGAAGTGCTCCCGGAGCCACGGCACCCCGGTGAACTGGGCCCGGTGGGTCACCTCGTGGAGGGCCAGCCACAGCCGGAACTGGCGGGGCGGGAACCCGTACCGGCGCTCGACCGACACGATGTTCGGCCCCACGTAGTACACCATGTCCTGGTCCTCGGGCCGTTCGTCCTCGATGATGAGCTGGTCGTACTGGCCGAGGACCCGGCTGGACATCCATCCGAGGACCAGTCCCATCTCCGCTCCGGCCAGCTGCCTGGACACCTGAACCGGCACCGGGCTCCACCGGCCGTTCTCCATGCGGGCCGCCAGCTTGGCCAGCACAGGGCGGAGCAGCCGCTGGAACGACGCCACGTTGGCGTCCACCCACTGCCCCCGGTCGGTGACCCGGGCCCGGGCCGGGCCGACCAGGGACCGCAGCCCGGTTTCGGCCGCCACCAGATCCTCGGCCCGGGCGGTCATCTCCTCGAAATCCGCCTCGAGGGACCTCAACTCGTACTCGGTGAGGGGGTTCTGCTGGCGGGCCACCCGCTTGGCGACCTGTCGGGCGGTGTCCCAGGCGATCAGGTCAACCATGCGAAATTCTCCCTAGCCATGAGGCATGGTATCCGGCGGGGCCCGGAACACCACCCCCGCGGGCCGGCGCCGCCCGGGGCCTGTCGGGGTCCCGCCCGCCGGGGACGGGAGGTCAGGCGATCTTCTTGCCCCGGGTGCGCGGCACCGTCATGGGCTCGTGCACGTAGCAGTACTTACCGTTGTTGTACATGGAAAGGCGGGTCTCACAGCCCGGCTCCCGGCAGGTGCGGTTCCTGCCGAACGACCGGGACGGCCGCTCGCTCCCGCTGAGGGTGTGTCCGCCAAGGGATCGTTCGCTCATCATTACCTCTCAACGCTGGCCGGTGGGTGTCTCTTCCCCCTCTATACGCTTCCCCGCTCCGTATCGGATGCCTCGGAAAGCGCCCTGGCGATCTTGTCCCGCAGATGGCTCGGGACCTGGTCCCGGCAGGACCGGGCTACGACCAGCTTGAGCTCGGCCTCGAAGTCGAAGGCGTGCAGGCACGGCGAGCACTGGTCGAGGTGCCGGCGGATGGCCTGGCGCCGGTCCTGGGTCAGCTCACCGTCCAGGTAGTGGTAGAGGGTGTGCAGGGCGTCCTGGCAGTCGTTCGCCCGGTAGAGGTCCCCCACGTCGTACTCGGATTCCTGATCGTCCATCTTCCAGTGCCTGATGCTATGTCGGGTCGGGCCCGGGCCCGACGCTTCCTGATGGCCGGCGCCGGTCGCCCGGGGCCGGTGAAGACCGGCGGTCAGACGAGCCGGCCGCCGCTACCTGCTCAACTCGGGGCCTCGCCGGACGTTCCGACCAGACCCCGTGCCGTTCCGAACTCGTGCAACGTCTTTTGCAGCGCTCTTCTTCCGCGATGCAGCCGGCTCATCACCGTTCCTATGGGAACGTCGAGGATCTCGGCGATCTCCTTGTACGAGAAACCTTCCACGTCGGCCAGCAGGACGGCCATCCGGAACTGCTCCGGCAGGGCCTCCACCGCGTCCTTGATGTCTCCCTCGGTGAAGTGCTCGAGGACCTCCTCCTCGGCGCTGCGACCGGCGCTGACCGCCTCCAGGCCGCCGAGGCGGCGGTACAGATAGAGGTCCTCCACGTCGTCGAGCTCGGTCTGCTCGGGCCGCCGGCGGCGGGCCCGATAGGAGTTGATGAACGTGTTGGTGAGGATCCGGTACAGCCAGGCCTTCAGGTTGGTCCCCTCCCGGAAGGACCCGAACGCCCGGTAGGCCTTGAGGTAGGTCTCCTGCACCAGGTCCTCGGCGTCGGAGGGGTTTCGGGTCATGCGCAGGGCCGCGCTGTACAAGGAGCCCATGTACTCCATGGCTTGGTCGGCGAACTGAGCCTGGTCAGCCATGCCGTCCACCCTACTCCGAGCCCTGGGACGGTCTTCACACCTGTCGGTCCCGTTGGTCCCCCAGACGATATGTTCTGGGCCAGGCGAGGCCGGGGGGACGAAGATGGCGCAGCGCACTACGGGGAGGTGGGGCCGGTGAAGGTGACGGTCGTCGGTGCCGGTTCCTGGGGCACCACCGTCGCCAGCCTGTCCACCGCCCTCAACCCCACCCTGCTGTGGGCCCGCAACCCGGAGGTGGCGGAGGAGGTCAACGCCAACCACACCAACAGCACGTACCTGCCGTCCACCACGCTGCCCCGCCGTCTGCGGGCCACAGCCGACCTGGAGGAGGCGGTCCGCCAGGCCGATGTGCTCATCGTCGGGGTCCCGTCCAAGGGGTTCCGGGCCACCCTGGAGGAGACCCGGCGGTGGATCCGGCCCTGGATCCCGGTGGTGAGCCTCACCAAGGGGATCGAGGGCGGCACCCTCCTGCGCATGACCCAGATCGTCGAGGAGCTCCTACCCGGCCATCCGGCCGCCGCCCTGAGCGGGCCGAACCTGGCCCGGGAGATCATGGCCGGCCAGGCGGCGGCCAGCGTCATCGCCACCAAGGACCTCTCGGTGGCCGCCGCCCTGCAGGAGGTCCTGCAGCACAAACTGTTCCGGGTGTACCGCAACCACGATGTCATCGGGTGCGAGGTCGGGGGCGCCCTCAAGAACGTCATCGCCATCGCCGCCGGCATCGGGGAGGGCCTGGGCGTGGGGGACAACACCCGCTCGGCCGTGATGACCCGGGGCCTGGCCGAGCTGACCCGCCTGGGCGTGGCCATGGGCGCCGAGCCGCAGACCCTGGCCGGCCTGGCCGGCATGGGCGACCTGGTGGCCACGTGCATGAGCCCGCTCAGCCGGAACCGGACGGTCGGCGAGATGCTGGGCCGGGGCAAGGTGCTGGAGGAGATCCTGGCCGAGATGCACATGGTCGCCGAGGGGGTCAACACCGCCCGGGTGGCCCTCGACCTGGCCGAGAGCTACGGGGTCGACCTGCCCATCTGCCAGGAGATCCACCAGGTGGTCACCGGCCGGCAGCGGCCGGTCGACGCCTACCGGGGGCTGCGCCACCCGGGCCACGAGGCGGACCCCGGGTAGGGGCGCCGCCACCCTCCGTCGAGGCGGTGACGACTCGGTAGGGTCGGTCCGTGCCCAGCTCCCGCTTCGCCTTCCTCGACCACCCCGGGCCCATCGCGTTCGCCCACCGCGGCGGCGCCCTGGAAGCGCCCGAGAACACCTGGACGGCGTTCCGCCACGCCCACGAACTCGGGTACCGGTACATGGAGACGGACGTCCATGCCACCTCCGACGGGATCGTGGTCACCATCCATGACCCGGACCTGTCCCGCACCGGCGGCAAGGCCGGCCTCATCCGGGAGATGACCTGGAGGGACCTCTCGGCGGTCCGCCCCACCGGCAGCGACGAGCCGGTACCCCGCCTCGACGACCTGCTGGCCGCCTGGCCCGAGGTGCGCTGGAACATAGATGCCAAGCACGACAGCGCAGTAGGCCCGCTGATCGAGACCATCCACCGCTGCGGGGCCGTGGAGCGGGTGTGCATCACCTCGTTCAACGACCGGCGGGTGCTGCGGATCAGGCGGGCCCTCGGTCCGAAGCTGTGCACCGGGATGGGACCGGCCGCCGTGACCGCCCTGAGGCTGGCCAGCGTGGTGCCGGAGCCGGTCGGGGCGGCGCTCGGCCGGCGCCTCGCCGGGTTCGGCGCGGCGCAGGTGCCCGTCCGCCAGGGCCGGCTGCCGGTCGTGGACCGCCGTATGGTCGACGCCGCCCACCGGCTGGGGATCGAGGTGCACGTCTGGACCGTCGACGATCCCCTGTCCATGGACCGGCTGCTCGACCTCGGTGTGGACGGGATCATGACCGACCGCCCGGCCGCCCTGAAGGAGGTCCTGGTCCGGCGGGGCGCCTGGGTCTGAACCGCCGGACCGGCCGGCCAACGGGGGCTCAATTTTCACCGCGAACAGGCGCTGCGCCGGGAAGAGGTCCCTGAATGGCGTGTCTTGGCGTTGTCAGGCGCGTATGGTTCGGTTAGCGTTCGCCACGCTCGGAGCCGGGGGGCTCCGGAGACACCACTCACAGACCATCGGGGGGACTTGAATGTCAGTAGCCGCAACTGGGTCTACGACCGGTTCGAGGGGGTGGTTGTCCGGTCTCTGGAACCGGCAGCTGGACACCTACCCCGATACCAGTAGGCGGATGTTGTACCTGGCCATCACCGTGCTGGCCACGGTGACGCTGTACTACGAGCTCTACGTAGGCGGGTCGGTGTCCACGCTGATCCTGTCCAAGCTGCACATGAGCTTCACCTTCTACGTGTACACCCTGGCCTTCGGCAACCTGATCGGCGCGTTCGGGTCCCTCTTCGCCGGTCTCACCGACCGGTTGGGACGCACCAACCTGGTGGTCGTCGGCCTCATCCTCACCGGCGTGTTCGTCGCCTTCATCATCCCGGCTGCCACTGACAAGTGGGTCTTCACGGTGGAGGGCTGGATCGTGGGGGTGGTCGAGGGCATATGCCTGGTGGCCACGCCGGCGCTGATCCGGGACTTCTCACCCCAGGTGGGCCGGGCCACGGCGATGGGCTTCTGGACCAGTGGCCCGGTGCTGGGCAGCCTGATCGTGGCCGTGGTGGGCACCAACACCATCGGCAACAACCCGAGCCCCAGCTTCTGGACCCACGAGTACCACATCTGCGGCATCGCCGGCCTGGTGGTCGCCGTCATCGCCCTGATCGGCCTGAGAGAGCTGTCACCCGGCTTGCGGGACCAGTTGATGGTGACCATGGAGGACCGGGCCCTGATCGAGGCCCGGGCCAAGGGCATCAACGTCGAGGAGTCGCTGAAGAACCCCTGGGGCCAGCTCATCAAGCCCGATGTGATCACCTCGGCCCTCGGTATCTCGATCTACCTGCTCGTCTACTACACCGCGGTGGGATTCGGCCTCATCTACTTCAGCACCGTGTTCGGCTTCTCGGTCAAGGACGGCAACGGCCTGGGCAACTGGAACTGGGGCTTCAACGTCGTAGCCGTGGTGGTCACCGGCCTACTTTCGGACCGTCTGCGGGTCCGCAAGCCGTTCATGATCGGCGGCGGAGTGGCATCGGCCATCATGCTGGTCCTGTACCTGGAGCAGGCCGGCCACCACGCCTCCTACTACCACGTGGCCCTCCTGGTGGCGATCCTGTCGTTCTTCCTCGGCGTGGCCTACGT
>DASSZD010000155.1:0-11901 GCA_035702985.1 Acidimicrobiales bacterium
CTGTGAGCGGGGACGGCACCGACGGGGGCCGCACGTTCGAGGGAACGCTGAGCGGCACCGGCCTGCGGGTGGCGATCGCGGCGGCCCGGTTCAACGACACCATCGTCAACCGCCTCCTGGACGGGGCCCGCGACGGGCTGCGCCGCCACGGCGTGGATCCCGGTTCGGTGGACGTCGCCTGGGCTCCGGGGGCCTTCGAACTACCGCTGGTGGCCGCCCGCCTGGCCGCCAGCGGCGACTACGACGCGGTCATCACCCTGGGGGCGGTCATCCGGGGTGCCACCGGCCACTACGACTTCGTCGCCGGCCATTGCGCCGCCGGGGTGGCCCGGGCCTCCCTCGACACCGGGGTGCCGGTGGTGTTCGGGGTGCTCACCACCGACACCATCGAGCAGGCGGTGGAGCGTTCGGGCACCAAGGCCGGCAACAAGGGCTTCGAGGCCGCCATGACCGCCATCGAGATGGCCAACCTGATGGCCGCCCTGCCCAAGTCCCGCTAGCCGTGCTGCGCCTGGTCCTGCCCAAGGGGTCGCTCGAGCGCGCCACCCTGGAGCTGTTCGAGGCGGCCGACCTGGCCGTCATCCGCAGCTCCGACGTCGACTACCGGGCCAGCATCGACGACCCCCGGGTGGCCGAGGTGCGCATACTGCGCCCCCAGGAGATCCCCCTGTACGTGGCCGAGGGCCTGTTCGACCTGGGCATCACCGGCCGGGACTGGATCGAGGAGACGGCCAGCTCGGTCGAGTCGCTGGGCCAGCTTCGTTACTCGAAGGCCACCACCCGGCCCATCCGGCTGGTGCTGGCCGTGGCCGCCGACTCCCCGGTGCAGGGCGTCGCCGACCTGCCGGCCGGGGTACGGGTGTCCACCGAGTACCCGTCGCTGACCCGGCGCTACCTGGAGCAGCACGGGGTGCACGGCGAGGTCCGCCTCTCCTACGGGGCCACCGAGGCCAAGATCCCCGAGGTGGCCGACGCGGTGGTGGAGATCACCGAGACCGGCCGGGCCCTGAGAGCGGCCGGCCTGCGCATCATCGCCACCATCCTGGAGTCCTACACCGAGCTGGTGGCCAACCCGGCCTCGTTCGCCGACGACCAGAAGCGGCACGCCATGGAGCAGATAAAGACCCTGCTCACCGGGACCCTGATCGCCCGGCAGCGGGTGCTCGTGAAGCTCAACGTGGCGGAGGCGGCCCTGGGCGGGGTCATAGATCTGCTGCCGGCCATGAAGTCGCCCACCGTGTCGAAACTGTTCGGCGAGGACGGCTTCGCGGTGGAGGCGGTGGTGCCCAAGCACACCATCAACACGTTGATCCCGGCCCTCAAGGACCACGGGGCGACCGACATCATCGAGCTGCCGATCGCCAAGATCGTCCCGTGACGGCCCCCACCCCGATCCTGACCGGCCGGGTCGTGGACTACGACGAGGCGGTGGGGCTGGGCACGGTGGAGGACGCCGGCGGCCGCCGGTTCGGCTTCCACTGCACCCAGATCGCCGACGGCACCCGCCGGATAGATGCGGGCACCCGGGTGGCGTTCGAGGTGGTGGCGGCCCGGCGGGGCAGCTGGGAGGCCGCCCGGCTCACCCGGCTTTAGCCCCGCCCCCGCCTACCCGGCGCCGGCCCCGGAGCCGTGCCCCCCGGGGGCCTCTCCGGGCGCATCCCCACCGGGGGAACCCTGGCCGGCGTCCGCCGCCGGGGCGTCACCCGGCTCGGCCCCGGACCTCACCACCGCCGAGACCTGCACGAAGGCCATGCGCAGCTGGGCCAGCCCCGCCCCCAGCTCCTCGGCGGCCTGGCCCAGCCGGGCGCCCATCCCCTCCACCAGGCACGACAGCGCGTCTATGGCCACCCGGGCCTGGTCCATCTGGGGGGGGTTGAGCGACAGGTGCAGGGCCGCCAGCTCGAACAACCCGTAGGCGTGGTTGGCCACCACCACCTCCGCCGGGGTGCGGGCCAGCTGCTCCTGGAGCTCGGCCATCTCCCGGCGCATCTCCTCCTCGGACGGTTGACCGGGGGTTCGGGGGGCGGCCGACTGCTCCGGCGCGGGCTCACGGGAAACGGGTCTCTCCCCGCCGGGCGTCCAAAGAGAACTCATGTGCGCTACCCTATGTTGAAAACCGAGTTCAGGAAGCGGGGCCCCCGGGCCCCCACCCGGCCGGGCCCCGTAGTTCACGGAGACTCGCGTCCGGGTCGGATGACCGCTAGGGCGGCGTTGCTTCCTGACGCACGCCCTTTCGCCAATTCTGGCGGAGGGCCGCTTACCTAGGAGTGATGCCGCATAGCCCCTACGCCTGACCAGAACGAGCACCGGACCAACGAGCGTATACGGGCCCGCGAGGTACGACTCATCGATCCCGAGGGCAACCAGCTGGGCGTCAAGGCCCTGCCGGAAGCCCTGAGCATCGCCCGGCAGATGGACATGGACCTGGTCGAGGTGGCCGCCGAGGCCAACCCGCCGGTCTGCCGGATCATGGACTTCAACCGCTTCAAGTACGAGGCGGCCCAGCGGGCCAAGGAGTCCCGCCGGAAGGCGTCCAGCACGGGGATCAAGGAGATGAAGTACCGGCCCAAGATCGGAACCGGCGACTTCGACACCAAGACCCGCCAGGTCGCCCGCTTCCTGGGTGAGGGTCACAAGGTCAAGATCACCATCATGTTCCGGGGCCGGGAGATGAGTCACCCGGAGCTGGGCAAGAAGATCCTCGACCAGGTGGCCGAACAGGTCTCCACCGTGGCCAAGGTGGAAGCCGCCCCCAAGCTCGACGGCCGGAACATGATCATGGTGCTCGCCCCCGACCGCCGCGCCCAGGTCAAGAAGCCCTCCGGGACCGAATCGACCGACAACGGTCAGGCCTCCCCGGCCCCCGCGGCCACCGCCCCGGCGCCCCCTCAGGCTCCGAGCCCGGGTCCCGACGCCGCCGCACCGGCACCGCCGGCCGGCTGACGGTCCCGCTCCACTGCACCACCGGTCGACGGCCACCGCCCCCCGACCACCACCCCGACCAGCCAAGCCAGGAGTTCCCACAGAAATGCCGAAGATGAAGACCGATCGGGGCGCGGCCAAGCGCTTCAAGATCACCGGGACCGGGAAGCTGCGGCGCCGGAAGGCCTTCCGTTCGCACATCCTCGAGAAGAAGTCCTCCACCCGTACCCGGCGGCTGGCCCGCCCGGCGGACGTGGCTCCCGGCGACGTCCGGGCCGTCAAGCGCCTCCTCGGCCTGTAGCCGGCTCTTGGTCTCACCGGGGCGCTGCGGCGCGCCGGCCCCCACTTTTTCCCCTGTTACATCCCAAATGGTTGAAAGGAGCTGTCGATGGCCCGGGTAAAGCGCGCCGTCCATAGCAAAAAGCACCGTCGCGCCGTCCTAGAGCAGGCGCAGGGCTATTTCGGCAACAAGAGCCGGAGCTACCGGGCTGCCCATGAGCAGGTCATGCACTCGATGCAGTACGCCTTCCGGGACCGTCGGGCCCGGAAGGGGGATTTCCGCCAGCTGTGGATCCAGCGGATCAACGCGGCGGCCCGCCTGCACGACTTCACCTACAGCCGCCTGATCGCCGGGCTGCGCGTCGCCGGGGTGGAGGTCGACCGCAAGATCCTGGCCGACCTGGCCGTCACCGACGACCAGGCCTTCGCCGCCTTGGTGGAAACCGCCCGCACCGCCCTGGACAGCGCTCCTTCGGCCGCCGCGGCCACCACCGCCTAGGCCATACGGGATCGGAGCCCCGCTGGTCGCCCTGTCGTTCCGTAGCGAGCAGGTGCAACGCCTGCGCCTGCTCGCCGGCCGCAGGGCGGCCCGCCGGGAAGCCGGCCGGTTCGTGGTGGAAGGACCCAAGCTGCTGGGCGAGGCCCTGGCCGCCGGGGCCACCGTGGACGCCGTCTACCTGGACAGCTCGGCCGGGGAGGAACTGCGGGAACTGGCCGGGCGGGCCGGCCGGCGGGGCGCCCGCATCCTGGAGACGGCCCCGGGCGTCCTGACCCGGGCCTGCGACACCGTGGCCGCCCAACCGGTGGCGGCCATCGTGGAGACCCCCGCCGTCAGCCTGGCCGACCTGGAAGGCCGGCGGCCCGACCCGGTGGTGGTGTGCGTGGACCTGCAGGATCCCGGCAACGCCGGCACCATCGTGCGCTCGGCCGCGGCGTCGGGGGCCGGGGCGGTAATCTTCTGCTCGGGTGCCGTCGACGTGTACAACCCCAAAGCGGTCCGGGCGTCCGCCGGCGCCGTGTTCCACCTGCCGGTCGTCACGGGCGCGCCGGCCGGCGAGACGCTCGACCGGCTCGGCCTCTGGGGCCTGCGCCGGATCGCCACCACCGCCCGGGGCGGCCATCCCTACGACCGGGCCGATCTGGCCGGCCCCTGCGCCCTGGTGCTCGGCGGGGAGAGCCGGGGACTGCCCGACGGACTGGCCGGCCGGCTCGACCAGCTGGTGACCATCCCCATGGTGGCCACCAGCGAGTCCCTCAACGTGGCCATGGCCGCCACCATCGTCTGCTTCGAAGCGGCCCGCCAGCGCCGGGAACGCAGCGGGGCGGCCGGGACGTGAACCGGGACACCATCGCCCTCGACGTGCTGGCCGACGCCGTGATCGTCCTCGACGCCGGAGGTCGCATCAGCGCCGCCAACCCGGCGGCCGGCCGGCTCACCGGCTACCCGGCGTCCGAGCTGGCCGGCCGGTCCTGCCGGGGGCTGCTCGACTGGCACGACAGCGACGGGTCCCGCTGCGACTCCAGCCGCTGGCCCGGCCCCAGCCGGCTGCGGGGCACCACCCGCATCGTGCCCCAGCCGGTCACCGTCCACGGCGCCCACCGGAGCGTGACCACCACCCTGAGCGGCACCTACACCAGGGACGGGGCCGGGCTCCTGTCCGGCGCCGTGCTCACCCTGCAGGTCCCGGGCCGCAGCCTGCGCCGCCCGCCGGGGGGGATGGAGATCGTCTCCACCGTCAGCCACGAGCTGCGGTCCCCGCTCACCTCGGTCAAGGGTTACACCTCCTTGATGCTCAACCGTTGGGACCGTCTCACGGACGAGCAGAAGGTGATGATGCTCCAGCAGGTCAACCACGACGCCGACCGGGTCACCCGCCTCATAACCGAGTTGCTCGACATCAGCCGGCTGGAGACCGGCCGGCTCATCCTGCGCCGCCAGATGGTGGACCTGGCCCGCCTGGCCGCCAGCGTGGTCGACAAGGTGGCCCTGGAGTACCCCGAGCTGGAGGCCGTCACCGAGTTCCCCGCCGACCTCCCCAAGGTCTACGCCGACCCGGACAAGGTGGAGCAGGTGCTGACCAACCTGGTCGAGAACGCCTGCAAGTACGCCTCCCCCCGGGGGTTGCGCATAGACGGGGCGGTCTCCGACGGCGCCGTGTCGGTGGGGGTGCACGACCGCGGCGAGGGCATCCCGCCCTCGGACCTGCCCAAGGTGTTCACCAAGTTCTTCCGCCGGTCGGTGGGGCGGCCCACCGGGTCCGGCCTGGGGCTGTGGATCAGCCGGGGACTGGTCGAATCCCACGGGGGCGAGCTGCGGGCGGAGTCAATAGTGGGTGAGGGATCCACATTTCGGTTTACGCTTCCCCTTCTCGATCTGGACAGGCTGCAGGAACAGTGAGCACACCCCCCGACAACGAACTCTCCAATCTGATCGCCTCCACCCTGGCCGACGGTCGCCGCCGCCTGGAGGAGGCGGCCGACCGGGACGCCTTCGTCGACGCCGAGCGGGAGGTTCTGGGAAAAAGGTCCCCGCTGGCCGGGCTCAACACCCGGCTCAGGGATCTGGGGCCCGACGAGCGGCGGTCGGTCGGAGCGGCCATCAACGACGCCCGCCGGTCCCTGGAGGACACCGCCGCCAAGCTGCGGGCCGAGTGGGACGAGCGGGCCCGGGCCGACCGGATGGCCTCGGAGCGGCTGGACCTGACCGAGACGGCGGTGGGGCCGGCCCTGCCCCCCCTGGCCCGCTCCGGGCGGGGGGTCGGCCACCTGCACCTGGTGACCCAGACCCGCGACGAGCTCGAGGACACCTTCGTGGCCATGGGCTTCGAGGTGGCCGAGGGCCCCGAGGCGGAGACCGACTTCTACAACTTCGAGGCGCTCAACATGCCGCCCGCCCACCCGGCCCGGGGCATGTGGGACACCCTGTACCTGCGCCTGGGGGAACCCGAGACGGTCCTGCTGCGCACCCACACCTCGCCGGTGCAGATCCGCCTCATGGAGACCGGCCGGCTGCCCATCTACGCGGTGATGCCGGGCCGCTGCTACCGGCGCGACACCCCCGACGCCCGCCACCTGCCGGTGTTCCACCAGATCGAGGGCCTGGTGGTGGACCGGGGCATCACCTTCGGTGACATGGCCGGGATCATCGAGTCCTTCACCACGTCGTTCTTCGGCCCGGCCATCCACTCCCGGCTGCGGCCGTCCTACTTCCCCTTCACCGAGCCGTCGGCCGAGTTCGAGGTGACCTGCCCGATCTGCGCCGGCGAGGGGTGCCGGACCTGCAGCGGCTCCGGCTGGATCGAGCTGGGCGGCTGCGGCATGGTCGACCCGAACGTGTTCGCCGCGGTGGGGGTGGACCCCGAGGTGTACAGCGGGTTCGCCTTCGGGTTCGGCATCGACCGGCTGGCCCAGGTCCGGGCCGAGTTGTCCGACATGCGGGCCCTGCTCGACAACGACATCCGTTTTCTCACCCAGTTCTAGGAGCCCGAGATGCGCGCCCCCCTTTCCTGGCTTCGCGACTACGCCCCGCTCGACGCTCCCGTCGACCGGCTGGCCGCCATCCTCTCCGAGCTCGGCCTGGTGGTCGAGGGCGTCGAGGTGGTGGGGGCCGGCCTGGGCGACGTGGTCGTGGCCGAAGTGCTCGACATCCGGGCCCACCCCGACGCCGAGCGGATCCGCCTGGTCGACGTCGACCCCGGCGACGGCGGCCCGCTGCAGATCGTGTGCGGCGCCTGGAACTTCGCCGTCGGGGACCTGGTGCCGCTGGCCCCGGTGGGCGCCGTGCTGCCGGGCGACTTCAAGATCTCCCGGCGCAAGATGCGCGGCGAGGTGTCCAACGGCATGCTGTGCGCGGCCCGGGAGCTGGACCTGCCGGAGGACCCCGGCGCCCCCGACGGCCTGCTCATCCTGCCCCCCGGCCTGGCCCCGCCCGGCACCCCGCTGGTGGACGCCCTCGGCATCGAGGCGGACGTGGTGTTCGACCTGGACATCAGCCCCAACCGGCCCGACGCCCTGTGCATGGCGGGCATCGCCCGGGACCTGGCCGCCGCCCTGGGCGAGACCTGGGCGTGGCCGGCCGGGCCCGAGCCGCCGGCCGCCGACGCCACGCTCGGCACCGCCCCCGTCGCCGTCGAGGCCGGCGACCTCTGCCCCCGCTTCACCGCCACCGTGCTCGAGGGCGTCCCGCAGGGACCCTCCCCGCAGTGGATGGCCCGCCGGCTGACCCTGGCCGGCATGAGGCCCATCTCGGCCGTGGTCGACGTGTCCAACTACGTGATGCTGGACGTGGGCCAGCCCAACCACGCCTATGACCTGGACCTGCTGGGCGGCCAGGGCATCCTGGTCCGGCGGGGCCGTCCCGGGGAACGGCTCGAGACCCTGGACGGCGTGGAGCGGGATCTCGGCCCCGACGACTGCGTGATATGCGACGCCGGCGGCCGGGCGGTGGGGGTGGGCGGCATCATGGGCGGCGCCCACGCCGAGATCGGGGCGGCCACCCGCCGGGTCCTGCTCGAGGCCGCCTGGTTCGACCCGGGGGCCATCGCCCGCACCGGCAAGCGGCTCGGCCTGCAGTCCGAGGCCCGGGTCCGCTTCGAGCGGGGGGTGGACCCCGAGGTGGCCGGGCGGGCCGCCGACCGGTTCGTGGCCCTGCTGCGGGCCGTCCCCGGCGGCGAGAACCTGCGGCGGGGCCCGGCCACCGACGTGCGCGACCCGCGCCACCTGCCGGCCGGTCCGGTCCTGACGCTGCGCACGGCCCGGGCCAACTCCCTGCTCGGCACCGACCTGAGCGACGCCGACATCCCCGGCCTGCTCGAACCCATCGGGTTCCGCACCGCCCCGGCCGGCGCCGGCCGCTTCGAGGTGACGGTACCGACCTGGAGGCTGGAATGCAGCCGGGAGGTCGACCTGGTGGAGGAGGTGGCCCGCATGTGGGGCTACAGCCGGATCGAGCGCAGCGTGCCGGCCGGCTCCCACCGCCACGCCGCCGGGCTGAACCCGGTCCAGAAGCAGCGGCGCCGCATCCGGTCGGTGCTGGCCGGGGCCGGTTTCAACGAGGCGTGGACCACCACCTTCCTGGCCCCCGGGGACCTGGACCGGGCCGGTCTGGACCCCGCCGCGGTGGAGGTGGAGAACCCGCTGGACCGGTCCGAGTCCCTCCTGCGGACATCGCTGATGCCGGGGTTGCTGAAGGCCCTCAGGTTCAACCTGGACCGCCAGATCGACGACCTGGCCCTGTTCGAGATCGGCCGGGTGTTCGCCCTGCCGAGCGGGGCGGCCCCCACCCCGGACGAGGCCGAGCACCTGGGCCTGGTCGTCCTGCCCGCCCGGGGCGCCCCCGACACCGCTGCGGCGGACGCCGCCGTCCGGGCCTGGGTGTGGCTGAGCGAGGCCCTCCGCCTGGCCGAGCCGGCCCTGGTCGCCGGGGAGCTGCCCGGCCTGCATCCGGGCCGGGCCGGCCGGCTCATGGGCGCCGGCCGGGAGCTGGGCGCGGTGGGCGAGGTGGACCCGGCCGTGGTCGACGCCTACGGCCTCAACGGGCGGGTCGGTTACCTCCAGCTGTCCCTGGACCAGGTGGCGGCGGCCGGGCGCCGGCCCCGACTGGCCCGCGACGTCAGCCGGTTCCCCGCTTCGGACGTGGATCTGGCCCTGGTCGCGGGCGACGGCACCACCGCCGCCGACGTGGCCGCCATCCTGCGCCGGGCCGGCGGCGAGCTGGTCGAGGACGTCACCCTGTTCGACACCTACCGGGGGGAGCGCCTCGGCCCCGGCCGGCGCAGCCTGGCCTTCCGGGTCCGGTTCCGGGCCCTGGACCGCACCCTGGGTGAGGCCGAACTGGCCGACCTGCGCACCAGGCTGATCGACGCCGCGGCCGCCGCCGGGGCCGACCTGCGCCAGTAGCGCCCCCGGGGACGCGCCAGCACCTTCCCGTGCGACGGGGCGGCCACCCCGCCCCGGGCCCGCCGAACCGGGCCGAGCCAGCAGCGCCCCGCGGACGGCGGCGACCCCGGCCCGGCCGACCCGGCGGCTCGAGGGGTGTGGTTTCCTCCCTCAGCGGACAACAACCCACCCCTCGACCAGAGCCGGCACCCTCGACCAGGGCCGGCGCCCCCCGACCCGGCGGCTCGAGGGCGGGCCGGGCGACCGCAGCGGCTCGAGGGGTGTGGTTTCCTCCCTCAGCGGACAACAACGGCACCCCTCGACCGGGGCCGGCGCCCTACAGCCGGCGGATGCGGGCGATCTTCTCGGTCCGGTAGCTGGCCACCTTGGTGCTCCAGCTGTCCAGGGGCCGGGGCCGATCGTTGCCGAAGAAGGTGGTGAGCGGGCCCTCCAGGGTGTAGGAGTCGGCCCCGTCCACCCGCTCGATGCTGTCGTCGATGAGGGTGACTTCGAAGGACATGTGCTGATGGTGAACCAACCCGGTTGTGGGAAACCAGAGGTCGGGCCCTGTGACTTTTCTGTGGGCCGCATGGTTATGCACCAAGGTGTATAGTCCGGGGATGGTTCTGAAGACCGGAGTGTTCGGCGCATCCGGCTACGCCGGAGCGGAGCTGATGCGCCTGGCCGCCGGCCACCCCGACCTGGACGTGGTGCTGGCCACCGCCGACAGCCAGGCCGGCGGCCGGCTGGCCGACCTGTACCCCAGCCTGGCCCCCGCCTACCCGGACCTGGTGCTGGCCAGCGCCGACCCGGCGGCGGCCGACGGGCTGGACCTGGTGTTCCTGGCCCTGCCCCACGGGGCCTCCCAGCACCTGGTGCCGGAACTGCGCAAGCGGGTCGCCACGGTGGTCGACCTGGCCGCCGACTTCCGCCTGCGGGACCCGCAGCTGTACCCCGAGTGGTACGGCGAGGCCCACCGGGCCCCGGAACTGCTCGCCCAGGCGGCGTTCGGCATCCCGGAGCTGTTCCGGGACGGGCTGGCCGGGGCCACCCTGATCGCCGCCGCCGGCTGCTACGTGACCGCCGCCGCCCTGGCCCTGGCCCCCCTGGTCAGGGCCGGGGTGATCGAACCGGACGGGGTGGTGGTCGACGCCGCCAGCGGGGTGTCGGGAGCCGGGCGGGTGCCCAAGCCGAACACCCACTTCAACACCGTGGACGAGGACTTCACCGCCTACGGGCTGCTCCGCCACCGCCACACCCCCGAGATGGAGCAGGCCACCGGGGCCCGGATCCTGTTCACCCCCCATCTGGCCCCCATGAACCGGGGCATCCTGGCGACCTGCTACGCCCGGCCCGCCGGCGGCGCCGACCCGCTGGAGACCCTGGCCGGCTTCTACCGCCGGGAGCCGTTCGTGGTGGTGTCGGAGCGGTCCCCGTCCACCAAGGCCACCCTGGGGTCCAACAGCGCCCACCTCACCGCCCGCTTCGACCGGCGCACCGGCTGGGTGATGGCCATCTGCGCCCTCGACAACCTCACCAAGGGGGCGGCCGGCCAGGCCATCCAGTGCGCCAACGCGGCCCTGGGCCTGCCCGAGACCACCGGCCTGCCCACCGTCGGGGTGTACCCGTGACCGCCATCGGCCCCCACGAGAAGGCCGAGATCCTGATCGAGGCCCTGCCCTACATCCGGCGTTTCTGGGGCCAGATCGTGGTGGTCAAGTACGGCGGCAACGCCCTGGCCGCCGGGGCCGGCGGCCCGGGCGACGACCCCCTCCCGTCGTTCGCGGAGGACATCGTGTTGATGCGCTCGGTCGGCATGCGCCCCCTGGTCGTGCACGGGGGTGGACCGCAGATCGGCGATCTCATGAAACGGCTGGGCAAGGTGCCGGAGTTCGTGGGCGGATTGCGCGTCACCGACGCGGAGACCCTGGACATCGCCCGCATGGTGCTGGTGGGCAAGGTCAACCGGGACATCGTCAGCGCCATCAACGTGCACGGCCCGCTGGCCGTGGGCGTCTCCGGCGAGGACGCCGGGATCATCAGCGCCGAGGCCAAGGACCCCCAGCTGGGGTTCGTGGGGGAGGTGGCGGCCATCAACCCGGACCTGCTGGTGCGGCTGCTGGCCGAGGACCTGATCCCGGTCGTGGCCACCATCGGCTCCGACAGCACCGGGCAGGCCTACAACATCAACGCCGACACCGCGGCCGGGGCCCTGGCCTCCGCGGTGGGAGCGGTGAAGCTGGTCTACCTGACCGACGTGGACGGCATCCGCCGGGACCGCCGGGACCCGGCCAGCCGGGCCTCCAACCTGACCACCGACGACCTGGAGGCCATGATCGCCGACGGCACCGTCGACGGCGGGATGATCCCCAAGGTCCGCTCCTGCGTGGGGGCGGTCCGGGCCGGGGTGGCCCAGGCCCACGTCCTCGACGGCAGCCAGCCCCACGCCCTGCTTCTGGAGATATTCACCCGCGAAGGAGTCGGAACCATGGTGACGCCGTCATGAACCACCTCATGGACACCTACCCGCCCCGCCCGGTCACCTTCGTCCGGGGGGAGGGCAGCTGGCTGTGGGACGACGGGGGCAAGCGGTACCTGGACTTCCTGTCCGGGTTGGCCGTGACCTCCCTGGGCCACGCCCACCCGGCGGTGGCCGAGGCCATCTGCGCCCAGGCCGGCACGCTCCTGCACGTGTCCAACCTGTACGCCACCCTGCCCCAGCAGGACGTGGCCGCCACCCTCGACCGGCTGGTCAGCGGGGGCGAGGGCACCGGCCGGGTGTTCTTCTGCAACAGCGGGGCGGAAGCCAACGAGGCGGCCATC
>DASSZD010000056.1:0-3459 GCA_035702985.1 Acidimicrobiales bacterium
CGATCATCGCCGTCAGTGCAGCCCGCAGCTTCTCGGTCTCGGCGGCGGCCCTGGCGGCCTTGTGTCTGTCGAACAAAGTGCCTCACTGTGGCGTCGGGCGGGGGCCCGGCACCTCGGCGATGCCGTCCACCGCCCGGGCCCTGACTCGTATCGGTAGCGGCCGCACTCTGCGGCCGGCCGATCACATTCTGCACGGTTCATCGGTTCCCGGTTGGCCGGAATGTAGGGCTTCGTGACCCGGGGGCCGGCCCTGTCGGCGGCCACCCCCCCCGGCGGCTTCGCCCGCCCCCGACTCGGCGCCAGCCGGCCGGAGATCCCCGCCGCCGCCGACGACCGCCGGGCGCCCCTACGCTCGGCCCTGTCGACCGGGAGGCGCAGGTCGCCACCCGCCGGAGCCGGGGAGGGGTCAGTGCAGGTAGAGGTGCAAGTGGAGCCGATGCGGGCCGTGCTCGAGCGGTCTGCCGTCGCCGACCTGCGCGAGCGCCTCGACCGCACCCGCTGGTCCGGTCTGGGCGCCGGTGTCCCCGGCGGCGCGGTCGACTGGCGGGCGGGGGTGCCCCTGGAATGGCTCAGGGACCTGGTGGACGACTGGCGCCGCTTCGACGTCGACGGGTTCCAGGGCCGCCTCGACGCCCTCGAGCACATCCGGTGCAGCATCGGGGGCCGGGCCGTCCATGCCATCCGGTGCCCCGGGGCCGGCCCCCACCCGACGCCGCTGGTGCTGACCCACGGCTGGCCCGGGTCCTGCCTGGAGTACCTCGACCTGATCGGGCCGCTCACCGATCCGGGCCGCCACGGCGGCGACCCGGCCCGATCGTTCGACGTGATCGTCCCCTCCCTGCCCGGCTTCGGCTGGTCGGCGCCGCCCCCACCGGGCGGCCTGGTGGCGGCCGAGGTCGCCGGGCTGTGGCACCGCCTCGTGACCGAGGGCCTCGGCTACCGCCGCTACGCGGCCCACGGCAGCGACCTCGGCGCCGGCGTCACCGCCTGGCTGGCCCGCCTCCACCCCGACGCCGTCACCGCCATCCACCTGGCCACCCCCGGCCTCGGCCGGCCGCCCCAGCCGTGGTCCGCCGAGGAGGCCGCCCATTTCGCCGAGGTGGACGCCTGGTCGGCCGAGGAGGGCGGCTACTCCCACCAGCACGCCACCAAGCCGGCCACCCTGGCTGCCGCGCTCGCCGACTCACCGGCCGGGCTGGCGGCCTGGATCGGCGAGAAGGTGGTCGCCTGGAGCAGCCGCCGCCCCGACGGGGGGCCGGCCTTCGACCGGGACCTGCTCCTCGGGACGCTCACCCTCTACTGGGCGACCGGCACCATCGGGACGTCGCTGCTGCCGTACCTGGCCTACCGGCGCCGGCCCGACGCCGCCCTCCCGGCCGACCGGCCCGGCCCGGTACCGACCGCGGTGAGCATCTTCGGCGGCGAGCGGGTCCCGTTCCCCAAGCCGCCCCGCCGGCTGGCCGAGCGCTACTTCGACGTCACCGCATGGGCCGAGCACGACATCGGCGGCCACTTCCCGGCCGTCGCCGAGCCGGCCCTGCTGGCCCGCACGCTGGGCGCCACGCTGGCCGTCTGAGCCTGGTGCCGCCTGCTGCACATACGTGCAGCGACCCGCCCGCATCTGGGATAACGGCGGAAACAAAAGGGACCTACCGGCCCAACCGTACGCATCTCCGCACTGGGCCCGGTTACCGCAGGTGGGGGCGTTCTGAGCACGAGAGAAGTCAGAGGTGGTGACCGTTCCGGCCGGACCGCCGGCCCCTTCCGAAGGGTGCACATCTGTGCGATTTGCTTGCCAACGGGAGGACCGTCCTTTTTCCTGAGTGCCGGCCCGTATGAACTGGGTCACATCAGCAGAAAGCTCAGGCGAGAACTCGGGGAGGCCGTGATGGACGCAAGTCCCAGCGCAACGGCCGCTGTTGCCCAAGAGGTGGTGGCGGTGGATGGAATCGAGATGGACAGCAGTGACAGACCGGTCGGCCTGTGGGCCGAGCTGCTGGCCGAGGGATTCGGGACGTTCCTGATCCTGGTGTTCGGGTGCGGTGTGGTGGCCCAGGTGGTGGGCGGGGGATCCGGCCTCGGCGACCACAACAGCATCGCCTGGGCGTGGGGCTTCGCGGTGATGCTCGGCGTGTTCGTGGCCGGGCGGCTGTCGGGTGCCCACCTCAACCCGGCGGTGACCCTGGCGCTGGCCCTGTTCGGGGGGTTCCCGTGGCGGAAGGTCGTGCCCTACTGCGTCGCCCAGACCGTGGGGGCGTTCGTGGCGGCGCTCGCCGTGCGGGCCGACTACGCCACCGTCCTGGCCAAGGTGGACCCGGGCCACACCCACAAGACGTCGATCGTGTTCGCCACCATGCCCGGCAACGGGTCGCTGCCGGTCCACCTGTGGGCCGCCTTCGGTGACCAGGTGCTCGGCACCGCCCTGCTGCTGTTCTGCATCGCCGCCATCACCGACACGCACAACGACGGGCCCCCGGCGTGGGCCACGCCCATCGTCGTCGGCTTCCTGGTGGTGGTCATCGGCATGGCGTTCGGCACCGACGCCGGCTACGCCATCAACCCGGCCCGGGACTTCGGCCCCCGGCTGGCCGCCTTCCTCACCGGCTACGGCACCGCCTGGCGGGACCAGTACGGGCAGCTCTACTTCTGGGTGCCGATCGTGGCTCCGCTCATCGGTGGCCCGGTCGGCTTCGCGTTCTACCGCTTCGGGGTGGGGCGCCACCTGATGCGCAGCGCCGCCCCGCAGGAGCCGGGCCGGTTGCCGGTGGAGGCCTGACCGGGGAGCCCCGGGCGGGGCGCCTCACAACGACACTCACAACGACACTCACAGCGAACGACAATGACAGGACAGACAAGGAGAGCAGGCAATGGCTGATTTCGTCGGGGCGGTCGACCAGGGGACGACGAGCACCCGGTTCATGATCTTCGACCACGAGGGCCGGGAGCGGGGGCGCTACCAGCTCGAGCACGAGCAGATCCTCCCCCGGGCCGGGTGGGTCGAGCACTCGCCGGTCGAGATCTGGGAGCGGACAAGTTCGGTCATTCGGAACGCCATAAACGCGGCGGGCCTTCAGGCGTCGGACTTCGCGGCGTGCGGGATCACCAACCAGCGGGAGACGACGGTGGTGTGGAACCGCCGCACCGGAAGGCCGTACCAGAACGCCATCGTGTGGCAGGACACCCGGACCGACCACATCGCCGCCGCCCTCGACCGGGACGGCCGGGGGGACGTGATCCGGTCCAAGGCCGGCCTGCCGCCGGCGACGTACTTCTCCGCCGGCAAGATCCAGTGGATCCTCGAGAACGTGCCCGGGGCCTGGGAGGACGCCGAGAAGGGCGACGCCCTGTTCGGCAACACCGACTCGTGGCTGGTGTGGAACCTCACCGGCGGCGTGCAGGGCGGCGTGCACGTCACCGACGTGACCAACGCCAGCCGCACCATGCTCATGGACCTCGAGA
>DASSZD010000073.1:0-2130 GCA_035702985.1 Acidimicrobiales bacterium
GCCGCGCCCTTGTGCCGGTAGGCGGCCCGGAACGTCTCCATCATGTGCTTGCGGTCCATGTCGTGGGTGCGGGCCACGAACGACGCCTCCGCCCCGAGGGCCAGCGAGACCGGGTTGTACGGCTGGTCCAGCGACCCGAACGGCGTCGACTTGGTGACCTTGCCGGTCTCCGAGGTGGGCGAGTACTGGCCCTTGGTGAGGCCGTAGATCTGGTTGTTGAACAGGATGATGGTCAGGTCGACGTTGCGGCGCAGGGCGTGCAGCAGGTGGTTCCCGCCGATCGACAGGGCGTCGCCGTCACCGGTGATCACCCACACGTGCAGGTCGGGCCGGCTCACCGCCACGCCGGTCGCCACCGCGGGCGCCCGGCCGTGGATCGAGTGCACCCCGTAGGTGTTCATGTAGTAGGGGAAGCGGGAGCTGCACCCGATGCCGGACACGAACACGGTGTCCTCCCGGCGGGCGCCCAACTCGGGCATCAGCATCTGCACCGCGGTGAGGATCGAGTAGTCCCCGCACCCCGGGCACCACCTCACCTCCTGGTCGCTCGTCCAGTCCTTCTTGGTCGTCACGGGGACGGCTACGTCGGTCATCTTCGCTGTATCGCTTTCGTGTCCGTGGGTTCTCGGGCGGCCGGGCCGTCAGTGGCCGTTGGCGGTGGGGCCGTCGAACAGTTCGGTGATGCCCCGCTCGATCTCCTCGGCCTGGAACGGCTTGCCCCGCATCTTGGTGAGCGACCGGGCGTCGACGAGGTACTCGGCCCGCACCAGCTTGACCAGCTGGCCCAGGTTGAGCTCGGGCACCAGCACGTGGCGGTACCGGCGCACCACGTCGCCCAGGTTGGACGGGAACGGGTTGAGGTGGCGCAGGTGGGCGTGCGCCACCGGCCGGCCGGAGGCCCGGACCCGCCGGACCCCGGCTGCGATGGCTCCGTAGGTCGACCCCCAGCCGAGCACCAGGATCTCGGCCCGGCCGTCGGGGTCGTCGACCTCGACGGGTGCGATGTCGGCCGCGATCCCAGCCACCTTGGCCACCCGGAGCCGGCTCATCAGGTCGTGGTTGTCGGCGTCGTAGGACACCGTGCCGGACCCGTCGGCCTTCTCGAGGCCGCCGATGCGGTGGGTGAGGCCGGGCGTCCCGGGGACCGCCCACGGCCGGGCCAGGGTCTCGGTGTCACGCAGGTAGGGCCAGAAGTGGGCGTTGCCGTCCTCGTCGACGTGGTTGGGCTCGGTGGCGAACTCCACGCTGATATCGGGCAGCGTCGCCACGTCGGGGATCTGCCACGGCTCGGCCCCGTTGGCCAGGTAGCCGTCGGAGAGCAGGAACACCGGCGTGCGGTACTTGAGCGCGATGCGGGCAGCCTCGATGGCGGCGTGGAAGCACTCGCCGGGAGTGGCCGGCGCCACGATCGGGACCGGCGCCTCCCCGTGGCGGCCGTACATGGCCTGGAGGAGGTCGGCCTGCTCGGTCTTGGTCGGCAGCCCGGTGGACGGGCCGCCGCGCTGGATGTCGATGACGAGCAGCGGCAGCTCCAGGTTGACCGCCAGGCCGATGGCCTCGGTCTTGAGGTCGATACCGGGCCCGCTGGTGGTGGTCACCCCGAGCGAGCCGGCGTAGGAGGCACCGATGGCGGAGCCGATGCCGGCTATCTCGTCCTCCGCCTGCACGGTCCGGACGCCGAAGTTCTTGTGCTTGGACAGCTCGTGGAGGATGTCCGACGCCGGGGTGATCGGGTAGCTGCCCAGGAACAGCGGCAGGCCGGACAGCTGACCGGCCGCGACCAGGCCCCACGCCAGGGCGGTGTTGCCCGAGATGTTGGTGTAGGTGCCCGGCTGCAGGGCGGCCGGCTTGACCTGATACGTGGAGGGGAACAGCTCCGCCGTCTCGCCGAAGTTCCACCCGGCCTTGAACGCCAGCGTGTTGGCCTCGGCGACCATCGGCGTCTTGGCGAAGCGCTCCCCGATCCACTGGAGCGTCGGCTCCTGCGGGCGCCCGTAGAGCCAGCTGATGAGGCCCAGGGCGAAGAAGTTCTTGGACCGCTCGGCGTCTCGGGGCTTGGTGCCCGAGGGCTTCACCGCCTCCAGCGTCAGCGACGTCATCGGCACCTTGTAGACCGTGTACGACGACAGG
>DASSZD010000112.1:0-16844 GCA_035702985.1 Acidimicrobiales bacterium
CTTCATGCAGGCCTGCGGGGTGAACCTGGGTGGCACCGCCCTGCACCAGGTGGATTTCTGGACCAGCCACGAGGCCCTCATCCTCGGCTACGAGGAGGCCATGACCCGCCGGGACTCGTTGAGTGGCGACTGGTACGACACGTCGGCCCACCTGGTATGGGTCGGAGAGCGGACCCGCCAGCCGGGCGGGGCCCACGTCGAGTTCGTGTCCGGCCTGTCCAACCCCATCGGCGTCAAGATCGGCCCCACGGTGACCGCCGCGGAGGTGGTCGAGCTGTGCGACCGGCTGGACCCCGACCGGGACCCGGGCCGCCTGACCCTCATCTCCCGCATGGGCGCAGGCCAGGTCGCCGGCCGGCTGCCGGCCCTGCTGCGGGCCGTGCGGGACGCCGGCCACCCGGTGGTGTGGGCGTGCGACCCCATGCACGGCAACACCTTCGTGGGGGCCGGGGGCCGCAAGACCCGCCATTTCGACCATGTGCTGGCCGAGATCGGCGAGTTCTTCGCAACGTGCCGGTCCGAGGGTGTCTGGCCGGGGGGCGTGCACGTGGAGCTGACCGGCGACAACGTCACCGAGTGCCTCGGTGGCACCGACGAGGTCCTCGAGAACCACCTGGAGCTGCGCTACACCACCACCTGCGACCCCCGCCTCAACGGGGGTCAGTCGCTGGACCTGGCCTTCCGGGTGGCCGAACTGCTCCGGCGCTGACCGCCGGCGGGGGGTTCGGCCGAGCCCCGGCGGGGCGCCGGGGGTGCTCCTGCGGCGTGGCGAGGCGGGGACGGCGCCGCACGCCGAGGGTGTGGCGCACGCCACCCGCCGCACGCCGAGGGGTGGGGACGGCGCCGCACGCCGAGGGGTGTCCTGTTGCCCCCTCAGGGCAGAAACCCACCCCCTCGAGCCAGCCACCACCCCACCCAGCAGGCGCCGGCACACCCGCACGCCGCCCACACCCGCCCGACGCGGCCAACCGAACCCCGCCGGCCTGCGGCCCACCGCACCCGACCCCGCCGCACCCCGCCGGCGAGACGCCCGCCGGCCCGCCGGCGAGGCGGCCACCGGCCCGCCCAGCCGCCGGCCGGAGCTCAGCGACGGAGACGCCGCTCGTACGCCTGGAGGATGTCGGCCATCACACGCTTGCCGTCGAACAGGACGTCCCGCCACGTGTAGGTGAGGACCACCCAACCCCGCAGGACCAGAGCGTTCTGGCGGGCCAGGTCGCTCCGCATCTGCTCGGGTGAATGGTGCCAGGTGTAGCTGTTGAGCTCGATGGACAGCTGACGGTCGTCGTAGGCGTAATCGATCCGGTAACAGCCGCCCTCCCCGGCGTGCACTTCGGCCCTGGGAACCGGCATCCCGCAGCGCACGAACAACCTGGCCATCTGTGCCTCCAGCACGCTGGCGTCAGGAGCGCAGAAGTCCCCTCGATGCAGCAGGCACCGCCGCAGCGCCCCGAGTCCCCGCCGGGGTGGACCCGACAGCTCGCGATGCAGGTCGACCAGGCGCACCGCGCCCTCGGCCAGGGCCCTGTCCACCGCCAGGGCGAGTTCCGCGGCGCTGGCGCTCAGCGCCAGGTCCACGAGGACGCGCGACGCATCGGTACAAGGGATGTCCTGGAAGTAGCGGCGACGCAGGGGGCCGCTGGCCCGATGCACGGTCACGCCCGGGGCGCGCCAGGCGCACCAGGTCGTCTTGGTGAGATGCACCTGGGCGGGGGGCCGGTCGATGAACCCGGCCAGCCAGGCGGCCGAACGGTGCGACGCCAGCGCACCGGGCCCCACGGCGGCCATGGCCGCCCGCACCGCGGTCTGATGGTTGGTTGGCGTGCCGGCCAGCACGAACACCCCCCGGTGCAGCCGTCGCAGCGTACCGGCCCGGACCAGTCCGGCGATCACCTTGTCGGACGCGCCGGTCCTCACGATCTGCGCCCTGGTGATCACCCCGTGGTTCCGACCGGCGAACCTGATCACCGACGCCACCCGCTCCACATACACCATAATATTCCATAGTATTTCTTAGCTATCCTGACTGAGCAAGGCCCAGACCAGTTACGGTCTAATCCCGTAAAAGTTGATCAACACAGTCGGCTTTTGCTTGACTGTCTCCCGTGCAGACCACGGCAATCGACCCCGAGCTCGCAGCCGACATCGCCAAGTTCGAGCGCCTCCTGGCCGACCACCTGGCCGGCCGGGTGGACGAGGACGCCTTCCGGGTGTTCCGCCTCAACAACGGCATCTACGGCCAACGCCAGGGCGGCCACAACCAGATGGTCCGGGTCAAGCTCCCCTACGGAGGGGTCAACGCCGACCAGCTCGAGCTGCTGGCCGACGTGGCCGACCGCTACAGCCGGGGGTGGGGGCACCTGACCACCCGCCAGAACGTGCAGTTCCACTTCGTCCAGCTGGAGCGGGTCCCCGAACTGCTCACCGATCTGGCCTCGGTGGGACTGACCACCCGGGAGGCGTGCGGCGACACGGTGCGCAACGTGATGGGCTGCCACCTGGCCGGCGCCTGCCCGTTCGAGGTGCTCGACATCAGCCCCTGGGCCGAGGCCACGTTCCGGTATTTCCTGCACCACCCCTACGCCCAGCGGCTGCCCCGCAAGTTCAAGATCAACTTCTCCGGGTGCGTCACCGACTGCGGCCAGGCCATGTTCAACGACGTGGGGGTGGTCGCGGTGGCCCGGCCCACGGCGGACGGGACCGTGGAGCCGGGTTTCCGCGTCTTCGTGGCCGGCGGCCTGGGGGCCAACCCCCACCCGGCGCAGGCCCTGGAGGAGTTCACCGCCCGGGAGGACCTGCTGCCCACCATCGAGGCGGTGCTGCGCACCTTCGACCACTTCGGCAACCGCTACAACAAGCTGCGGGCCCGCCTGAAGTGGGTGGTCGACGAGATCGGCATCGACGAGCTGCGCCGGCGGATCCTGCGGGAGCGCCAGCTGCTCCTGGCCAGCTCCAGCTGGCCAGGCGGCATCCCCGCCCTGGTGGAGGAGCTCGGCGACGAGCCGGCCGGCCTGGCCACCGGCATCGAGCCGACCCGGGTCGGTACTCCGGTCACGCTCAACCTGACGCCCAGGATGGAGCCCGACCCCTACACCCGTTGGGAGTCCACCAACGTGGTGGTGGGCGCGGCCAAGGGCACCGTGTCGGCCATCGCCTACGCCCGGCTGGGCGACATCACCAGCGAGCAGTTCCGGGCGCTGGCGGCCATCCTGAGGGACTTCGGCGCCACCGTGCGGGTGACCAACCGTCAGAACCTGGCTTTCCGGGGTCTGCGCCCCGACCAGCTGCAGGATCTGTACAAGCGCCTGGACCGGATCGGCATGGCCGAGCCGGGTGCCGAGCTGGCCCGCGACGTGGTGTCGTGCCCCGGTGCCGACACCTGCAACCTGGCCGTGACCCAGAGCCGGGGGCTGGCCGACGACATCGGCCGGGCCCTGGAGCAGGCCGGCCTGGGTGACGTGGGCGGCATCCGGATCAACATCTCCGGCTGCACCAACAGCTGCGGTCAGCACCACATCGCCGACATCGGCTTCCACGGGGCCGAGCGCCGGGCCCACGGCCAGTCCGCTCCCGGCTACCAGATGCTGCTCGGGGGCCGGGTCAGCGACACCGAGGTCGAGTTCGGCCAGCGGGCGCTGCGCCTGCCCGCCAAGGCCGCCGCCGAGGCCGCCGTGCGGGTCGTGGGCCGCTTCGCCGAGGAGCGACAGGCCGGCGAGGCCTTCGCCGGCTGGCTCGACCGGGTCGGGGGGGCCAAGGTCATCGCCCGGGAGCTCAAGGACCTGGACGAGTGGCCGACACCCGACGAGCGCCCGGACTTCTACGTGGACTTCGACGAGACCGGGCCCTACAGCGCCGAGGTCGGCCAGGGCGAGTGCGCCGCCGGCTGACCGGCCCGCACACGCCGACCGCACCCCCCGCCCGACGCACCGCACACGCCGACCGCACCCCCCGCCGGACCCACCCCCCGCCGCACCCGCCGACCGCCCGCGCCGACCGCACCCGCCGCCCCGCACCCGCCGCCGGCCCACAGCCGCCCACACCACGCCGCACCGCACCGACCACACCGGATGACTGGGAAGGAACGGAAAAAGCGACCATGACCTCGACACTGGGCGCCGGCACCCACCTGCACGCCCCCGAGTGGAGCGACTCCGAGCTGGCCGCCCTCAACCGCCGGTTCGAGTCGGCGCCGGCCCAGGCGGTGATCGAGTGGGCCGTGGAACAGTTCCACCCGTTCATGTGCCTGGCCGCCTCCATGACCGACGCCGTGCTGATCGACCTGGCGGTGGCGGTCGAGCCGTCCATCGAGGTGGTGTTCATCGACACCGGCTACCACTTCCCCGAAACCCTGGACACCGTCGAGGTGGTGCGCCGCCGGTACGGGCTCAACATGCGGGTGCTGACCGTCGCCCCCCAGCCGGTTGAGCTGTGGAAGGCCGACCCGGCGAACTGCTGCTCCACGGCCAAGGTCGAACAACTCGACCGGGCCCTGCTCGGCAAGCTGGCCTGGATGAGCGGGCTGCGCCGCTCCGAGGCCGCCACCCGGGCCGGCGCCCCCATCGTGGCCCGTGATCTGCGGGGCCTGGTCAAGGTCAACCCGATCGCCACCTGGACCGATCTAGATGTGAGTGGTTACATCGCCGATCACGCCGTACCGGTCAACCCGCTGCTGGCCCGGGGGTACCCGTCCATCGGGTGCCGGCCGTGCACCCGGCCCGTCGGTGACGGCGCCGATCCCCGCTCCGGGCGCTGGGCCGGGTCGGACAAGACGGAGTGCGGCCTGCACACCTGACCACCGGGGGGCGGAGCGGCCCACCCGGCACCCGGACCCGGGGATCGACGGGGCGGGGGGTCTGTTAGCGTGGTCGGCCGGGACCGTTTGGTGGAAGGTCTCCCCCCTTCGTCGTCGAAGTCTCAAAGGTTGATGTCCGTGATGCGGTCCGTCCGTCGAGCGGCTTCGGCCGTGTGCGCCGCAGCCCTTACATCGGCCCTCGCCGGGGCCGTGATGGTCGCGGGCGCGTCCTCGCCGGTCTACGCCCAGGACGGGTCCTCCTCCACTTCGGCCACCACCGCCCCGCCCCTCACCCTGCCGGGCGGGTCCACCTCGAGCACCACCACGGCGCCACCGACCACCCAGCCGCCGGCCCAGCCGGCCCCGCAGCCGGCCGCTCCGCCCACCACCCGCCCGGCGGCCCAGCCGGCCCCGGCGTCCCCCTCCACCACCCCCGGGGGCAAGGTCCCGGCCGTGCCGACCGGTGGTCCGCCCACCACCTCCACCGCCCCCGGGGCGCCGGCCGCCCCTCCGCCCGACCCGAAGCCCATCCTGTCCCAGGTCGATTCCGACCTGGCCCAGCTGACCGCCATCGACGACTACAAGGCGGCCCAGGCGCTGGTGTCGACGGCCCAGGCGCAGGTGACCGCGGCCGGAGCGGCGCTGCAATCGGCCCGGAACGCCCTCACCGCCGCCCAGCAGGAGGAATCGCAGGCCAACGGCAACAAAGCGGCCGCCGACGCCAAGCTGCGGTCCATGGCGGTGGCCGCCTACATCGGGGTGGGCTACACCACCCCCGGCTACGGCCCCCCGTCGGGCGGCAACGGCAACCAGGGACCGGGCACGGTCAGCACCCCCGGCGGCCTGACCGGGGTGCGGGAGCTGGACGCCAAGGAGATGCTCATCCTGGTCGGCCAGAAGGCCCGCCAGAATGACGACTCCGCCACCCGGTCCCTCACCGACACCAGGAAGGCGGTCCAGACGGCCGCGGCCGGCTACGCCCGGGCCCAGGCCGGGGTGGGCTCCGCCGAGCGTTCGCTCCTGGCCGCCCAGCAGACCCTGAAGCAGGTGGTCACCGCCGCCACCACCCCCGGCGTGGCCACGGCCACCCCGCTGCCGAACCTGGCGTCGCTCAGCCTGGCCTCCGCCGCCCTCACCGGCGCCCGCCCGTCCACCGGGGCGGCGCCGGGTCAGGCCCCGGCGGTGGACACCGCCGCCGTCGGCGCCACCCCGGCCGCCCCCGCGTCGCCGGCCATCCTCGGCCCGTCGGTGCTGACCGGATCGGACCTGGCCGGCTGGTTCGCCAGCACCGGCCACCAGGCCAACGCCACCGTGCCGATCGCCCAGCTGGCCCAGGACTACCAGACCTGGGGGCAGAAGACCGGTGTCCGCTACGACCTGGCCTTCGCCCAGTCGGTGGTGGAGACCGGCTTCTTCTCCTTCCCCGCCGGCGGCCAGCTGACGGCCAAGGACAACAATTTCGCCGGTATCGGCGCCTGCGACTCCTGCGCCCACGGTTGGAGCTTCCCGGACGCCAGCACCGGGGTGGGCGCCCAGCTGGAGCTGCTCTACGAGTACGCCAGCCCCACCGGCCTGCCCAAGAGCCTGCCCGACGTGATCGGGGCCAACGGTCCCGGCGGCTGCTGCCAGACCTGGACCCAGCTGGCCGGCGTGTGGGCGTCGAGCACCGTGTACGGGATCTCCATCATGACCGTCTACCACCAGATGCTGACCTGGCTGATCCCCCAGCGCGAGGCCGCCGCCGGGCTGGTGCCGTCCTCCTCCAACCCGACCACCGCCACCGCCCAGGGCCCGCAGCTGGCACCGCTGCCGGCCGCCCCCCAGCCGGGCCCCAACCAGCCGGCGGCCACCCACTCGGCCGGCGCCCCCGGCGGCTCCAGCGGCTCCAAGGCGGCCGCCACCTCCCGGCCCTAGCCACCCGTCCCGCCCCCCGGCCGGCAGCGGGAGCGGAGGACCGGGAGGGCGGACCGGGGCCGGCAGAGGCAGGGCGGGGCGGGGCGGAGCCGGCGCTAGTACGCCCGGGGCACCTGCGAGATCCGGGCCAGCACCCAGTCGTAGGCGCCGGAGCTGACCGGCGCCTTGCAGTACTTGCACTCCCCCGACAGGTCCAGGTCCAGCGGCGCCCCGCAGTTGGGGCAGCGCTGGGTCATGGTGCCCCCCTCGGCCGGGGTCTGGGCCTTGGACGACCGCTGGAAGGTCCAGTCCTCCATCCACTGCTCCACCCGCCGGTCGCCCCGCACCACCCGGTCGTTGCGGTCGTCGACGTCGTAGTCGGCGCAGGCGGCCAGCACCCGCACCGTGATGGTGTCGTAGTTGGCGTCGGTGTGGGCGGCGATGATGTCGAGGCTGCCGACCGACAGGTCCTCCAGCATGTTGCGCTTGTGGGCGTCGGTGTAGCCCTGGATCTGCACCCGGTGCTGCTGCCACAGCCCGTCGGCCATGACCTGGCGGCTCATCTCCGGCTTGCGCTGGGTCCAGGCCTCCTGGACCACGAAGAAAGTGCGCTGCACCTGCTCCAGGAAGGCCTCCTGGTTGAAGCGGGGATCCCGGGCGGCGATGGCGGCCAGCCCCTCCTGGGAGCTCTCCGGCCGCACCGCTTCCGGCGCGCTTCCGGGAAAAAGGTCCCCCCGGATGCTGTTGATCGCCGGCTGGTCGGAATGGGACCAGTCGCCCGGCCCCGGCGAGGGCGGGGCACCCACGCTGTCGCCCATCTGCCAGCCACCCCGGGACCGGCTGCGCCGGCGGAACACGTTGAACATGGCCACCACCACCAGGATCACTATGAGGAGCAGCACGAACCCTCCCAGGCCACCCCCGCCCCCTCCCCCGCCGAAGAACAGGAAGTGGCCGCCACCGAAGCCGAACCCGCTGCCGCCCCCGCTGGACCGGCCGATGCCGCCCCCGCCGAAGCTGTGCCCCCCACCGGCCCGGGCCACCAGGCCGGCGAGCAGGGGCGTCATGCCGTGTCGCCGCCCGGGGCCGGCCCGCCGCCGCCGTTCGCCTCGACCGCCGTGCCGCACGACGGGCAGAACCGGGCCCCGGGCGCCAGGTCGGCGCCGCATTGAGCGCAGTGGGCGGCGGCGGCCGCGGCCAGGGCGGTCCCGCACGAGGAGCAGAACTTGGCCCCCGGAGGGTTCTCCGCCGCGCAATTGGGACATTTGACCGAAGCGGGAGCCAGCGAGGTGCCGCACGAGGCGCAGAACTTGGCCCCGGGCGGGTTGTCCGCCGAGCAGCTCGGGCACTTGACCACCGCCGACGCCTGGGACTGGGCCGCGTAACCGGCGCCCCCGCCGGCGAAGCCCGGGCCGGCCGGCGGCTGGGGTCCGGACGGGGCGGGGGCGGTGGCCTGGCCCCCGAGACCGAGGCCGGCGGCCAGGAACGCCCCGCCGGTGGCCCCCCCGCCCTGGGCCATGCCCTGGCCGGCGCCGAGCGCCATCTCCCCCTGGGCGTACTGCTGGAAACCGCCGGCCAGGCGGGAGTAGGCGGTGTCCTTGGCCAGGTTCTTCAGCTGCGCCTCGTCCTCGGGGGACAGGTTGACGTCGAAGTTGCCCATCCGGATGATCTCCACCCCGTAGGTGGCCAGCTGCTCGTTGCCGGCGGCCACCACCTCCTTCTCGATGTCGGGGGTGTAGGCGGACAGACCGAGGATGGGCCAGCCGTTGCGCACGATCTGCACCGTCATGTGGGTGCGCATCACCTTGAGGAGCTGGTCGCTCATCCAGCCGGTGACGGCGTCGTTGTCGGCCACGTTGACGGTGCCGACCAGGTTGGTGATCAGGGCGACCGGGTCCTTGACCTTCATGGAGTAGTCCCCGTACACCCGCAGGGTGACGATCATGCCGGTCTGGGGGTCCTGCACGTCGTCTATGCGCCCGCCGAAGGTGTTGCCCGGGTACTCCCGGGTGCCGACGAAGTACAGCTCCGCCTTGTAGGCGTTGCCGCCGGTGGCGAAGTCGATGAACGCCCCCAGGCCGGGCAGCTCGTCGGCGTCGATCTGGTGGCGGCCCGGGCCCATGGTGGCCACCACCTGGCCGGTGTTGACGAACAGGGCCATCTCGTCGGCGTTGACGATGGCGCGGCTGTACTTGCGCAGATTGGTGTCGGGCCACTTGAAGACGATCTGGTACTTGCGATCGTCCGGTACGGCGATGAACTCCCGATCCAGCAGGGCCACGATCTGTCCTCCTCTTTGGACATCCGGCTCTCGCGCTCAGGGTAGACCACGGCGTCTGAAACGGGTCTGAACGGGCCGCAAATCCTCCTTGGGATGTAGGAGGCGCCCGGCCGGGGTCCGCCGGTAAGCTGGCCGGACTGTGTTCAGTGGCCTTAAATGGCCGGACCCGCAAGGACGATTGCCACCGTGAGCGACGCTGCACCCTCCCGTTTCGAGTCCCCAGCATCGGTCCGCGACGGGCTGCGGAGCGTTTCCTACCTGGCCGACGAAGGCATCGCCGGGGTGGTGTTCCTGGCCGAGCGGCTGGGCAAGCCGATCCTGGTGGAGGGACCGGCGGGTACCGGCAAGACCCAGCTGGCCAAGTCGGTGGCCGAGCTGACCGGGGCCCGGCTGATCCGGCTGCAGTGCTACGAGGGCCTGGACGAGTCCAAGGCGCTGTACGAGTGGAACTACAAGAAGCAGCTGCTGCGCATCCAGGCCCAGCGGGTCGGCGAGAGCCAGGGCGGCGAGGGCTGGGCGGACATCGAGGAGGACATCTTCTCCGAGCCGTTCCTGCTGACCCGGCCGCTGCTGGAGGCCATCCGGGCCGATGAGCCGGTGGTGCTGCTCATCGACGAGGTGGACCGGGTGGAGGTGGAGACCGAGGCCCTGCTGCTCGAGATCCTCTCCGACTACCAGGTGTCCATCCCGGAGCTGGGGACGGTCAGCGCCAACCAGATCCCGCTGGTGTTCCTCACCTCCAACAACACCCGGGAGCTGTCGGAGGCCCTCAAGCGCCGGTGCCTGTTCCTGCACATCGACTACCCCGACGTCGAGCGGGAGAAGGAGATCGTGCTCACCCGGGTGCCCGGCATCTCGGAGTCGCTGGCCGACCAGGTGGTGCGCATCGTGCGGTCCATCCGCAGCCTGGAGCTCAAGAAGGCGCCGTCGGTGTCGGAGACCCTGGACTGGGCCCGCACGCTGCTGCTGCTCGGCATCGAGTCGGTGGACGCCGAGACGGCCAAGGAGACCCTGCACATCCTGCTCAAGTACCAGTCGGACATCGAGAAGGCGGCCAAGGACCTGAGCTCGTCGACGGCTGGTTCCCGCTAGGCGCCGGTCGTGCCCACCGACGTCCCCGCCCTGCCGACCGGCAGCTCGGCCGGCCTGCTGGAGTCGCTGGCCGGTTTCGTCACCGAGCTGCGCCGGGCCGGTATCCCGGTCAGCCTGACCGAGAACCTCGACGCGGTCGAGGCCCTGAGGCACGTGCCGCTCGACGACCGGGACGCGTTCAAGTACGCCCTGGCCGCCACCATGGTCAAGAACAACGCCCACTGGAAGACCTTCGAGACGGTGTTCGAGGTGTACTTCTCGCTGCGGGGCCGCCAGTACCGCATCGGCGAGGGCGACGGGGAGGGCGGCGAGGCCGAGGAGATGATCGCCGACCTGCTCGGCTCCCGCCAGGGTGAGGGGCAGGGCGGCACGGAGGGCCTGACCCACGAGCAGCTGGCCGAGATGCTGTTCCGGGCCCTCATGGACGGCAACGACGCCATGCTGCGGGCCATCGCCCGGGCCGCCGTCACCCGCTACGCCGGCATGGAGCCGGGCCGGCCGGTGGGCGGCACCTACTACCTGTACCGCACGCTGCGCCAGCTGGACCTGGACTCGGTGCTGCAGCGGATGATGGACCAGTCCAAGGAGCACACACCGGGCGGCCAGACCGACCTGGAGGAGCGGCTGGCCAAGGAGGAGTACGAGTCCCGCCTGGACGCCCTGCGCCGCGAGATCGAGGCCGAGATCCGCCGCCGGCTGGTGGCCGACCGGGGGGCCGAGGCGGTGGCCAAGTCGGTGCGCAAGCCGCTGCCGGAGGACATCGACTTCATGCACGCCAGCCGGGAGGAGCTGGCCGCCCTGCGCAAGGCCATCGCCCCCCTGACCCGGAAGCTGGCGGTGCGCCTGGCCCGCAAGCGCCGCCACGGCCGCAAGGGACCGTTGGACTTCCGCAGCACCGTGCGCCACTCGCTCTCCTACGGGGGCGTGCCGGCCGACCCCAAGTTCCGTTACCCCCGGCCATCCAAGCCCGAGATCATGGTGATCGCCGACATATCCGGCTCGGTGGCCGCCTTCGCCCGGTTCACCCTGCAGATGGTCTACGCCATCAGCTCGCAGTTCAGCCGGGTGCGGTCGTTCGTGTTCATCGACGGCATCGACGAGGTGACGGACTACTTCAAGGGCAACGAGGACATCTCCGACGCCATCCACCGCATCAACACCGAGGCCGACGTGATCTGGGTGGACGGCCACTCCGACTACGGCCACGCCTTCGAGGCGTTCTGGGAGCGGTGGGGCCGCGACGTCAACACCAAGACCACCGTGCTGCTGCTCGGCGACGCCCGCAACAACTACCACGCCGCCCAGGCCTGGGTCCTGGCCGAGATGGCCAAGAAGGCCCGCCACGTGTACTGGCTCAACCCCGAGCCCCGCTCGTACTGGGACACCGGCGACTCCATCGTGGGCCAGTACGCCACCCACTGCGACGGGGCCTACGAGTGCCGCAACCTCAAGCAGCTGGAGCGCTTCGTCGAGCAGCTGGGCTGACGCCGGGCCGGGGCGGCCCGCCGGCGCCGGTCATTGTGGCCGTGTTGTCGGGGCGTTGACCGCTCACGGCGCGCACCGTGGGCCATACTGTTTCCCAGTCGGCGGGCTGCGGGTGCCCGCTCGGGAGCCGGGCACCTGACCACGTGCGTGCCCCTCCCCCACGGCGGGACCAGGTTGTCCCTCTGTCTCGAAGAGGTGAACCATGCTGCACAACTCGTTGGAGATCCCTGCCCGGCCCGATCCGGCCGGTTCGCAGACGGGTCGACTGGCCGGAACGCTGGAGTCGCTGGTCGCCGCCTGGGACGACCGGGTGGAGCAGGCCCGGGCCGCCGAGCGCCGGGTGGCCGACCGGGCCGGAGCCGCCTCCGGCCCCGGCGACGAGGCCATCGAGGCGCTGCGGCGCAGCCACCGGGCCCTGGTGGAGACCCTGGAGCGGTCGATCGCCCAGCTGGAGGCCCTGCAGGCGAGGACGGCCGGGATCGCCCAGGCCATGTCCGGGCCGGCCGGCGGTCTGTGCCTGAGCGCGTCGGGCCCCACCGAGTTCCCGACCAGCCATGAGACCGAGATCATCGACGCCACCAACCGCCAGGCCCTGGCCACGCTCGACGTGTCGCGCTGGCGGCCGCTGAAGCGGCGCCGGGCGGTGCGCCAGGCGGCCCGCCGGGGGTCAGCCCCGGATCTGGCCGGTACCGCTGACCAGATACTTGGTGGTGGTCAGCTCCCGTAGGCCCATCGGGCCCCGGGCGTGCAGCTTCTGGGTGCTGATGCCGATCTCGGCGCCGAAGCCGAACTCCTCGCCGTCGGTGAAGCGGGTGGAGGCGTTGACCACCACGGCGGCCGCGTCGACCTCCCGCTGGAACCGGCGGGCCGCCTCCAGGTCCCGGGTGACGATGGCCTCGGTGTGCCCGGAGCTGTAACGCCGGACGTGGTCGATGGCCTGGTCCAGGTCGGCGACCACCCTGACGCTGAGGATGAGATCCAGGAACTCCCGCCCGTAGTCGTCGTCGGTGGCCGGGGTGACCCGGTCCGGGCCCAGGATGGCCACCGTCTCGGGGTCGCCCCTCAGCTCCACCCCCTCCAGCCGGGCGGCCACCGCCGGCAGGAACCCGGCGGCCACCTCCCGGTGCACCACCAGCGACTCGGCGGCGTTGCAGACGCTGGGCCGCTGGGTCTTGGCGTTGACCACGATGGACGCGGCCATGTCCAGGTCGGCGGAGCGGTCCACGTACACGTGGCAGTTGCCGTCGCCGTCGATCACGTAGGGGACGGTGGCGTGCTCCTTGATGGCGGAGATCAAAGAGGGGCCGCCGCGCGGGATCAGGCAGTCGATGAGCCCGTCCAGGCGCATGAACTGCCGGGCGGACTCCCGGCTGACGTCGTCAACCAGCACCAGGGCGTCGGCCGGCACCCCGGCCTTGGTGTAGGCCTCCCGGAGCACCCCGGCCACGGCCAGGTTGGACTGCAGAGCCCCGGAGCTGCCCCGCAGGAACGCCGCGTTGCCCGATTTGAGGCACAGACCGGCCGCGTCGCTGGTCACGTTGGGACGGTTCTCGTAGATGATGGCCACCACCCCGAGCGGCACCCGGACCTGGCGGATCTCCAGCCCGTTGGGCCGGACCCAGCCGTCCACCACCTGGCCCACCGGGTCGGTGAGGGCCGCCACCTTGCGCAGGCCGGCGGCCATGGCGCCCACCCGGGCGGTGGTGAGGCGCAGCCGGTCCACGACCGTCGGCGCCGCCCCGGCCCGCTCGGCCGCCGCCACGTCGGCGGCGTTGGCCTCCAGGACGGCCTCGCCGCGGGCCTCGAGCAGGTCGGCGGCCTCGTAGAGGGCGGCGTCCTTGACCGCCGTCGACGCGGTGGCCAGCATCCGGGCCGCGGCCCGGGCCCGGCGGCCCAGCTCGATGACAGGGGTGACGGTCATGACCCCTTCCACGATACTGCGGGCGGGCCGGGCCGGAGCCTGTTTCAGTTGTTTCGGTTGGGGGGACCGGTGCGGTAGCCTGGCGGCATGGCTCCCGGGACTTTCGCCGAGGTGCTGGCCCGGGCCGAGGCCCGGGCCCGGGTCGACCCGCAGTTCGCCGGTCTGCTGGACCGGCTGGTCGGGCTGCCCACCGTGCCGGCCGGGGAGCTGGAGCGCCCGGCCGCCGCCGACATCAGCCGGCGCCGGCACCGGGAGGCCGTCGAGGAGTTCCGGGCCGCCGCCCTGGCCACCTCGGCGGTGCAGGAGATGCTGGGGCTGCGCACCCCCCAGGCGGTGCACCGCATGCGCAGCCGGGGCCGGCTGATCGGGATGCCGATCGGCAACCACACCTGGTTCCCGGCCTGGCAGTTCTCGGGGGGGACGGTGCGGCCCGATCTGGGCCGGGTGCTGGAGCTCCTGGGCCGCTTCACCTCCGACCCGGTGGCCGCCGACCGCATCATGCGGGTGGTCCGCGACGACCTGGGCGGGGTGAGCATCGCCACCGCCCTCGACCGCCCGGATGGATCGGCCCGGGCCTGGAACGCCCTGGCCGAACTGCCCGCTTGACCGCCGGTGCCGCCGATCCCGCCGGTGCCGCCGCCGGGCCCGGCCGGCCCTACGGCCGGTTCCCCGCCGGGCGGCCCTACGGTCTGCGCCGGCGGACCGTGCCGGCGGGCGCGCCGTGGTGGCGGATCGACACCGACGCCCCCGACGCGTGGACCTGGGGCGGGTTCGCCGAACCGCGCAACCGCTTCGACCCGGCGTCCGGAGCCTGGCGGGTGCGCTACGCGGCCCGGTCCGTCGCCGGCGCCGGGCGGGAGCGCTACCAGGCGACGGGCCGCTACATCCCCGCCGACCACGCCGGGCACCGGCTGGTGCGGCTGGAGGCGCTCCGGCGGCTGCGGGTGCTGGATCTGCGCACCGAGGCCAACCTGGACGCCCTGGGCGTGGACGACCGGGTGAGCACCGGACGGGAGGCGGAGGTGTGGGACGCCTGCCACCGCCTGGCCGACGCGGCCAGGGCCTGGTGGGGCCACGACCTCGACGGCATCGTCTACCGGTCCCGGACCACCCCGGCGTCGTCGGCCAACCTCCTGGCCTTCTTCTCGGCGGCCCCGTTCCGGGCCACCAGCACCCGGCTGGGGGACTCCACCGCCGAGCTGGTCGAGCTGGTCCTCGACCACGGCTTCACCGTCGGATTCCCCTTCTGAACGGGGCGCCCCGCCCCGGTCGTAGCCTGAGGCCCGTGACGAACCTGCCAGAGCGGGCCGGCCGGCCCGAGGTGACGGTGACCCCCTCGCTCCTGCGGGCCGCGGTGTCGCCGGGGGCGCTGGTGCTGGCCGCGGCCGGCGCCGGCATCGGCCTCCTGGTGTTCCACACCTGGGTGGTGGCGGTGATCCTGGCGTTCGTGGGCTGGTCGGCCCGGATGGCGGCGGCCGGGGTGGCGGCCCGCCGTCACCGGCTGGACGCCCGGCCCCGTCCGGCGCAGATAGACCCGTGGTCGGTGCCCGAACCGTGGCGGCCGCTGCTCCAGCAGGCGGCGGCCGCCCAGGGCCGCTTCGACCGGGTGGTGGCCGACTGGCCGCCCGGCCCGCTGCGGGACCGGCTGGTCTCCATGCAGCCCCGGGTGTGGTCCGACGTCGGCGACCTGGCCGCCATGGCCCGGCGGGGGGCGGCCCTGACCGGCTGGAACGGGGCCGCCCCGGCCCCGGGCCGGCCCACCGTCGAGGGCTTGTCGGCCGAGCTGCGCAGCATCGGCGCCGAGCGGGCCGGGCTGGGCCCCGGGCCTTCGGCCCGGGCCGGCGAGCTGGACCGCCGGGAGGAGGCGGTCGCCGCCCAGCTGCGCTCGCTGCGCCGCTCCGAGCAGGCGGCGGCCGAGCTGGCCGACCGGATGCGCTCGGCGCTGGCCCTGCTGGAGCAGAGCGTGACCGGGCTGCTGGCCCTGGGCGGCCAGGCGGCCGGCACCCCTCCCGCCCTGGAGTCGCTGGAGCAGCTCAGCCTGGAGGTGGCGGCCCTGCAGGCGGCGGTCGCCGAGACGTCCGGCACTCCACCGGAACCGACGACGCCATAGCATGGCCGGCATGGGCATGATCGATGTGCTGCGGCGCCAGTGGCGCTATCTGACCGCCAAGACCGGCAGCCGGCTCGAGGAGAGAGCCGACCCCAAGGTCCAACTGGAGCAGGCCATCGCCGACGCCCAGGACCAGCACCGCCGCCTGGTCGAGCAGGCCGCCAACGTGGTGGCCAACCAGAAGCAGAACGAGCTGCAGCTCAACCGGGCCATGGAGGAGCTGGAGAAGGTCAACCACTCCACCCGCCAGGCGCTGATGATGGCTCAGGAGGCCGAGAAGGCCGGTGACGCCGCCAAGGCCCGGGAGTACAACCAGACGGCCGAGGCGTTCGCCAACCGGTTGATCGCCACCGAGAACCAGGTCAACGACCTCAAGACCCTCAGCCTGCAGTCCGCCCAGGCCGCCGAGCAGGCCCGGGCCGCGGTGCAGCAGAACTCACTGGCCCTGCAGCAGAAGCTGGCCGAGCGCCAGAAGCTGCTGTCGCAGCTCGACCAGGCCAAGATGCAGGAGCAGCTCAACCGGGCCATGAGCAGCCTCAGCGCCACCGTGGACCAGACCGGCCCGTCGCTCGATCAGGTCCGGGAGAAGATCGAGGCCCGCTACGCCAAGGCCATCGGCACCTCGGAGCTGTCCGGCCAGACCGTCGAGGCCCGGATGCTGGAGGTCCAGCAGGCGGCCATGGGTTCGGAGGCCCGCACCCGCCTCGACTCCATGCGCGCCGAGCTCGGCATCGGCTCCAGCGCCGGGCTCTCCTCCCCCACCTCCGGTGAGCTGGGAGCCGGCGTGCAGGCGCCCGACCGGGCAGCAGCCAACCCGGTAGAGGAGAGCGAGCGGCCCTCGTAGCCCCGGAGGCGCGCGCCGGCGGGCCAGGGGACGCTAGGACTCCTTCTCGACGTGCCCCCCGAACTCCTTGCGCATGGCCGACAGCAGCTTGTCGGCGTAGTCGGCCTCCCCCCGGGAGGCGAAGCGCTCGAACAGCGCGGCGCTGAGCACGTGGGCCGGGACCGCCTCGTCGATGGCCGCCATCAGGGTCCAGCGGCCCTCGCCGGAGTCCGACACCCGGCCGGCGAAGGTCTCGAGCTGCGGATCCTGGCGCAGGGCGTGGGCGGTGAGATCCAGCAGCCAGGAGGCGATCACGCTGCCCCGCCGCCACACCTCGGCGATGTCGGCCAGGTTCAGGTCGTACCGGTACCGCTCGGGGTCGCGGAGCGGGGTCGTCTCGGCGTCGGCCGCGTGCTCCCGGTTGCCGACGTTCGCGTGCCGCAGGAC
>DASSZD010000125.1:0-3052 GCA_035702985.1 Acidimicrobiales bacterium
ACGTTCTGCAGGTACAGCGACATGAAGTACCACATCGAGAAGAAGGCGGCCCCGACGAGGAACATCACCACGTTGGCGCCGGTGACCGGCCGGGACCGGAACAGGCGGAACGGGACCAGGGGGGTGGTCACCCGGGTCTCCACGACGGCGAAGGCGGCCAGCAGCACGGCGGCCGCGCCGAGCAGCGACAGCGTCAACGCCGACCCCCACGGGTGGGTGTCCGTACCGACGATGGCGTACACCAGGATCCCGAGGCCGGCGGTGACCAGGAGGGCGCCGGCGACGTCGAGGCGGGGGGTCGGCCCGTCCGCCGGACGGCGGCGCGACTCCGACAGGAACATCAGCGCAGCGACGCTCGCCGCGGCACCGATCGGGATGTTGACGAACAGCACCCACCGCCACGACAGGCCGGCGGTCAGAACGCCGCCGAGGATGGACCCGGCCGCCCCGCCGGCGCCGGCCACCGCGCTCCAGATGCCCAGGGCCTTGGCCATCCGGGGGCCGGAGAAGGTGGTGACGATGATGGTGAGGGTGGCGGGCGACAGGAAGGCCCCGCCGATGCCCTGGGCGGCCCTCGCCGCGGTCAGCCAGGCCGAGTCCTGGGCCAGGCCGCCGACCAGGCTGGCGACGGTGAAGAGGCCCAGCCCGAACACGTACACCCGCCGCCGGCCGAACAGGTCGGCGGCCCGGCCGCCGAGGAGCAGGAACCCGGCGAAGGTCAGGACGTAGGCGTTGACCACCCACTGCAGGCCGGTGGGGCTGTAGTGGAGGTCGCGGCCGATGGACGGCAGCGCCACGTTGACGATGGAGACGTCCAGCACGACCATGAACTGGGCCACGCAGGCGATGGCCAGCACGACCCAGTCCGGGGCCGATCGAACACGCGACTGGGGGGTGGAGGCGGTCGTTTCGGTCACGGGACCGGTCAACGTCGCCACGACCGTGCAGATTCCCGCCGGCCGCGGCGGTCAGCACCGCAACGTCCGGTACCCTCGGAGCGGCTCCGCCGGGGCGTGCGGCGCCTTCCCCCCGATCCGGAGGTCCCTCTTTGCCCGCCTTGGCGCGCTGGTGCTTTCGCCACCGCCGGTCCGTGCTAGCGGCCTGGCTCGTCCTGCTCATCGGCTCGTTCGCGCTCAGCGGGGCGCTGGGGACCCGGTACTCGTCCAAGTTCCAGCTGCCCCACACCCAGTCGGCCGAGGCGCTGCACCTGCTCCAGACCCACTTCCCGGCCGCTTCGGGCAGTTCCGACCAGATCGTCTTCTGGGTCGACCACGGCAGCGTGCGCGACCCGGCCGTGGAGGCCCGGGTCGCGCCCATGCTCCGACAGGTGGAGCGGATCCCCCACGTGCGGGCCGTGCTCAGCCCCTACGGGCCGGCCGGCACCCACCAGATCAGCCGGGACGGCCGGGTCGCCTTCGCCACCGTCGCCTTCGACGGCCAGCCGCAGCAGAACCCGAAGGCGGACGTCGAAAAGGTCATCGCCACCGCCCGGGCCGCCGCCGACCAGCAGGTGCACGTGGCCCTCGGCGGCCAGGACATCGCCAACGTGGCGGCCACCACCGGGTCGTCGAGCACCGGCGCCGGTGTGGCCTTCGCGCTCGTCGTGCTGGGTATCGCCTTCGGGGCCCTCTTCGCCGCCTTCCTGCCCATCATCACCGCGCTGGTGGCGGTCGGGATCGGCTTCTCGCTCACCGGGGTCCTGAGCCACGCCTTCTCCATCGCCAGCTTCGCCCCCCTCCTCGGGCTGCTGATCGGCCTGGGCGTCGGGGTGGACTACGCCCTGTTCATCGTCACGCGCCACCGGGCCGCCATCAAGGCCGGCGCCGACGTCGAGAGCGCTGCCGTGGCCGCGGTCAACACGTCCGGCCGGGCCGTGTTCTTCGCCGGTATCACCGTGTGCATAGCCCTGCTCGGGCAGTTCGTGCTCGGGCTGTCGTTCCTGTACGGCCTGGCCGTGTGCTCGTCGCTGACCGTCCTGCTCACCATGGCTGCGTCGCTCACCCTGCTGCCGGCCCTGCTCGGTTTCTTCGGGATGAAAGTCCTGAGCCGGGGCCAGCGGCGCCGGCTGGCCACCAGCGGCCCCGAGGAGGAGCACGCCAGCGGGTTCTGGTACCGCTGGTCCATCTTCATCGCCCGGCGCCCGAAGCTGCCGGCCGCGATCGCACTGGGGGTGGTCGTGGCAGCCGGGCTGCCGCTGTTCACCCTCCGGCTGGGCCTGGACGACGCCAGCAGCGATCCGCCCGGGTCCACCACCCTGGCCGCCTACCAGCAGCTGGCCCGCGGCTTCGGGCCCGGCTTCAGCGGCCCGTTCGAGCTGGTCGCCAGCCTGCCCTCACCAGGCTCGGCGGCGCAGTTCTCCGCCGTCACCGCCCGCCTCGCCACCGTGCCGGGCGTCGTCCAGGTCGGGCCGACCGTGGTCAGTCCCGGCGGTGACGTGGCCCTGGCCTCCCTCTACCCGGCGACCAGCCCCCAGGCGGCCCGCACCACGGTGCTGCTCGACGAACTGCGCAACCGGGCCGTCCCGGCGGCGCAGGCCGGCACCGGACTGCGGGTGCTGGTCGGGGGCGCCACCGCCATCCAGACCGACTTCGCCCATACCCTGTCATCGAAGCTGCCACTGTTCGTCGGGGTGGTGGTGCTGCTCGGCTTCCTCCTGCTGATGGCGGTGTTCCGGTCGCTGCTCGTGCCGCTGATCGCCTCGGTGATGAACCTGCTCTCGGTGGCGGCCGCTCTCGGCATTCTCAACGCGGTGTTCGAGTGGGGCTGGGGGGCGTCGCTGTTGCGGATCTCGTCTCGGGCCCCCGTCGAGGTGTTCCTCCCGGTGCTGCTGATCTCCATCCTCTTCGGCCTGTCCATGGACTATGAGGTGTTCCTCGTGAGCCGGATGCGGGAGGAGTGGGTCCGCACCCGTGACTCCCACGAGGCGGTCACCGTCGGCCAGGCCGCCACCGGGCGGGTGATCACCGCCGCCGCGGCGATCATGATCCTGGTGTTCGCATCGTTCGCCCTGGGCAATGACGTGGTCATCAAGCAGTTCGGCATCGGCCTGGCC
>DASSZD010000186.1:0-30438 GCA_035702985.1 Acidimicrobiales bacterium
GGCTACACGGCCCGGCCCCGGCCGGAGCGGTATCGCCGGATGAGGGCGGTGGTGGAGGAGTCGTGCTCCAGCGGGGGAACCGAGTCGGAGGCCAGTTCCGGCACGATCTTCTGGGCCAGTTCCTTGCCCAGCTCCACCCCCCACTGGTCGAAGGAGTTGATGCCCCAGATGACCCCCTGGGTCAGCACCTTGTGCTCGTAGGTGGCGACCAGCTCGCCCAGCACCCGGGGGGTCAGCCGGGGGGCCAGGATGGTGTTGGTGGGATGGTTGCCGGCGAACTCCCGGTAGGGCTGGCCGGCGGGGGCGGCCCGGCCGAAGGCCAGCGCCTCGGTCTGGGCGAAGAAGTTGGCCATCAGCAGGTCGTGGTGGGGTTCCACCAGCGGATCGTCGTGGTTGGGCGAGACGAAGCCGATGAAGTCGGCCGGGATCAGCCTGGTGCCCTGGTGGATGAGCTGGTAGTAGGCGTGCTGGCCGTTGGTGCCCGGCGTGCCCCACACCACCGGCCCGGTGTCGAGATCGACGGGATCGCCGGACAGCGTGACACTTTTTCCGTTACTCTCCATGTCCAACTGCTGCAGGTAGGCCGGAAAACGGGACAGGTAGTGGTTGTAGGGCAGCACCGCCTGGGTCTCGGCCCCGAACAGGTCGTTGTACCAGACCCCGATCAGGCCCAGCAGGGCCGGCAGGTTGGACCGCAGCGGGGTGGTGCGGAAGTGGGTGTCGATGGCGTGGAACCCGTCGAGCATGTCCCGGAAGGCGTCGGGGCCGACGGCGATCATCAGCGACAGGCCGATGGCCGAGTCGTAGGAGTAGCGGCCGCCGACCCAGTCCCAGAAACCGAACATGTTGTCGGTGTCGATGCCGAAATCGGCGACTTTGGCGGCGTTGGTGGACACGGCCACGAAGTGCTTCTCGACGGCCTTGGAGTCGACCAGCGTGGAGAGCAGCCACTCCCGGGCGGTGGTGGCGTTGGTGATGGTCTCCAGGGTGGTGAACGTCTTGGAGCTGACGACGAACAACGTCCGGGCCGGGTCCAGGTCGTGGGTGGCCTCCCAGATGTCGCTGCCGTCCACGTTGGACACGAACCGGCACCCGATGGACCGGTCGGTGAAGGGGAGCAGGGCGTCGTAGGCCATGGCCGGACCCAGATCGGATCCCCCGATGCCGATGTTGACCACGGTGGTGATCGTCTGCCCGGTGTGCCCCTTCCAGTCGCCGGAACGGACCCGCTCGGCGAAGCGGGCCATCCGGTCCAGCACGGTGTGGACCTCGGGGACCACGTCCCGGCCGCCGGTGCTGATGCTCTCGCCCCGGGGGGCCCGCAGAGCCACGTGCAGCACGGCCCGGTCCTCGGTGACGTTGATGTGCTCCCCGGCCCACATGGCCGCGATCCGCTCCGGCAGGCCGGCCCGTTCCGCCACCTTCACCAGCAGGTCCAGCGTCTCGGCGGTGACCCGGTTCTTGGAGTAGTCGAGGTGCAGGTCGGCGGCGTCCACGGTGAGCGCCGGGCCCCGGCCCGGGTCGGAGGCGAACAGGTCCCGCAGGTGGGCGTCCTTCACCTTCCGGTGGTGCTCCACCAGCTCCTGCCACTCGGGGGTTTCCGTGATGCGCACCGGGGTCAAGGCCATGCCGCAAGTTCTACCCGGTTCTCCGGCCCGCCCGGGACGGTCAGCGCCGGCGGCGGGCCCGCACCGCATGCACCGTGCCGGTCGCCACCCGGTCGGCGGTGACGCTGGCCACGACTATGCCCACCAGGGCCACCGCCAGGTACTCCGGCCGGAAGGCCACCACGCTCAGCCCGTGGAGCATGTGGAACGGCCGGACCAGGTCCCAGCTGTTGAGCCGGGGGATGCGGCCCAGGCCCACGCCGACCGCGCAGACCACGTCGACGGCCGCCTCGGCGGCCACCAGCCGGCGGCGCCGCCAGCCCCGCCGGTGCAGCTCCCGGCGCAGCAGGTGCAGCACCAGGCTGTAGCTGAGCACCCCGGTGGCGATCAGCAGGACGAACAGGGGGACCACCCCGAACACCGCGTCGGCCCGGGTGGGGGCGGCGCGCAGGTCGGGGGCCAGGTGGACGATGTCGGTCATCACGTACGGGGCGTTGGGCAGGAGCGCGGCCACCGCCGCCACCCCGGCCCACCACGCCCAGCGCCGCCGGCCCCGCCAGTGGTGCAGGAGGAGGGCGCCGACGCCGGGCAGGACGGCCAGCGTCAGGTTGACCCCCATCCAGGGTCCCTGGGCGTGCGACTCGTAGTCCAGGGCCTGCCATATGGTCGACAGCCACGGCACCACGTCCCCCAGTCTTCCGCGCCGGGCCGGTCCCGGCCACCTGCAATGGCGTGAACGCCCGGTAGATTCCCCTGCCGTGGGCGTGGGCCGGCTCATCCTGTGGGACGTGGACGGCACGCTGGTGCGGGCCGGGGACATCGGGGCGACGGTGTTCGACCAGGCCCTGGCGGCGGTGGTGGGCCGCAAACCGGACGAACGCATCTCCATGAGCGGCAAGACCGACCCTCAGATCGTGCGGGAGTACCTGGCCCTCATGGGGGTGACCCGGACCGACGAGGTGGTGCAGGCGGTGCTGCGGGGCGTCGAAGGCCAGCTGGCGGCGGCCGCCGCCGACGGGGAGCTGCTCGAGACCGGCTGGGCCTGCGCCGGGGTGGCCGACCTGCTGGCTGCCCTGGCCGGCGACGAACGGGTGATCTCCAGCCTGCTCACCGGCAACGTCTATCCCAATGCCCTGGTAAAAGTGGGGGCGTTCGGGCTGGACCGCTACCTCCAACTGGACGTCGGCGCCTACGGCAGCGACCACCACGACCGCAACGAGCTGGTACCGGTGGCTCTCCGGCGGTTGGAGGCCGAGCGGGGGATCCGGCTCAGCGGCGAGCAGGTGTGGATCGTGGGTGACACCCCCCGGGACCTGGGGTGCGCCCGGGCGGCGGGAGCCCGTTGCCTGCTGGTGGCGACCGGCCGCTACCGCCTGGACGAGCTGGACGGCCTGGGCGCCGACGCCGCCCTGGCCGACCTGGCCGACACCGGGGCGGTGCTCGAGCTGCTCACCGCAGGGCTGTGAGCGCCTGACGGTCCTCGGCGCCGAGCTGCCAGTCGGCGGCCGCGGCGTTGGATTTGACCTGCTCGGGGGAGGTGGCCCCGGCGATCACGCTGCTCACCGCCGGGGCGGCCAGCAGCCCGGAGAACGCCAGCTCCAGCAGGGTGTGGCCCCGCTCCTCGGCGAAGGCGGCCAGGCCCTCGATGCGGTCCCAGGTCCTCCCGGAGATGTCCCGGCCCTCCATCCGGGTCCCGGTGGGCCGGTCCCGGTCCTTGCGGTACTTGCCGGTGAGCAGCCCGTTGGCCAGCGGGAAGAACGGCAGGATCCCCACCCCGAGCTTCTCGCACGCCGGTAGCAGCTCCGCCTCGGCGCCCCGCTCCAGCAGGCTGTAGTGGTTCTGGGCGGACACGAAACGGGTCCGCCCGGCGGTGCGGGCCACCCAGTCCGCCTCGGTCACCTGCCACGCCGCCAGGTTGGAGGATCCGATGTAGAGCACCTTGCCTTCCCGGACCAGGTCGTCGAGGGCGGCCAGGGTCTCCTCGACGGGGGTGACGCCGTCGGGGCGGTGCAGCTGGTACAGGTCGATGCGGTCGGTGCGCAGCCGGCGCAGGCTGTCCTCCACCGCCCGGCGGATGTACCACCGGCTGGCCCGGGCCGCCCCGGGGCCCTCGCCCATGTCGGAGCCGAACTTGGTGGCCAGCACCACCTCGTCCCGGTGACCCTCCAGGACCTGGCCGAGCAGGGTCTCGCTGCCGCCCCGGTCACCGTAGGTGTTGGCGGTGTCGAGCAGGTTGATGCCGCAGTCGATGGCGGTGCGCACCACCGCCCGGGTGCCTTCGAGGTCGAGCTTGCCGCCGAAGGAGCCCCCGAAGTTGTTGCAGCCCAGCCCCACGACGGAGACGGAAAGCCCGGAGTGACCTAATTGGCGGTAGCGCATGGTGACTATCGTATGGGCGCTATGGCGCTGGCCAGCCGCAACGCTCGGCGCGGTGCAGCAGGGTTACGGTGGCTCGCGGTCGGAGTGGCTCTCACCTTGTTGATACTGCTCATCGACGCGTCCCTGAAATCCCGCTCCCCGGCCCCCAGGCAGCAGCTGGCAGCCGGTACGTGGGTGGACCGCGTCCTGCCGGTGATCTCCCGCTCCACCGAGGAGGGGCAGGCCGTAGCCGGGATCTGGGCCAACGGGCTCAAGACCCCGGCCCCCGCCCTGGCGTCCACCATCAACTCGGTGGCGTCCGAGGCGGCCCAGAACTACCAGACGGTCGTCAAGCTGCGGCCCCCGGACTCCCTGCTGGGCCCGGCCGGGCTGCTGGAGGCCGCCCTCCTGGCCCGCAGCGAGGCGGCGGCCAACCTGCAGAAGGCCCTGGTGGCCACGCTGGGCTCGGCCGCCGCAGCCGGACCGTCCTCGCCGCCGTCGGGGGCCTCCCCGCCCGCCCCCACCACCTCCACGACGGCCGCCGGGGGTCGGGCCGGCTCGACGACCACCACCCCCACCACCGCCCCCCCGGTCGGGGCGCCCCCCGCCAGCCAGGTGCCGGTCATCGCCAAAGCGGGCAGCGACATCCAGGTGGGGGACTCGGCCTATTCGCTGTTCGTGGGCTCCATCCCGCCCAGCCTGGGCATCCACATGCCGGCGTCCACCTGGGCGACCGATCTCAACCCCTACACCCCCCAGGCGGCCCAGGTGTTCCTGTCCAGCCTGCAGTCGGCGGTGGTGACCAGCCCGGTGCACCAGGTCAAGGTGCTGGCTGTCAGCCTGAAACCCAGCCCGGTGTCCACCAACGGGGCGGTCCAGGTGCTGCCCGACTCGTCGGCCGTAACCGTCACCATCGTGGTGGCCGACACCGGCAACCAGCCGGAGAGCAACCTGACCGTGACCGCCGCCATCAGCCCGGCCGGCCGGGGCACCTCCTCGGTGCGGGACTTCGTCAACCTGCAGCCCGGGCAGGCCTACACCATCTCCGGTCTGGGACCGCTCAACCCGCCGCAGGGGCCCACCGTCACGCTCACCGTGAGCGTCACGCCGGCCGCCGGTTCATCCACCCCGCCGGTCACCTCGACGGTGAACTTCTCCATGCCGGCCCCCCCTCCGCCCACCACTACCACCACCTCCACGACCGTCCCGCCCAAGCCGGGCGGCTGACGCCCCCCCCGCCGGGGGTGCCGGCCGGCTGCCCCGACCGGCGCGGCCCGGCTGTCCCGACCGGCGCGGGCCGGGCTGTCCCGACCGGCGCGGGTGCCGGCCGGCTGCCCCGATCGGCGCGGGCCGGGCTGTCCCGACCGGCGCGGGCCGGGCTGGCAGACTGGTCCGGTGCCGACCGGAGAGACCGATACCCGCCCGTGGGGGAGCTACGTCGTGCTCGACGACCTCCCCGGCCACAAGGTGAAGCGCATCACCGTGCTGCCCGACAGCCGGCTCAGCTACCAGAAGCACCAGCACCGTTCCGAGCACTGGTTCGTGGTGGCCGGCTCCGGGCTGGTGGTGCTCGACGGGGAGGAGCGGCCGGTCGGGCCCGGCCAGGCGGTGGACATCCCGGCCGGCACCGCCCACCGGATGTGCAACCCGGCGGACCAGCCGTTGGTGTTCGTGGAGGTGCAGCACGGCACCTACTTCGGCGAGGACGACATCACCCGCCTGGAGGACGACTACGGCCGCCAGGCCTAGCGGCCGGTCCCACACGTAGAAGGCGCCGGGGGCGGGGCCGCCGCGTCCCGCCGCCCGCTCCCCGCCTCCCGGCCCCGTCAGTCTCTGGCTTCCATGCCCGGCCGGGCCGGGCTCACCGACCGCCGCCCGGGCGGGGACGCGCCCTCCGACGGGCGCCCGGCGGTGCCGGGCCACGTGAGCGGTCGGCCCGGCATCAGCGGCAGCGGGCTCGGCCGGGCTCGCCCGCGCCGCCCTGTGAACGACTGGTGGCGGCCGGTCAGCCCACCCGGCCGAAGCCCATCGGGGTGCCGTCCCAGGTCAGGGGTACGACCTTGATGTCGGTACCGGGATGGTCGGCGGTGATGACCTGGCCGTTGCCGATGTAGAGGGTCACGTGACCGGGCTGGGCGCCGTCGCCGGTGTCGTAGAACACCAGGTCGCCGGGCTGCAGCTGGGCCTCGGAGATGCGGGTGGTCTGCTCGTACTGCGACACCGTGTAGTGGGGCAGGGACACCCCGGCGGCGGCCCACGCGTACATGACCAGCCCGGAACAGTCGAACCCGTTGGGCCCGGCCCCGGCCCACACGTAGGGCTTGCCGATCTGGGCCTCCGCCACCCGGACGGCCTCCTGGCCGCCGGTGGCCGGCCGCACCACGGGGGCCGGATGAGCGATCGGAGCGTCGGCCAGGGCCGTCCCCCCGCCGGAGGCCGGGCGGGGCGCCGCCGACCCGCCCAGGCGCAGCACCTGGCCCACCTCGATGAAGTTCGGGTTGGAGATGCCGTTGACCGACGCCAGCGTCTCGAAGCTGGTGCCGAACCGGGCGGCGATGGAGGACAGGGTGTCGCCGGCCCGGACGGTATAGGTGCCGCCCCCGGCGGTGCCGCCGTAACCGGAGCTGGAGCCGCCGGTGTAGGCGCGGGCGCCGGCCCCGGGGATGGACAGCACCTGCCCGGCGTAGATCAGGTTGGGGTCCACGATGTGGTTGGCGGAGGCCAGCACCTCGTAGCTGGTGCCGAACCGGGCGGCGATGGAGGACAGGGTGTCGCCCGCCGTCACCCGGTAGGCGGTGGCCGACGCCGACGCACTCAGACCGGTGCCGACCGCGGCCGGGGCGGCGACGCCGGCGGCCGCCGGGGCCCCGATGGCGGCGCTGGCCGTGATCGGAGTGGCGGAGGCCACCCCCGCACCGCCCAGCACGGCGACCGTGCCCACGCCGGTGACGCTGGCGGTGGTGGCGGCCGAGACCACCAGGGTCCGTACCGAGCGCTCCTTGAGCTGCTCCTGGGCGGCCTGCAGGTTGGCCAGCCAGCGCTGACCGGTGCTGTCCTTGGGCGTCCTGCCGGCCAGGATGGTCAGGGCGAACACCAGCGGAGCCAGCGCCCAACCGGCCACGCAGGAACCCACGAAGTGGGCCAGGGCCAGGCCCTGGCGCCACGCCGGCACGGTGTCCAGGGCGGCCACCGTCTCGGCCGGCTGGGGGCCGAACCCGGACTCCGGCAGCACCGACAGGTCGGCCAGGTCCTCGAGGAACTTGGCCGTCGGGTCGATCATGCGGTTGAACTCGCGCTCGGCGGCCATCCGCCGGGACCGGCGCAGCAGCATCCCGTAGGAGATCGACAGGGCGAGGAGCGCCGCCAGGGCGGCATAGGCGACGGGCGAGTCGGATCCCAACGCGGCCAGCCCGGCCCCGGCGTCCAGGGCGGCCAGCCCCAGCATCACCTGCCTGCGCCGGACCGTCGCGGTCCTGGTCCGGGCCGCCGTCACCACCGCACCGTCAGTGACGGGACGCGCCTCAACCATCGTCATTCTGCAGGACCTCCCTTGGTTCCCCGCGATGCCTCGTGACACCGCCGGGTCTCCGCCCGTGGCTCAGTCGAAGACCCGACGTTAGCCTGCCAAAAGGTGCGGGTACAACGGGTCTTCCTAATCCCGAGGGCCGGGAGGAAGCGGATCTCCGGGCGGTCGCATCCCGGGCCCGGAGTGCCATTTCCAGGCCGATGCGACGATGTCGTCGAGGCTGTAGCGGGCGTTCCAGCCGAGCAGCTGGGAGGCCCTCCGGTTGTCCGCCCACAGGGCCACCGGGTCTCCGGGCCGGCGCGGGGCGTCCTCGGCGGGGACCGGCCGCCCGGCGGCCCGTTCGGCTGCGGCCAGGACCTCCCGGACCGACGATCCGGTACCGGTACCCAGGTTGATGGCGGCGGTGGCGCCCCCGGCGGCCAGGTAGTCCAGCGCCCTCAGGTGGGCGTCGGCCAGGTCGTCGACGTGGATGTAGTCCCGGATGGCGGTGCCGTCGGGAGTGGGGTAGTCGGTCCCGAACACCTTGAGCGCCGGGGCCTCCCCGAGCAGCGCCTTCATGGCCACCGGCACCAGGTTGAGCGAGTAGGTCCAGTCCTCGCCGATGGACCCGTCCATGGCCGCCCCGGCGGCGTTGAAGTAGCGCAGGCTCACCGACGTCATCCCGTGGCACACGCCGTACCAGTGCAGCATCCTCTCCACCAGGGCCTTGCTCTCGCCGTAGGGGCTCTCCGGCCGGATGGGGGCGTCCTCGCCGACGGGGGCCTGCTCGGGGGTGCCGTACACGGCGCAGGAGGAGGAGAACACCACGCGGGCCACCCCGGCCCGGTGGGCCGCCTCCAGCAGGCGGGCGGTGCCGCCGACATTGTTCTGGAAGTAGCGGCCCGGGTCCTCGAACGACTCGCCGGCCGCCTTGTAGGCGGCGAAGTGGACGATGGCGTCAACCCGGTGTTGAGAGACGGTCTCGGTCACCAGTTCGGCGTCGGCGATGTCACCGATCACCAGGGGTGTGTCGCCGATGGCGTCGCGGTGCCCGAACTCCATGCTGTCCAGGACCACCACCTGCTCGCCCCGCAGGCGCAGCTGGCGGACGGTGTGCGACCCGATGTAGCCGGCTCCGCCGGTGACGAGAACAGACATGGCTGCAGTCTCGCAGACCGCCGCCGCGTGTCAGGATCCAACGGTGCTCGTGACCAGCCATGTTCTCGCCGGGGCGCTCATCGGGCGGGCGCTCGGCCGCCACCCCCTGGGGGCGTTTGCGGCGGGCGTGGTCTCCCATTTCGCCATGGACGCCTGCCCCCACTGGGGGTCGGCCGGGGTGGCCATGGACGAGGAGTTCATGCGGGTGGCCCGCTGCGACGGGTGCTGCGGGCTGGCCGCCCTGGCGGTCGCCGCCGGCCTGTCGTCGAAGGAGAGCCGGCGGGCCGTCGCCGCGGCCATGATCGGCGGGGCCGTGGTCGACGCCGACAAGCCGTTGCTCCACTTCTTCGGGTGGAACCCCTTCCCGGGCCCGGTCAGGCGATTCCACCAGCGGATCCAGAACGAGGCCCCCCACCGGTTGCCCTACGAGGTGGCCACGGCCGGCGTCCTGGGGGTGCTGGCGGTGGCCGTGCTGGGCGGCGGACGCCTCCGCGGCGACTGAACCGGAGACCCCGGACCGGCCGGTCGAGCGGCCGCCGCCGGCCGCCGGCGGATGGCGCGACCTGTTTGCGACCTTCCTGCGACAGGACTGAAACCACCCCCGGGTAGCTTCGATGTCGAACGGCGCACGTGGTCACAACACCCTCGGACGCCCACCGTTCTCGAGCCCGGCCGGCGGAACAAGGTCCCGTCTCCCGCCGGCCGGTGCTCGGGACGCCTCCCCCGGCCCTCCGCCGGTCGGCTACCGGTCCCCGCCGGTACCGGTGTAGCGGACCAGGAGCAGGCAGCAGTCGTCCACCGGCCCCTGGCAGTGCTCGGTCATGATCGTGTCGGCCAACCCGTCGAGGGGACCGGCGCAGTGGTCGGCCACCGTCGCCATCAGGTGGCGGATGCCGTCGTCCAGGCTGGCCTGGCGGCGCTCGATGACCCCGTCGCTGTAGAGGACCAGGGTGTCACCCGGGTTCAGGGTGAGGATCTGGTCCGTCCCGGCCGCCGCCGGCGTGCCGAGCGGGGCTCCGCCCCGGTGGTCGAGGGCGGTGACCGTCCCGTCCGGTCGGCACAGCAGGGGCGGGAGGTGGCCGGCGCTGGCCCAGCGCAGCTCCCCGGTGGCCGGCTGCAGCCGGGCGTACAGGGCGGTGGCGAAGCCGCCGTCGGGCCCGCCCAGCCGCCGGTTGAGGTCGGCCAGCAGGGCGGCCGGGCTGGGCTCGACGGCCGCCAGCGCCCGGGCGCCGTGGCGCAGCTCGCACATGTGGGACACGGCGTCCATGCCGTGGCCGGCGGCGTCACCCAGACCGATCAGCACCGTGCCGTCGGGGACCAGCTCGGCCTCCCACCAGTCGCCGGCCACGTCGCCGCCGGCCGGGAGGTAGCGGGCGGCGAACTCCACCCCCGGGGTGCGGGGCGGCTGGCTCGGCAGCAGGGCCTCCACCAGGGACTGCACCATCTGGTGCTGGGCCTTCCAGCTCTGGGCCAGGTCGAGGGCGATGGCCGCCCGGGTGCCCAACCCGGACAGGGTTTCGACCACCCGGGGGGTCAGCCGCCGGCCGGAGCCGAGGAAGGTCAGCCCGATGACCCCGATGAGCTCGCCCCGCAGGGTGATCGGCACGCACAGTCCGGTACCGCTGTCGGGGTCCCCGCCCAGAGCGGCGAAATCCAGGCCCTGGTACAGGTACTGGAGCAGGCGCCCCACCCCGTGGTCGATCAGCTGCACCTCGCCTGTCCGGTACGCCCTGGTGTGCGGCACGTCCACGTCCAGGCTGAGCGGGGGTGTGGACTTCAGCAGGTCGGCCTGCTCCGGGTAGCCCTCGATGGCCATGGCCACCCGGCGCAGCACCGCACCGTCGGCCAGGTAGACGGCACACCAGTCGCCCAGGCGGGGCACGGCGTGCTGGACCAGCCGCTCCAGGACCTCGGTGGGGTCCCGGGCCGTCACCATGATCTGGGTGGCGTCGGTGAGGAACGCCAGCGCCTGGCGGGCCTCCTCGTCGCTGGTGGCCAGGCGGGAGCGCTCCAAGGCCTGCGACAGGGCCCCGGCCAGTGACCGGGCGAAGAGGACCTGGGAGTCCTCGGGCATGTGCCCTCCCACGAAGGAGAAGGCCACCAGCCCGAACCTCTGCTGCCCGGCCGCCAGCGGTATCTGGTGCAGGGCCCGCTCACCGGCGTAGTAGCCGGTCAGGTCCGGGAACCGGGCGCAGATCTCGTCCAGCGAGTGCATCAGCAGGGGCTCTCCGGAGCGCACCACGACGGCGCCCGGCAGGTCGGCGTCGAGGGCGATCTCGTCGTAGCGGTCCGGCCCGGGGGTGGACGCCCCCCGCCACGCCACCGACCGCAGCGTGCCCTCCCCGCTGAGCAGGTAAACCCGGATGCTGGCCACGCCGGGGAATTCCATGGCCCGGTCGGCGACCAGCGCCGCCATCTCCTGGGGGCTGGAGGCGCCGGCCAGCTCGACGTTGACCCTCTGCAGCAGCTCCAGACGCGACGCCTCCCGGTGCAGCTCCGGGATCCGTTCCATCTCGGCGCCGACCACATCGCGGAAGGGGCGGGCCGGGGGAGGGTCCTCCCCCCGGGCCCGGGCCCGCAGCTGCTCGACCAGGGAGCTGACGTACCACCGCCGGAACACCGTGTGCAGGTGGGGTGGGGCCAGGCTGAGCAGCCGGGCCGAGCGGGCGTAGCGGTCGGCCTGGTCCAGCGCCGCCAGGTAGCGCTCCCCGGCCGCCGCGGCCGACAGGGGCAGGCGCAGCTCCAGGTGGGTCCAGTCGTCGCCCCGGGCGGCGGCGGCCGCCGCCTGCCGCTTGATGGCCGCCCGGGCCTCGGCGAAGTCGTCGGTGACGGTCTCGACCAGCCGGGCCATCTCCGGCGCCATCGCCGCCCCGCCGGTCGCCTGGCCCTCGCGGACCAGGATCAGCTCCCGCACCACGTTGTCGATGTGGGCCTTGGCGGCGACCAGCATCTCCGTGTCCACCGCCCCCAGCCGCACGGTGTAGAGGGGGCCGTGCCCGGGATCGTCGATGTCGGGGAACGAACGCAGCAGGGCGTCGATGTCGGCGGTCGCCTGTTCGGGCCGGACAGCCGGCGACCCGCCGACCGCCAGCTCCGCCCACACCGTCTTGCCGCCCTCCGGCCCGGCCTCCACGCCCCACCCCTCGGCCAGGGCGGCGATCATGGCCAGGCCACGGCCGGTCATGGCTCCGGTGTTCTGCTGCAGCAGGATGGGGGCGCTGCGGCCGGCGTCGGACACCTCGATGCGTACCCGGTCGCCCACGGCCAGCCTCAGGGCCACCGGCGGCTGTCCGTGCAGCGCGGCGTTGGTGACCAGTTCGCTGACCACCAGCTCGGCGTCGGCGGCCAGCTCCGCCGGCCACTCCGACAGGGAGGACCTCACGAACCGCCGGGCCCGGGGCACGGCGTCGGGCCCGGACCCCAGGGTCAGCTCGGCCGAGGATTCCAACGGAGGCTCGGACTACGACGGGAGGGGCGGGTCCGCCCTGACCGCGGTGCTGACCGGATGGCATCGTCGACCGGTCGTCAACCTCATCGTCTCCAAGATTACCCAGACCGGACAGTCGACACCGCCGGGAGCACCGGGGCCCCACCCGGCGTGGCCCCGTTGTGGCGCTCTAGGTGTCAGAGCGTCGCGGGCCGGATGTTGGGGTTCAGGCGGAAGACGTTGTCGGGGTCGTAGGTGGCCTTGACCCCGGCCAGCCGCTCGTACTTGGCGGCACCGTAGGTGGCCCGCAGCCGGTCGTCCTCGAACTCGCTCATGAAGTTGACGTAGCTGGCGACGGTCCCGGTGCGGGCGGTCAGGTCGGACCAGAAGTCCCTCACCCACTGCCGGTCGGCGTCGAGCAGGTCGGCGGTGGGGGCCACCGCCGCGATATTGAGCACGTAGCGGGTGTCCCGGCCCCCGCCGAAGGCGGTTTCCTCCTCGCTGTGGCGGGCGAAGTCCCCGCCGAGGACGAACGTCGGCATGAACGACATGGGGGACGATTTCCTCGGGAAGTGCCGGGCGATCACCTCGATGACCGGATCCGTCAGCTCCTCCAGGTACAGGGCCTTCTCGTATCCACGGCACTGCCACGGGGCGCTCTCGTCGAACATCTGCTGCAGGTGGGTGTAGGGGATGGGGGTGTCGAAGACGAACTGCGGCGGCTGCGCCGCCCGCAGGTCGGCGGCCGCCCGGGCCCCGGCCCCGTCGGGATCGAAGTCCGCCACCAGGACGGCATAGCCGGCCACGCCCTGGAAGCTGTCCGGCACGAATGGGGCGGGCGGGGCGTTGAGGGCGGCCAGGAAGATGCCCAGGCCTTCGTCCAGCGACGGGACCAGGTCCCGGGCGGCCCGGAAGGCGTCCGGCCCGTGATCGAGATCCCAGAAGCTGAGGGCCAGCTGCACCATCGGGCCGGTGGGGTGGAGCGAGAACTCGAACGAGGTGACCACCCCGAAGTTGCCGCCCCCGCCCCGGATGGCCCAGAACAGGTCCGGGTACTCCTGCCGGGAGGCGGTGAGGACCCGGGAGTCGGCGGTGACCACCTCGGCCGACGTGAGGTTGTCGCAGCTCAACCCGGCCCGCCGGGTCATCCACCCCATGCCTCCGCCCAGGGTCAGGCCGCCGATTCCGGTGTGGCTGATGAACCCGCCCGGGACGCCCAGGGCGTGTTCCTGGGTGGCCGAGTCGACCTGGGACCAGCGCGCCCCGCCACCGCAGGTCGCCCGGCGCCCCCCGGGGTCGACGTCCACCCGGTCCAGGGGACCCAGGTCGATCATCACCGCGTCGTCGGCGATGCAGGCCCCGGCGAAGCCGTGGCCCCCGCCGCGCACGGCGATCACCCGGCCCTCCGAGCGGGCGAAACGCACGGCCTCGGCCACGTCCGCCGGTGACGTGGCCCGGGCGATCACCCACGGTCGGCGGTCGATGTCCCCGTTCCAGACGCACTCGGCGCGCACCGCGTCGTAGTCGGTGTCGGCGGCGGTGACCACCCGGCCGGCGAACCTGCCCCGGAACGACTCGAGACTCCCGGCGGTGACGGCCATGGCTTCCTCCCCTGTGGTGTTGTCCCCTCGGCGACCCCTCGGCCGACCCGGCCGGGGACGGCGCCGTCCGGGGCCGTCGTCGCATTCGACTCCGTCCGGGTGGCCGGCTCAAGCGAAAGTGTCGGCCGGTCAACGCCGAGCGTGCCCGCCCCGGCGGAGTAGGCCGGTGTGGCGCGGAGGGGCGCGGCTCTGTCGCTCGACGGTCTCGCTTAACCGCGTAAACCCGCGTAGCATCGCCGCCAACCCTCACCTCACACGGTCGACACGGCCGTGCTCGTCGGTGTGCGGTGAGCCGGAACCATCCATCCAGCAGGGGGAGAACCATGCGTACACGTGGCGCAGTCATCAAGAAGGCACCCGGGACTTTCGAGGTCGTGGACCTGGAGCTCGACGACCCCCGTCAGGGGGAGATCCAGGTGAAGATGGTGGCGTCGGGGTTGTGCCATTCCGACGACCATCTGGCCACGGGGGACATACCGGTGGCGGTGTACCCGTTCTGCGGGGGCCACGAGGGGGCCGGGGTGGTGGAGAAGGTGGGGCCGAACACCGGAGGCTTCGAGGTCGGCGACCACGTGGTGTTCTCCTTCCTGCCCGGCTGCGGCCGGTGCCGGTGGTGCGCGTCGGGCATGCAGAACCTGTGCGACCTGGGCGCCGGGCTGCTCACCGGGGCCCGTCCGGAGGATCCCACCAGCTACCGGATGCACACCCTCGACGGTGCCGACGTGGGCCAGATGTGCGGCATCTCGACCTTCGCCGAGCACACCGTCGTGAGCCTGGCCTCGGCCGTCAAGGTGGACAAGGACCTTCCGCTCGACAAGGTGTGCCTGCTGGGCTGCGGCGTGGGCACCGGCTGGGGCTCGGCTGTCAACTCGGCCCAGGTTCGCCCGGGGGACACGGTGATCATCATGGGCGTCGGCGGCATCGGGATCAACGCCGTGCAGGGCGCCGCCCACGCCGGGGCGACCAACGTCATCGCCGTCGACCCGGTGGAGTTGAAGCGGGAGAAGGCTCTGCAGCTCGGCGCCACCCACGCCTTCGCCGACATCGCCGAGGCGGACGCCTTCGCCAAGTCGGTCACCAACGGTCAGGGGGCGGACTCCGCCATCGTCACCATCGGAGTGGTCAAGGGCGAGCACGTGGGCCAGGCGTTCTCGTCGATCCGCAAGGCCGGGACCGTGGTGGTCACCGGCCTCGGTGACATCACCGAGGTGGGGATCCCCATCCCCCTGGGTGAGCTGACCCTGTTCCAGAAGCGGATCCAGGGCTCCCTTTTCGGGCAGTCGTCCCCGAGCTCGGACATCCTGCGCCAGGCCCAGATGTACCGGGACGGCAGGTTGAAGCTGGACGAGCTGGTGACCACGACCTACGGCCTCGACGAGGTGGCCAAGGGGTACGAGGACATGCACGCCGGCAAGAACATCCGCGGCGTGATCCTGTTCGATTGATCCACGCCGCCCCGCTGACCGGTGCGCTCCCGGCGGCCGCCATGGTGGCGGCCGCTCGGGACGCGCTGGTGGGCCGCCAGCGTGACATCGAGGTGGTGGCCGCCGCCCTGGCCTCCGGGCGCAGCGTCCTGCTCGAGGGCCCGCCCGGTACCGGTAAGACCACGCTGCTGCGGGCCCTGGCCGCCGGGGCCGGGGTGGGGCTGGTGCTGGTGGAGGGCAACGCCGAGCTCAGCCCGGCCCGCCTGATCGGCCACCACGACCCGTCCCGGGTGCTGAGCGAGGGGTACCGCAGCGACGTCTTCGAACCGGGCCCGCTGCTGGAGGCCATGACCACCGGCTCGGTCTTCTACGTCGAGGAGCTCAACCGGGTTCCGGAGGAGACCCTCAACGTCCTGCTCGGGGTGCTGTCCGAGCGGCGCACCCAGGTGCCGCGTTTCGGCGAGGTGGTGGCCAACCCCACCTTCCGACTGGTGGCGGCCATGAACCCCTACGACGCGGTCGGCACGGGCCGGATCACCCCGGCCCTGTACGACCGGACCTGCCGGGTCGGCATCGGCTACCAGAGCGAGGCCGAAGAGCGCGACATCGTCGCCCGTATGGCCCCCGGCCCGGCCCCGCTGGTGCGCCGGGCGGTCCGTGCCGTGCGGCTCAGCCGCGATCACCCGGACCTGCGGATCGGGTCCTCGGTGCGCGGCGCCATCGACGTGGTGGCGGTGGCCGGGGAGCTGGCCGCCCTCCGCCATGTCTCCCCGCCTCCGCCCGGCCAGCCGGCCGATCCCCGCTGGGCGGCCACCGAGATCGACGCCGCGGTCACCGCCCTCTCCGGCCGGGTGACCGTGCGGGAGGGGTCGGCCCGCACCCCGGAGAGCATCATCGAGGAGATCTGGACCCGGGCCGCCGACACGCCCGACGACGAGCGGGCCGGGCCGCCGGAGAGCGAGGGAAAAGCCCCCGGTCCGGCCCCGCTCCCGGCGGACCGGACCGCTCCCAGCCGCCGCTGACCGATCCGGCCGAGGTGGAGCGCTTGCTCCGCGAACAGAACCGCCGGACCATCAGCCGGGCCGAGCTGCAGCGCCGCCACCCGCAGCTCGAACAGGTGTCCCCCGAGGTCGGCTCGCTGGACGAGGAGGCCCTGGCCGGGGCCCTCGACCGGGACCTGGAGGAGGGGACCTCACTGCTCGTCGACCTGTCCCGGGCCACCGATCCGAAGCTGAGGGACCGGGCCCGGCAGCTGGCCGCCCGGCTGGTCGTGCCGGCCGCACGCACATCCGGGCCGGCGGTGCCGGGCGGCAGCGTGCGCCTCGGCCCGGTCCCGGGGGAGGGAGTGGACCTGGATCTCGACGCCACCCTGGACCGGCTGGCCGAGTCGCCTCATCTGCGGGTCGGGGACCTGCGCTGGCGGGGGTGGCGGCGGCCGGGCCGGGCGGTGATCCTCCTGGTCGACGCGTCCGGCTCGGTCACCGGGCTGCCCCTCACCACGGCGGTGGTCACCGCCGCCGCCCTGGTCGCCCGCAGCGGCCCCGACGACGAGCTGGGGGTGGTGGCGTTCTGGTCCCGGGCCGTGGTCCTGCGCCCGGTGACCGAGGCCGCCCCGCCCGGCGTGGTGATCGACCGGCTGCTGGCGCTGCGCGGCGGTGACACCACCGACCTGGCCGGGGGCCTGCGGGCGGCGCTGGTCCAGGCCGGGCTGACCAGGGCCCTGCACCGCGACGTGGTGGTACTGACCGACGGGATGGCCAACGAGGGCGATGACCCGGTGCAGGTGGCCGCGGCGGCGGCCGGCGCCCGCAGCCGGATCCACGTGCTGGCCCTCTCGTCCGAGGAACCCGACGCCCGGGAGGCCTGCACCCGGCTGGCCGCCGCCGGCGGCGGGAGGGTGGAGTTCCTGGACCGGGCCGCAGACGCGCCCGGCGCAGTGGCCCGGTTGCTGCGCTGACGCCGCCCCCCTCCCGTTGCGCACCGCCGGCCGTTTGTCACCGGATCGTCAACCGCGGGTAACCGGTCCGCGAGGGTGGCCAGGGATGATCGACGCATGACGCTTCCCTTCGTCCGCTCCGCGAAAGCGCAGCCTGCGTCCCCGGCCAGCACGCTGGACCGGGCCAGCCGCTCGTCGTCAGGTCCGCTGAGCATGGAGTGGGCCGTAGAGGACAGATGCGTGGTGTGCCGGCCGGTGGGCGCCATCGACGCCTTCTCGGTCAGCTCGTTCCGGGAAGCGGTGGCCGCGGTGCCGTCCGGGGCGTCGCTGGTGGTGGACCTGTCCGGGGTGTCGTTCCTGGACTCGGCCGGTCTCGGGGCCCTGATCGGGGGCATCCGCAGGCTGCGCCAGCTCGGCGGCGAGGTGGCGGTGGCCGCCCCCAGGCCGCTGATCGCCAGGGTGCTCAACACCACCGGGTTCGACCGCATAGTCGAGGTGTCCGAGACGGTGGAGCGTGCCGTGGAGGTTCTGGGGGGAGTCCTCACGGCAGCCGGGGCGGGGGGCGACTGACCGGGCCGCTGCACATGCCATAGAGCAGAGGCCCGGTCGACAGCCCGGCCCCGTAGGGGCCGCCGCCGGACTGCGGGGTGAGCCGGCCAAGACCATGGGGCAGGCTCCGCAGCCCGGCCGGCTCCGGATGGACATGGAATGTCGCTGACCCGTCGCTCGGGCCCGGCTCGGCTGGCCGGGAGCCCTCGACTACACTCATCCGGACAACCCAGCGCTCGTAGCCCAATGGATAGAGCATCTGACTACGGATCAGAAGGTTGGGGGTTCGAGTCCCTCCGAGCGCGCCGGTCCTGACCAGGTAGTTCGTGGTCGGGACCATCCGGGCAGGTTTTCGTCCGTGCCGGTTCCGTGCCAGTAGGAGTTACGGTCGATGGGCGAGGTGGTGAGCGTCGAGCGGGAGCGCACCAGCCGGCTGGCCGACGCCATCGAGCGCGAGTTGAGGGTGACCGGCGCCCGCGAGCTGCGCATACCTATGGAGGCGGTCGAAGATCCAGGCCGATGGCGACGCGCTGGGGTGCTGGCCTCGCACCGGCTCGGATTCAAGGCCTCGACGTTCGCGGTGGCCGGCGTGCTCGGCCTGATCGTGCACCAGCCGGTCACCGACGCGGAGCGACGTCGCTTCGCGAACGCTATGGCTGCCCTGATCGTCCCGAGGGGTGCCGCTCGGTTCTGAGCGGCCGGCCGAGGATCAATTCGGCCATGGAGTCTGCCATCTGGCGATCCAGCTCCTCGACTGGGTGGAGGTAGATGGCCCGGGTCACTGCGCTGGTGCTGTGGCCGAGGCGGTCCGAGAGGGTCTCGATGCTTGCACCGGCTTGCAGGGCCGCGGTGGCATAGGAGTGTCGGATGTCGTGGAGCCTGATGGGCGGGAGCCCGCCCTGGTGCACGAGTGCCCGGAACCGCTTCGAGAGTGACTCGGGGAAGATCGGCCGGCCGAGGGTGTCCCGGAAGACGCAGTCGTTGTCCCGCCAGTGACCCGGAGGGCAGACCGACTGGTCGGCCTGCTCCTGGGCCCGCCTGGCCCGCAGGGCGCCCAAGGTGGCCGTGTCGAGGCTGATGGTCCGCTCACCCGCGGCGGTCTTGGGGGCGTGGGTCTGGGCTCTTCCTGCGACCATGACCCGGTTACGGCGGACAGTGAGCCGTCCTCGTTCGAAGTCGACGTCGGACCACTCGAGGCCGCACAGCTCGCCCCGGCGCATCCCGGTGGTGGCGGCCAGCAGCCACAGCCCGTAGAGCCGGTCCCCCTCGACGTGATGGAGGAACCTTCCGAGCTGTTCCGGCGTCCACACCGTCGGTACCCGCCGGCCGGACCCGGCCCGGGGGAGGTCTGCCTCAGCCGCCGTGACCGGATTGCGGTAGAGCAGGCCCCACCGCAGCGCGTCGGCCATCGCCATGCTCAGCACCCGACGGATCAACTGCAACGTCCGGGCCGAGCGGGCCCGACCTCCCCTTCCCGGCTCGGCGGCCAGGGAGACGATCATCGTCGTCACGTGGTGAGGCTTGACGTCCCTCAGTTTCAGCGAGCCGAGATTCGGAATGATGTGCTTGCGGATGATCCACTCGTAGCTGGACAGGGTGGTCGGCTTCAGTCCCCGGGCCCGGCGAGCAGGCAGCCATCTCTGGAGCAGGAACTCGCTGACGGTGGCGTACCGGGTTTCGGCCACACCCCCGCTGGCGGCTCGCTCAAGCAGGGCCTGGGCGGCTGCGTGCTCGGCCTCCCGCTTGGTGGGGAACGGAGCCTTCCGCCGTCCGGGTAGTTTCACGCGCACGCGCCGGCCCGTGCCCGGGTCGACTCCGATGTCGATCTGGACTCTCCAGCCCTTCTCGCCGGGCAGCCGGTATAGGTGGCCAGCCACAGGAGAAGGCTAGGCGGCGGGCCCGGTGCGGAGGACGGCCCTCAGTTCTGATCCAGGGATCCGGATGATGCGCCCGATCCGGATTACATGGGTGGGCCAGGCGGAGCCCTCACCGGCCTCGTAGCGAGCGATTCTCCGCCGGATCGTTCGGGCCGACACGCGTAACAGGCGGGCAGCCTCCTCGACGGTGAACGTGTCGGGCACCTTGGTCGGTCGCTCGCCGCTGTCGTATACCGGAGTGCTTGTTTCTTCGGGGGTGATGCCGGACCCAGCGGGGCATGAGAGCTCATGGGATGGATAGAGCGAGTCGCTCACGGTGGATGGCGGCAACTCCGCCCTCGGTACCGCCTGGGGGAGACGGCGGATGGTGTTGACGGCGTTTCTCTGGTGGTCCATGTCGCGCACCTTTCCGGCGGATCCGATCGAGCGTCTCACCTACATGGGCAGTGGAGCGTCACATAGCGTCGTCCGTCCTCCGTGAGCGGTCTGTTCAGACTCGTCGGCGAGGTTATGGGGCAGCATTGAATAGGTCTTCGCGGTCTATCGGTAAGGCGACCCCTGGCGAACGTCCCCGTCCTTGACGGCCTGCTTCCGATAGCGACCACCGTCCGGTGAAGACGGGTCCGATCTTGGTCAAAGACCGGGTGAGACCGTGGGTGCGCGTGTCGTCGACGGATCATTGTGGTTGGGTGGGAGGGTGGCGACCGGCATTCCAGGCTTGGCCTCAGCGCTCGTACGTCGGATGACCGCGTGTGCAGAGAGATCGGCTCCTTCGTTGGCTAAGACGTTGGCGAGCGCCTGATGCGCCGTGGTGGCGCTCGAGGTGATGTGGTGGCCGGTTTCGGGGTCAGGGTCGAAGCTGGTGTCGACGTAGAGCCGGTTGGCGTATCGCCCTCGGGTGGCGCAAACGTAGAGGACTTCGTGCGTGGCAGATGACGAGATGAGGGCGTGGGAGGTGTCTACGGTGCGGCCTTGGGCTTGGTGGGCGGTGGTCGCATAGGCGAGTTCCACATGGTCGGAGACGTAGTCGGCCGGGAGGCGGGCTTCGCCGCTGCCGTCGATTCGTCGGACGGTGATGCTGTGGTCCGGGTGGATGGTGGTGACGTTCCAGCGGTCGCCGTTTTTGACCCAGCCGCCGCGGGTGGTGAGGCGCCGGTCGTTTTGCCTGCTGACGACCTGGTCTCCTACGCCGGCTGTCTGGCCGGAGGCGATATCGACGCCCTCGCGGGTGGCTTCGCCGGTGTTGACGCGGTCGGCTCGTGCTCGGCGGTTGAGCTCGGCCACGGTGGCGGTGTCGCTGGCGATCATGAGGCTGGACCGGCTGGCCTCGACGTCGGTCCTCCACGCCTGGTAGAGGGCTTCCAGGAGCTGCTCACGGTGCCCCCCGATGATTCGGCCGTGGCTGTGGTAGGCGTCGATGGCTTCGGTTCGGCCGAGCCTCAGGTCGAGGCTGGCGGCCTTTTCCCAGGCGTTGGTGAACCGACGGACCTGTTCCAGGTGGGGAACGGAATCTCCACGGTCACTGGCTACCAGAGAGAAGGCGCCGCCGGCTTCCACCGCGGACAGCTGGGCCGGATCGCCAACCAAGAGAACCTTCGCTCCGGCGCTGTTGGCGGCGGTTACCAGCTCGTCAAGAGCGAGGGTGCCGGCCAAGGAGGCCTCGTCCACGATGAGCAGCTGACCGGCATGCGGACGTCGAGTCTCTATCTGGGCGTCGAGATCGGCGAGCTGCTGGCGGAGCGTCCGTGGGGCGGCATGTCCCGTGCTGGTGTGAGCCGCCCGGGTGGCGGCGAGGCGCTGGCGGCGGGCGACGAGCTCGGGAACCCGTCTGTATTCGGTGAGCCACTTGGCGGTGTTCTCCGTGGCAGTGTGCAGTTCGTCGGCGAGGGCCTCGGCGGCTGCGGCGGAGGGGGCGAGCCCGATGACGCTGCCTGGTCCGTGCTGGGCCTGCCAGGCGGCTCGTAGGGCGGCCATGGTGGTCGACTTGCCGGTCCCGGCTGGGCCGACCAGCACGTCGAGGGGCCGCCCGGAGGTAGCTATCTGTTCCACCGCCAAGGCTTGGTCGACCGACAGGTGCCGGTCGGTGCCGGGCAGGTTCCGATCCGCGATCTGGGTTACGGTCTGGCGTGATACCCATGGGCCGTCGATGCGCCGCCCGGCGTCGAGGAGGCGGCCCTCGGCGTCGAGAATCTTCTGTGTGGTGTAGATGTTGTGGGACTTCGGATGGAGCCTGGAGGTCCCATCGGCCCGCAAGTACTCGGCCGGTGTCGCGGCCGGGTTTGGAGGGTTGAGTAGCACGGAGCCGTCGAGTGCGAGAGCGGTGATCCGCTCCGCGGTGGCCACGCGCTCGGCCGGCGAGGCGAAGCGGACACCGTGGAGAATCCGTAGCGCCTCCGCCACGACGTTGTGCCGTGTGAAGGTGGCTCGACGCGAAGAAACCGCTTCGCGAGCCGCCCGAGCTGCGTCGGTCAGGATGGCCTCGCTCAAGTCATCCGACCGGAGGAGGGGCAGGTCGTTGCGGCCGGCAAGGCCGGTCACCCATGCCCTCTGCTGCTCAGCCGAACCGAGATGAGAGTCGGCCCGGGTGCGCCATCCGGCCGTCATGTCAGCCAGGCTGTGGTGCGCCTTGGCTGGACGGGTCTCAAGCGTGGCCTGCTGGGCGAGGCGCATGGTCTCGACCGTCGTCGGCCGCCGCCGGTACGCGGTCCGGAAGGCGGTCACCAGTTCGGCGGTGCGCTGCTCAACCTGCTCGGAGCGCTTAGAGAACTCGGCCATGAGCGTCTCGGGTACGCCGGTGATTTCCCAGCGGCGGTGGTCGGAATGGCGCCGGGTACGGCCCTCCCAGCCGACCCCGAGCTTCTCGGTGAGCAGGTCCGACAGGACACCTTGGTGCAGCTCGGAGAGCATGACCGACGCCTTGAACAGGCCTCGGCTGTCGAGGGTCCGCCACCGGCCGTCCGACGTGCTGCGGGCCCGGTTCCACACGACCACATGGTCATGAAGCTGCGGATCCCCCGCACGCGAATCCCAGTGGGTAAAGGCCGCTGCGACCACCCCACACACGTCCTCCTCGATGGCACCCTGGGAGCCGGAGCGGGACCGGAACACCTCCCGCTCGGCGTAGGAGAGCACGAAGTCAATCGCTCGGCGGTGGCAGTCGTAGATCACCGCCTTGGCCTCCGGATCGGCTAGCGCCCACGCCACCGAAACAGACTTGGTCGGGCTGAAGGTCAGGTCGAAGCCGGCCACGGGCACCCGCTTGTCGGACAGGATCGGCGTTTGGCCCACCGGGTCTCCGCTGATCGGGTCGCACATCTCGCCGAGCATCCGCCGCAGGTGCTCCTCCGAGACCTCCGACCCTTTCTCCACTCCTCGGTCGCCGTCGAGGTCGGCCAGCCCGGTGCCGAGGAACCGGCCCGGTGGGGTTCCGGTCGCCGTGTAGTAGGCGGCCAGCCCATCGGCGGGCCGGGAGCCCTGGTCGCCGGCCGCGACTGACTCCATCAGGTACCGGAACCCTCCTCCCAGACTCACCCGCCGGATCGAGATCACCGCTTCTGTTCCTCCCGGTCGCCCCACCTGGGGCGCCCACCCTTATGGGCACCGGCGCGTCAGCTAGCCCGCCAGGCCGCACCTTGGTGCCAGAGGTGTAAAGCAAATGGCCTGGTGGCCGCGTTGGTAGCTGAGAATGAGGGCGCGGTGCGGAGACGTCGGTTCAAACTGGTACGGGTTCGAGCCCGTAGAGGTGTATGGCGCGGGGTTTCTCGGGTGCCGTTGGATTGTTGCTTCCGGCAGGTGGGTCTGTGTCCTGGCAGAGGAGCCTTCCGGATCACTTCGTGGCCCATCGAAAGGGGGGTCTGACGGAGGTGCTCTTCGACAGGGTTGCCGATCTGGATATCGGCAAGGAGTCGGTCACGGTCTGTGTCCGGGTGCCCGGCACTGGAGGTGATGCGGGACTGGCTGGTGCCCGAGGGGGTGGGCATCGCTGCGATGGAGTCCACCTCCACGTATTGGAAGCCGGTGTTCTACGGCCTGGAGGAGGTGATGGAGACCTGGCTGCTCAACGCCTCGCACATGAAGGCGGTGCCGGGGCGCAAGAGTGACGTCAAAGATGCCGAGTGGATCGCCCAGTTGCTCGAGGACGCCTCAATCAAGCTGTCCTCGGTGGCGTCCAGTCTGACCACGGCATCGGTCCGGTCGATGCTTCATGCCATGATCGCCGGGGAAAGCAGCCCGGAGGCATTCGCCGATCTGGCCAAGGGGAAGATGCGCCGCGAGATCCCCGACCTGGCCGAGGCTCTCACCGGCCACTTCGACACCGATCATGCCGGGCTGGCGCATTCCATCCTACGACGGCTCGAAATGGTCGAGCCGCCTTGGCGGAGATCAACGAGTCCGTGGCCTGGGCGTGCCGTCCCTGGGATCACCAGATCGCCCTGTTGACCACGATCCCCGGCGTGGGTGAACACACCGCCCAGGTCATCGTGGCCGAGACCGGTGCGGACATGTACCGGTTCCTCCCCGCGGGCCACCTGGCCTCGTGGGCCGGGCTCGCCCCTGCCTTGAACCAGTCGGCCGGCAAGAGGACCCCCGCTGGCAGCGGGCACGGAAACGAGGGGCTGCGATCGGTGCTGGTAGAGGCGGCCGCATCGGTCGGCCGATCCCGCAAGCCGAACTATCTGACCTCCCGCTATACCCGTTTGGCCAAGCGGTGAGGCGTCGCCCAGACTCAGGTGGCCATCGCTCACTCGATCTTGGTCGCCGCCTACTACATGCTGCAACGCGACGAGCCCTATAGCGACCTCGGAGCCGACTGGCTGTCCGAACGGAACCACCAGGCCCACGCCCGCCGCCTGGTAAGCCAGCTCGAACACCTCGGCTACCGCGTCGTGCTCGACAACCCGCCGCGTAAGTCTCAGCCCCACAGCAGAACCCACCTGGCCCTGCAGCTGACGTCGTGCGGCCTGCACCAGGCTATTCGCGGGTGTTCGGTTCCTAAGTGGCTGGCAGCTGGAGTGCTTTCCGGGAGCAGGGCGGTGGAGGGGCCACATGACGATGGGTTCGTCTACGGGCTGACGGACGAGGAGCGGAAGGTCGTCCGGGTCGCGGTACCCCCCTCCAGGTTGGAGCCAGCTCGAGCAAGCCTTGAACTACTAGGACCGTTGCTGAAAGGAATTTTCGGAGCGAAGTAACTTATATGCAGCGATACTGGACATAGAGGCGAGAAATAACTCAAGATGGAGCCGTGGGCAGCCGATCCGAGATGGCGATGGGCTGGCGTCAGGCTCGGATCGCCTCGCGGGATGTTGATCGGCTGCTCACGGTGCTGGTCGCAGGGTTCGTCATCACCACCGTCCTGGCCGTCGTCGCCCCCTGGCTGGGTCTCGAATCCCGGGCCCACCGAGCGGCGAGGCATGGGTTCGCCGCTTGGGATGCTCTCGTATGGCTCGTGTCGCTGGTCGCGGTCCTGTGGCGCTCCAGGTCCCGGATACGCCGGCTGAAGGATTGGTTGGTTAATTCTGACACGCAGGTCGCTGATTATGCCGCTACCAGTCGCGAGTGGACATGGGAATCAGATCGCCGGCTCGTGATGACCTCCTGCGGGCCAGCCGTGGCGCGCCTACTCGGACGATCCCCGGCCGAGATGGTGGGCCGCTCGATGTTCGACTTCATCGACGCCACGGACGTGCCACGGGTCCGCTCAGTCCTGGCCAAGGCTCTCGAGGTTGGCAGGGGATGGGACGACGTCGAGCTGACATGGCAGCATGCGGACGGACACCAGGTCGTAATGGCGGGCACAGCGGTTCCGGTCTGGGGGCCCCACGGGGAAATCATTGGATTTCGCGGCTCCCGTGGGATGATCGCCACAGGGCACCGTACCCCCGCGCTTGTCGACGCGAGCCGCCGCATCCAGCGAATCATCGACAACGAAGAGATCTCGATGGCCCTCCAGCCGATCATCGATCTGACAACCCACCGGTGCATCGCCGTGGAAGCCCTCGCCCGCTTTCACGATAGCAGTTCGCCGGCAGCGGTCTTCCCAATGGCCGAAGAGGTCGGACGCGGCGTGGATCTGGAACTGCTCACTCTGCGACTCGCGTTGAGGCAGCTGTCCGTCCTCCCCGATGAGGTCGCTCTGTCGGTTAACGCTTCCCCGAACTGTGTGCTCGATCCACGATTTGCAGTCACTCTAGCCGGGCTTCACGATCAGCTCTCCCGAGTAATCATCGAGATTACAGAGCACAATGCGGTCGGCTCCTACTCGGACATCCTCGCCGCAGTCGGCCCACTGAGAGCACGAGGCCTGCGTCTGGCCGTCGATGACACAGGGGCCGGCTACGCCTCTTTCAGCCACGTGCTCAACCTGAGGCCGGACATCATCAAGATTGACCGATCTTTGATCATCGATATCGATCGAGACCTGGCACGCCGGTCCTTCATCACTGCTCTCATGCTCATGGCACTCGACCTCGGCGCTGTTGTAACTGCAGAGGGAATCGAGCGTCCGGAAGAACTCCAAGCCATCACGAACCTGGGTGTGGACCACGCCCAGGGATACCTCATCGGCCGGCCCACCACGGATTCCGGGCAATGGGAAACCTGGCGACAGGGCCGCTGGATCGTCGAACCACACACCGTTGCTTAGGCGGCGTCTGACAAGGTTGTTCGCGGTCGCCCGCCCTTGAGCTGGGCTCGGCTGGAAGAGAGTCCCTCCAGACAGTGGCGCAGAGTTAAGGGATGGCTGCCCGTCACCGACAATTCAGCCATGCCGGAAGTTACCGCCTTTCGAAGGTCCGACCAGATATCCATTACCGGGCAGGGTCGCTCCCCGGCCCAGGCGATCGAGGATCTGCTTACCCTCACCCACCTGGCAGCCGGAGTGTCATCGGTGGCCCTCGGCTACCCATGGTCGGACGGCTCCTGGAAGCTCAAGTGGGGGGGCGGATCGACCCGGCCGCCGGTGCCCCACGATCTGCTCACCCGGATCGCATCGCACGGGGGGCCGCTCGAGATCCCCGACCTCGAAGATGTCGTGCCGCACAGTTCCATGGTCCGGTTCCCCTACTCCCTGAGATGGGCCTTTGGAGTTGCCATCCGTGACGATCCGCGAAACCGGACCACCGTCCTGGTCCTATTGGACACTTGTCTTCGATCCCGCAGCCATCGGGAAGACCAAGCTCTACGGCACGCGGCCCGTCGCGCCCGGGAACTCCTGGCGGAGCAGGCCTCAGAGAAGAACGGCCGACCGTGGGTGCGGGCGGACGATCATCTGCGAATCAGGCCCGAATCGATCAAGACAGCACAACCCATGAACCTGCGACCGCAACCCTTAAGCCGCCTCCGTCGCAGCAACGAGGTGGCCGCCATGTTCGACGTCACCGAACGGACGGTCCTCAATTGGGCGGCTTCTGGCAAGCTGCCGAGCATCCGGACTGTCGGAGGCCACCTTCGCTTCCGCGAGGACGACCTGCAGGCACTGCTGGGATCCTTGCGCACTCCACACGGGCCTCGTGCTTGATGCAGCGAACTGGTTGACCGCCGCGTTCTCTCGGCGGGATGTCTGTGCCCGAAGTCGCTCAAGTTGTCCTATTCGGCGTCGATATTCCTTCCTGTAACAGGCGGCTCTGCCAACGCAGAGAACCCGGCGGACGAAATGGCGCCCCGGGATGTTAGGAAGGAACGTGGTATTGAAGATGGCGTCTGAAGTCAGGCGTCCGCGCCGTACCGGTCGCGGACTGGTTGGTATTGTAGCTGTGTCGGTTGCCGGTTTCGGGGCGTTGACGGCTTGGCCCGCTTCCTCATTTGCGGCGACTGGCACTACCTCAGCATCGGTGACCGGCGGTTCGCTGTCTGTGGGTTCCGTGGGCACCATGAGCGCCCTCACGCCGGCGATAGGCTCAAGCAGTACCGGTGCCTTGCCGTCGGCTCAGTGGGCGGACGACACCGGAACCGGAAGCGGGTGGAATGGCACCGTTGCGATATCACCTCTCACCTTTACCGGCACGTGGGTAGCTGGTTCGAATAATGGATCCACGTCCACCAGTCTGACCAGCACAGCTGCCGGCTCTTACACGGGTACTGCCGACGGTGTGTCGTACACCCTGAAGGTTACTACCGCCACGACCGGCGGGGTAACCGCCTTCAGCTACACCTCCACGGCCGCTGCGGACCCGTCAGGCACCGGATCGGCTACCAACGGTACGCCGACTGCAGTTGGGAACGAGGGGCTGGCCATTACTTTCGACAGCTCCGGTACGTACAAGGTGGGGGATACCTACACAGTTCTGGCGGGAACCCAATCAGCCAGTGCACTGACGGTCGACACAGCGACCGCCCCCGCGGTGTCCTCGAGCAACACGACCAGCCCGGGGCCTGGATACGTGAACAACGGATCCACCATCCCGGCTGGCTCCGCAGTCGGAACCGTCAACAGCGCCGGTGCCGTAAGGGTTCTTTCTGCAGCACTGGGCCAGGGTGCAAGCGGAACCGGCTATTACACGGCCGCGCCCGGTGTGTCGATAACGGCCGACAACAACTCCTGGGCCAAGACATATAGCGGCACCTTGGTGTACAGCATCGTCACTGGGCCGTGACAGGTTAGGGCGAAAGAGGCGGGCGGGGCGCCACGAGGTGGGGTGCCCCGCTCTGCGTCGGCTTTCAACCGAACCAGACGATATTGCAGGAGGTGCATCACCTGAATACCCGCTTCATGGCGCCACTATCGTGTATCTGCCTGAACCGGGCGGACGGCGAGGAAGGCGGATTGACGTGTGGAACCTCCGAGTGATCAGGAGTTGGCTACTGGTTGCCGTCAGTTTGACGCTGGGGCTGGCCATCTTGGTCGCGGGTGCCCAGCCTGTGACTGCCGCCCCCCAGAGCGCGACAACGGGTGGTCAGAGTCCTCCTGCCCCGGGGCTTGTGCCGAACGATCCTGGCCCTCATGGCTACTTCGAGCTCAGCCTGAATCCTGGACAGTCTCGGATGGGCTCCGTCGCGCTCTCGGATCCTTCCTCCACGGGCGCGATCTTTGATGTCTATCCTGTCGACGCCGTTACTTCCGCAGCGACAGGGGTGGCGTACAGCGGGTTGGGAGACGCGCCGACTTCAGCAGGTTCGTGGGTCCACCTTGATCTGCACTCGGTTGCGCTTCAGGCTCATCAGTCCCGAAGCGTCACATTCCAAGTGTCGGTGCCACCTCGGATCCATCCCGGCGATTACGTCGCCGGGATCGCGGCCCAGAATCCCACCGCTGCGCACCAAGGCGGATCCACCGGCCTCGGGGTAGGCGTGTCCCTGGCAGTCGACACCCGCGTGGTGGTGGCCGTCGTCATTCATGTTCCCGGTCCGGCAGCAACGGCAATCCAGCTGGGTAGACCCAGGCTCGCCGCTCAGAACGGAGTAAGGCAGGTCGTCGAGCTCCCGATGACCGACAACGGCGGTTTGTTGGCGAAGCCAGAGTTATCTTCGGCCGTCCGACGCTGCACCGGTGGTCCCAACCTGGCTTCCATCACACGTCAGCTCGATACCTTCGTACCCCACACCACGATTACCTACGTGTGGTCGCTTGCGACGCTCGTCCTATCCCCCGGCTGCTACCGCATCTCGGCAACTCTTTCCAACCTCGGGAACCGGCTGTCGTCGGTCACTACTGATGCACATTTGAGCCCGGATCAAGCCAAGGTCCTGCCGATCGGCTCCCGAAAGCAGCGCCAAACGAACCACGGGATCAGCGTTCTGTACCTTGCAGGAGGCACCGTGGCCGCTGCAGGTGTTGTCATGGCATTCGGAATAGCTACCCTTCGATCTCGTAGACGGCGACGGGCGCTCGAGCAGGAGTTAGCGCTGATGAAGCAGGGAGCCGCTAGTTCATCGCATGGGAAGTCGTCTACATAGCCGAACAGAAAAGACCGGTCCAAGTCTCAGATCTGAAAGGAGGAACCTGGGCAGGGCGCTCGGAAGCTGAAGACGGATCGATGGGGGTTGGGGGGTGTCTGGATCGGTTCTGCATGGTGCAGACTTATAGCCGGGGACATTCCACAAGGGACAGGATTAGCGGTCTGGCCTCTGGTTCCGATTTTACTGTTCCAGGTCATCTGACTAGTTAGGTCAGGTCATGAAGATGTGGTCCGGATGGAGGGCTTCTTACACCCTCCGTTGGACCAGTGTCACAAACCATCCTGTTGATGTGAAAAAACGCTGACGAAACTGGATCCGTGCATAAGTGCGGAGTTTGGTGTCAGGCCCAGGATCCGGATCGTTCGACCGGGCGGTCCGTCTGGAGTCGGGCCACCTCCGATCACCGGATGGCCAGGCGGATCGGACTCGCTGTCGGAGTCACGGTCGTCATCTCGCTAGCGACGCCCGGTCTTGCCGTCATTACAGCGGGGGCGGTCAAGCGGAGCACGTATGTGGTGCAAGCCGCTTCCGTGGCCGAAGCTCGTTCAGCTGTCGATGGCGTGGGCGGTCGCGTGGGGCTGGCGCTGCCGATCGTTGACGGTGTCGAAGCTGAGTTGAATCCGAGCCAGTTCCGCGCTCTCCATGCTCGGCACGCCGTCGGCGTCACACCTGACGTAGGGATGCATTTCCTCGGATCGTCCTTCGGGGCCGGGGATCAGACTCCTCAGTTGGCTCGAATGGATGTCAATGGGCTTTGGAGTCCGAGTGCCGGTCAGGGAGTTGGTGTGGCCCTCATCGATACCGGTGTGGCCATGACCCCAGGGATCCCCCGGAGTCACCTCGTGGTGGGGCCGAATTTTTCCAGTTCAGCCGACAATCTTGACAGGTACGGCCACGGTACGTTCATGGCCGGCCTGATCGCTGGTCACGCCACGCAGGCGGCCGGTTCGGTGCCTGGTGTCGCGCCTGGGGCCACACTGGTGTCGGTGAAGGTGGCCGGCGACGACGGATCCACCACCTTGGGCCAGGTCATCCAGGGAATCGGGTGGGCCGTAGCCAACAGAGCCAGGTACGGCATTCGAGTCCTGTCCATCTCGTTTGG
>DASSZD010000180.1:0-2201 GCA_035702985.1 Acidimicrobiales bacterium
CGATCCGGGTTACGCCGACGATACGGACAAAGGGCCGGCCGGTCGCGCCTGCTACGGGTTGATGAGCCGGTACCCGGTGCCGCGCACGGTGAGGATCATGGGCTCGAGGCCCGGGTAGTTGATCTTGCGGCGCAGGTAGCCGACGTACACGTCGACGACGTTGCTGCCCGGGTCGAAGGAGTAGTCCCACACCTGGGACAGGATCAGGCTCCGGCTGAGCGCCTGGGTGGGGTTGCGCATGAACAGCTCCAGCAGGGCCCACTCCCTGGGCGCCAGCTCGATGCGCCGACCGGCCCGCGAGGCGATCTTGGTGAGCACGTCGAGGCGCAGGTCCTTGATCACCAGCTCATGGCCCGACGGCTGCGAGGTGGTCCTGACGGCGGTGCGGATCCGGGCCAGTAGCTCCTCGAAGGAGAACGGCTTGGTGACGTAGTCGTTGGCGCCAGCGTCGAGACCGTGAACTTTGTCCTCTATGCGACCCCGGGCGGTGAGGATGATCACCGGCAGGGTCGGATTGCGGTGGCGCAGACCGACCAGGACCTCCTCGCCGGAGCCGTCCGGCAGGCCCAGGTCCAGCAGGACCACGTCGAACTCGCCGCCCTCGGCGTCCAGGCGGCCCAGGGCGTCGGCCACCCCGGTGGTCACCACCGTCCGGTACCCCTCGGCGGTGAAGCCCTTGGTCAGGAAGGACGTGATGCCGGGGTCGTCCTCGATCAGCAGGACCTTCACCGGCGGCCCCCGTCGGGGTCCTGCAGCACCAGGGTCATCGAGGCCCCACCCAGGTCGGAGTCGGCTATCTCCACCCGGCCGCCGTGGGCCTGGCACACGGCGTTGGCTATGGCCAACCCCAGCCCGATCCCCTCGGAGGGGGCGTGGCCGGTCCGGGAGAACCGGTCGAGCACACTCTCCCGGTCGGCGGCGGGGATGCCGGGACCGGAATCGGCCACCGAGATCCGCACGGTCGGGCCGTCCACGGCGGCGGACACGGCGATGGTGTCGCCCGGTCCGGTGACCTTGACGGCGTTGTCGACCAGGTTGAGCAACGCTCCGCGCACCTCCGTCTCGTCGAAGCGGGCCACCGCATCGGGTACCGGTTCGAGCACCCAGCGGCGCTCGGCCAGCACCCGGCACGACGCCGAGAAGTCGGCCAGGAACGAGCGCAGGTCGACGTCGTGCAGGTCCGGACGGACCGGCTCGCGGGCCCGGCCCAGCACCAGCAGCCGCTCCACCAGCCGGCCCATCCGGTCCAGCTCGCCGATGGCCACATCCAGGGTCTCGCGCACCTCCTCGGGGTCCGAGGTGCGGCTGCGCTGCAGGATCTCCAGATGGCCCCGGGCCACGGTGAGCGGGGTGCGCAGCTGGTGCGACACGTCAGACAGCAGGGCCTCCTGGGCCTGCACGGCGGCCTGGATGCGGTCGAGCATGTCGTCGAAGCTGCGGGCCAGTTCCCCCACCTCGTCGGTCGTGCCCTGGTCCCCGAGCCGCTCGGCCAGCCGACCCCGGCCGATGGCCTCGGCGGTGTCGGTGATCCCGCCTATGCGGCGCAGTAGCCGGCGCAGCAGCAGGTAGGCGCCGAGGACGCCGGCCACCAGCGCCACCGTCCCCTCGATGGCGGCGAGCTGCACGGCGGCGCCGCGGGCCGCGTTGAGGCCGCCCAGGTCCACGGCGGCGATGAACACCGCGTCCGGCCGGCCGCTCTGGTGGACCGGGGCGGCCATCACCTCGACCTCGGTGCCGGCCACGGTGCGGGACGCCACCTCGGTGCGGGCCGGGACCCGGGCCGACAGGGCGGCGATCACCGGATCGTGGGCCAGCCTGACCCCACCGGCGTTGGCCACCGCCCACGACGACGGCTGGCTCACCTCGAGGAGGTTCCCGGCCGCCACCGCGTGGGAGTGCAGGTAGGCGGTGGTGACGGTCCTCAGATCGGCGGTCGGGGGATGGTTGCTGAGGGCCTGCTGGTAGTCCTGCAGCTCGGCGTCCAGCTGGCGGACGGCCACGTTCTGGATACCCACGGTGGTGGTGTGGAGCAGGGCCAGCACCGATCCGGCGATGATGGCCGCCAGCACCACCGCCTGGAGTGACGCCAGGCGGCCGGCGGTGCCGGCCCGGCGGGCCAGGCGGGCCGGCCACGACGGCTGCCCGGCGGTGGGCCGGCCCCGCTCGGGTGGGGGCGGCCCGGCGGCCGGGGGGGCCGGGTC
>DASSZD010000206.1:0-2918 GCA_035702985.1 Acidimicrobiales bacterium
AGCACGGCCTGCGGCCACACGCTGGCCTGCGGCCCGATCCGGACCCGACCGATCACCGTCGCCTCGGGATGCACGTACGCCGTCTCGTGGATCTCGGGGAGGCGGTCCCCGATCGCATAAATGGCCACGGCCGTACCGTACCGGCCGGAAGGTCTTCGCGCGAAGTTCACCGCACCGCCATCGGGCGTTGGTCCCGCCGAAAGATACGTCACTTACTCTGCCTAACAGCCGTTACTCGCCGGGCGAAACCGGTCCCGGCGACACCCCAACCGCGGTCCGCCCGACCGACATCCTCCCAGGAGAACGACGTGATGCCCAGGCGCCTCCGCCGCCGTGCCCTCGTATCCCTCGCCGCCGCTGCGGCCACCCTGGTGGCCGCCGGATGCTCCAGTTCCTCGAAGCCGGCCGCCACGTCCGCGGCGCCGACCGGCGGCGGTTCCAGCCCCACCACGGTGGCCGCAGCGGCGGCCGCCCAGAAGACCGTGCCGCTGGTCGTCTACTCCGCCCAGGGCTACGACTCCGCCGTGACCAAGGCCTTCCAGGCCGCCACCGGCATCCCGGTGCAGCTCGACGACGACAGCACCGGGCCACTGCTCACCAAGATCGCCGCCGAGCGCAACAACCCCCAGTGGGGCCTGCTGTGGGTCGACGGCGACACCGCCTTCGCCGCCCTCGACAAGCAGGGTCAGCTGGCCTCCTACCTGCCCAACGCCAATTTCACCGCCGCCGGCCGGGCGCTCATCCCCGCCGACCACACCTTCGCCCCGAGCGGCACGACCATCATGGCGGCGCTCATCTACAACGCGGCCGCCACTTCGGCCGTGCCGACGTCCTACCAGGACCTCACCACCGCCCCGTTCAAGGGCAAGGTCGGGATGAACGACCCGTCGCAGTCGGGCCCGACATTCCCCTTCATCGCCGGGCTGATGAACCAGCTCGGAGGCGAGTCCGGCGGGGTGCAGGCCGGGTACTCCTACTTCGAGAAGCTCAAGTCCAACGGGCTGCACGTCTACCCGACCAACGGCGACACCCTCCACGCCCTCGAGACCGGTCAGATCGACTACGGCCTGATCCAGAGCTCCGCCGCGACGGGCGAGGTGCTCAAGGCGGCCAAGAGCTCGAGCTTCGACCCCAAGGTCGTGTACCTGCCCGTGCCCACCCTCCTCCCCGGCGTGATGGGTATCGACAAGGCCGCACCGCCCGCCGAGCAGGCCGAGGCCCAGAAGTTCGAGGACTACGTGCTGTCCCCGGCCGGGCAGAAGGCCATGCAGGGCGGTGACCCGACCGGAGACTCGCTGTACTACCCGGTGGTGTCGGGGGTCCAGCCTCTCCCCGGGCTCCCCCCGCTGCCCGCGAACTACCAGCGGATCGACCCGTACTTCTGGGGGCCGCTCGAGGGCCAGGTCAACTCCTGGTTCGACAGCAACATCAAGTAGCGGCCGGGTGACCGCCGTCGTCGAGCGGGAGGGGGCCGACTCCGCAGCCCCCTCCCGTGCCCCTGCGGGGGACCGTGTCCGCCTCTTGGCCTCCCGCTTCGGCCGGACGCCGATGGTGGCCTTCTGGCTGATCGTGGTCGCCATCCTGGTGGCGCCCATCCTGCTGTTCCTCCTGGTCGCCTTCTCCCCCCGCCTGTTCGACCAGGGATCGGCCTGGCTCACCATCGGCGGGTTCCGGGCCGCGCTCTCGGGGCCGTTCGTGCGGGGCGTCGTCGACTCCATGCTGGTCGGAGTGGCCAGCGCCGTCTCGGCCACCGCCGTCGGCTCGGGGGTGGCGTGGGCGGTCCTGCGGACCGATGTGCCCGGCCGCCGGCTGTGGAGCGGCTCCATGTACGCGCTGCTGCTGGCCCCTTCCTACCTGGTGGCCCTGGGCTGGGAGCGGCTGCTCGAACCGCTGGGCGTGCTCGACACCATGGGGCTGCACCCGGGCGGCCTGCGGCCGCTGTTCTACGGGCCGTTCGGGATCATCGTCGTCCTGGCGCTCAAGGGCGTCCCCTTCTCCTATCTGGCCGTCACCGGCGCCCTGCGGGGCCTCGGGGAGGAGTTCGAGATCGCGGCCCGGGTCCACGGGGGCACCCGCATCGACGGCATGCGGATCAACCTGGCCCTGCTGGCGCCGGCGCTGTGGTCGGCGGTGGCCATCGTGTTCGCCGAGTCGATCAGCGACTTCGGGGTGGCCGCCACCCTCGGGGTCGACTCCCACTTCCCGCTCGCGACCTACACCCTCTACAACGCCATCGACGCCTTCCCGGTCTCGTTCCCGGTCGCAGCCTCGGTCGGGTGGGTGCTCATGGCCATGGCCGGCCTGGCCCTGCTGGCCCAGTCCCGGGCCCTGCGGGGCCGCAGCTACCGGGTGCTCGGCGGCCGGTCCCGGCCGGCCCGGCGCATCCGCCTGCAGGCTCGGGCCAAGGTGGTCACCGCCTCGGCCCTGCTCCTGCTCACCGTCGTCGCGCTCGGGGTGCCGGCCTTCGGCGCCGTGTCGGCGTCGCTCATCAGCGGGCTGGGAAGCCTGGCCGGCAGCCACACCCTCACCTTCTCCAACTACTCCCGGGTGCTGCGCAGCCCGGCGCTGCGGGGACCGCTCATGTACTCGGCCCGCATGGCGGTGATCACCGCCAGCCTGACGGTGGTCATGGCCGCCGTGTCCGCCCGGCTCCTGGCGAGCAGGGGTCAGCGGCTGTCGAGCCGGGCCCTCGACCTGATGCTGCTCACGGCCGTGGCGCTGCCGGGGATCGTCTTCGCGGCGGGCTACATCTTCACCTACAACCTGCGGATCGTGAACTCCCTCGGGGTGCACCTGTACGAGACCACCACCCTGCTCGTGCTCGGCTACCTGGCGACCGCGCTGCCGTCCACCTCCCGGGTACTGCTGGCCCCCGTCGGGCAGGTGCAGAGCTCCCTGGCCGAGGCCGGCCGGGTGCA
>DASSZD010000053.1:0-2415 GCA_035702985.1 Acidimicrobiales bacterium
GCCGCCGGCGTGGTCTGGTACGCCCGCTCGTCCTACTTCGTCGGCCTGCAGGGCGACTCCATCGTCGTCTACCAGGGCCGCCCTGGCGGGGTGCTGTGGTTCCAGCCGACCCTCGCCGCCCGCACCGGCCACACCACCGCCGACGTGCTGCCGAGCACGGTGCCGACGATCCGGTCCGGCCAGGTGGAGCCGTCGGTGGCGGCCGCCCAGGCCTACGTGGCCCGCTCGGTGGCCGCCGAGCAGCAGGCCCTCGCCGTCGCCGGTGCCGCGCCGGCCGGCATCTCCTCGGCCACGACCGCCCCCATCCCGCCGACCACGGCGGCGGGCTAGGCGGCCGATGCTGCGTTCACCAGCACGTCGGCGGACCGAGCTGGGCCTGATCGTCCTGGCCGTGGTCCTCACCGGCGGCCTCTACGCCCTGGCCGGGTTCGGCAAGGCCGGCAACCTCCCGGCCAACATCGTGCCGTTCCTGCTGGTCCTGTTCGCCCTCCTGCTGGTGGGGCACCTGGCCCTGCGCCGGCTGGCGCCCCTGGCCGACCCCATCCTGCTGCCCGTGGCCGGCCTGCTCAACGGTGTCGGCTACGTGTTCATCGCCCGGTTGTCCCCCCACGAAGCCCGGCTGCAGGCGTTCTGGACGTTCCTCGGCATGGCCGTCTTCGTGGCCACCCTTTTCTTCGTGCGCCGGGCCCGCGACCTCGAGCGGTTCCGTTACACGTTCGCCTTCGTGGGCATCGGCATGCTGCTCCTCCCCCTGCTGCCGGGGATCGGGGAGAACATCAACGGGGCCCGGCTGTGGATCCACGTCGGTTCGTTCAACTTCCAGCCGGGCGAGATCTCCAAGCTGGCGCTGGCGGTGTTCTTCGCGTCCGTACTGGTCGAGCGGGCCGACCTGCTCAGCCGCGGCACCCGGCGCATCGGCCGGTTCCTGGTCCTGGAACCCCGCTACCTGGCCCCGGTCCTGGTCGCATGGGGCCTGTCGCTGGTGATCTTCCTGTCCGAGAACGACCTCGGGTCCTCGTTCCTGTTCTTCGCCCTGTTCATCGGCATGCTGTGGGTCTCCACCGGCCGGGCCTACTACCTCGGCCTCGGGGGCGGTCTGTTCGCCGCCGGCGCCTTCCTGGCCCTCAAGGTGATCGGCCACGCCCAGTCCCGGGTCCAGGCCTGGCTGGACCCGTGGAAGCACGCCCAGACCAGCGGCTACCAGATCATCCAGGGTTGGTTCGCCATCGCCGCCGGCGGGGCGTTCGGCCAGGGCCCGGGCCAGAGCAGCGCCGCGCACATCCCCGAGGCCTCGACCGACCTCATCTTCGCCGTCATCGCCGCCGAGCTCGGCCTCGTCGGCGCGTCGGCCCTGCTCATCGGCTACCTGCTGATGGTCGGCTCCGGGCTGCGGGTGGCCATCCGGTGCGACCGGCCGTTCGAGAAGCTGCTGGCCTCGGGCCTGTCGCTGATCCTCGGGGTGCAGACGTTCGTGATCGTCGGCGGGGTGACCCGGCTGATCCCCCTCACCGGGATCACCCTCCCCTTCGTGTCCTACGGCGGGTCGTCGCTGATCGCCAACTACATCCTCCTGGCCCTGCTGCTGCGGATCTCCCACGACACCGAGGACCCGGCGCTGGCACCGCTCGCCCACACCGCCGCCCTGATCGGCGCCCCCAGCCCGGCATGAGGTCCCCGTCGTGAACCGTCAGATCCGCCTGCTCGGCCTCGGTCTGATGGTCCTGTTCGTGGCGCTGTTCGCCCAGCTCAACTACGTGCAGATAGTCCACGCCAAGGCGCTGGAGACCAACCCGCTCAACGGGGCCGCGGTGGTCAAGGAGTACACCGCCGCCCGCGGCGACATCATCTCGGCCGACGGGGTCACCCTGGCCACCTCGGTGCCCAGCCACGACTCGTTCAAGTACCTGCGCGAGTACCCGACCGGTTCGCTGTTCGAGCAGGTGACCGGCTTCTACTCGTTCAACTACGGCTCCGACGGGGCCGAGCGCAGCTACGACAAGATCCTGACCGGCCAGAAGAGCCCGTTCCGCCTGCCGACCAGCGTCAGCGGCCTGAAGAGCCTGCTGACCAACAACAACCGCAGCCAGTCGATCACCCTCACCCTTCGCGACCGGCTCCAGCAGGTCGCCCGCACCGAGCTGGCCGGCCGCGACGGATCGGTCGTCGCCCTCGATCCCCGCACGGGCGCGGTCCTGGCCATGTACTCGAACCCCACCTTCGACCCCAACCTGCTGGCCGGCCACGACCTGACCAAGGTCCAGGCCAACTTCAAGACCATCGAGTCCACACCGGGGGCGGTGCTCCTCTCCCCCGCCTACCGCCAGACCTGGTTCCCGGGCTCCTCGTTCAAGATCGTCACGTCGGCCGCCGCCTACGACCACGACCCGGCCCTGACCACCAAGGTGTACCCCACGC
>DASSZD010000145.1:0-27026 GCA_035702985.1 Acidimicrobiales bacterium
TGGTTCTCGGCGCAGATCAGGATGCCGTCGGCGTACACGGCGGCCACCAGCGGGCGGCCCCGGGCGATGTTCTTCCGGGCGAAGTCCGCCTTGTCCTTCATGAACTGCTCGGGCGCCACGTAGAACGGCATGCTCATCGGGGCACCCCCTTCGGCCCAGCCGCCGGGCACGGCACGGTGCCCACCGATCCGCTCTCCAACTCGTTCATGACAGGCTCTCCCCGCTGCTCACGACGGCGGCGAAGCGCTCGGCGACCTCTTCGGTGCCGAGGTAGTCGAAGCCCGAGGCGGTGATGGTCGCCACCGTCGGGTAGATGCCGCGCACGGCGTCGGGGCCGCCGGTGGCGGAGTCCTCGTCGGCGGCGTTCCACAGGGCCCGCACCGCCAGCTCGACCGCCTCGTCACGGCCCAGATCGGGCCGCCAGCCCAGCTTGACCGTGGTCCGGGCGTCCCGGCCGCCCGAGCCGTCGGCGTGGAAGTCGGTCTCCTCGTAGCGGCCGCCGGTCGGGTCGTAGGAGTAGATCCGCCCCACCGAGCGGCGCAGGTCGTAGCCGGCGAAGAGCGGGACCACCACGAAACCCTGCATGGCCATGCCCAGGTTCGAGCGCACCATCTGCGACAGCTGGTTGGCTTTGCCCTCCAGGCTGAGAGCCGACCCCTCCACCTTCTCGTAGTGCTCCAGTTGCAGCTGGAACAGCTTGACCATCTCCATGGCCGGACCGGCCGCGCCGGCTATGGCCACCCCGCTGTGGCGGTCGGCCGGGTGGACCTTGTCCATGGCCCGGTGGGCGATCGACGAGCCGGCCGTGGCCCTCCGGTCCCCGGCCATGACCACCCCCTCGGCGTAGCGCAGGGCCACGATGGTGGTGCCGTGGCGGACGTCGAACGGCGCCGGGCTGCCGGCCGGGGCGCCGGCTATCGAAGCGAAGGGGTCGAGCCCCACCCGACGCAGGACATCGGTGAAGCTCGGGCCCGGCGCCTCCGTCGGGTCGAACATCGGAAGACTCATAGGTCTCGGCACCCTACCGGGTGCAAGGGCTATTGCCCGCCTTTCTGGACGTAGCTGCGGACGAACTCCTCGGCATTCTCCTCGAGGACCTCGTCGATCTCGTCGAGCAGGTCGTCGAGCTCCGCCTTCAGCTCCTCACCCTTCTTGCTGGTCGCCGGCACCTCCTCGACGGTGGCCTCGTCGCTGCGGGATGGTGCCGACTTCTTGATCTGTTCTCGTTCTGCCATTGGATGTGCCTCTTCCTCTACGAGCCCAGACGCTCGAGCAACTCGGCTGGACTGGACACGCTACTCAGCAATTCTTCGACATGGGCACGGCTACCTCTTAGCGGCTCCATCATCGGAACCCGCCTCAGAGGGTCGCCGCCCAGGTCGAAGACCAGGGAGTCCCAGTTGGCCGCGGTGATGGACGACGCCCACCGCTGCAGGCACTTCCCCCGGAAGTAGGCCCGGGTGGACTCGGGGGGTTCGGTGACGGCCCGCCTCACCTCGTCGGGGTCCAGGATGCGCTCCATACCCAGGCGGGTGTACAGCGACCGGGCCGGGTTGACGTCGTGGTACTGCAGGTCCATGGCGGCCAGCTTGTGGTCCTGCCAGCTGAGACCGTGGCGCTCCCGGTAGGCGCTGATCAGGCGGTACTTGGCCACCCAATCGAGCTGATTGGCAAGGGACATCGGGTCGGACTCCAAGGCGGTGAGAGTGGCCTCCCAGCGCCGCAGGATGTCATACCCCACCTTCTCCCCTCCGATCGCCTCGAGTCCCATGTCCTCGGAGTACTTCTTGGCCAGGTCCAGGTGCTCCCACTGGATCTCCAGGGCGGTCATCGTGCGGCCGTCGGCCATCTCCTGGGGCTCGGACAGGTCCAGGTCGTACGACACCCTGCGCATGGACGCCACCGGCGCCTGCATGGTGAAGTCCCGGTTGGCCCGGGCGAACCAGTCGTCCTCGATCATGGCCAGGACCAGGGCGGTGGTGCCCACCTTCAGGAAGTTGGATACCTCCGACATGTTGGCGTCGCCGACGATCACGTGCAGGCGCCGGTACTTGTGGGCGTCGCAGTGGGGCTCGTCCCGGGTGTTGACGATGGGCCGCTTCAAGGTGGTCTCCAGGCCCACCTCCTCCTCGAAGAAGTCGGCCCGCTGGGTGATCTGGAACTCCACGTCCGGGTGGCCCCCCGAGCCGGCCTCGCAGCCGACCTTGCCGGCCCCGGTGAAGATCTGGCGGGACACGAAGTGCGGCATGACGTGGCTCACGATCCGGGAAAAAGGAACGGACCGGTCCATCAGGTAGTTCTCGTGCGTGCCGTAGGAGTTGCCCTTGCCGTCCGAGTTGTTCTTCAACACCACCAGGCTCTGCCCCGGGGGGAGGGCCCGGCCGGCCGCCTCGACGGAGTCGGCCAGGATGACCTCTCCGGCCCGGTCGTAGCGGATGACCTCGTAGGCGTCGGCGCACTCGGGGGTCGAGTACTCCGGGTGGGCGTGGTCCACGTAGTAGCGGGCCCCGTTGGTCAGAACGGCGTTGACCAGGTGGGTCTCCACCTCGGGCGGCATGGACCCCTCCCGGGCGAAACCCCGGGCATCGCGCCCGGGTGATTCGTCCTCGAAGTCCCAGCCGACCCGCCGGTTGAGCTCGGCCACGTAGGCGTTGATGAGCGTCGAGGAGGCCGCGATGGGGTTGGGGTCCGCCGAACCCCGGATGATGATCCCGTACTCGGTCTCCATGCCGAGCACCTTGACTATGGCCACTGCGTGCTCCGTTGGTCGCTTACAGACGGACCTTAGCGACTGTGGGAGCCCTTCTGGCCGCTTGTTGACGGGGACTAGAGATACTGGCCGGTGGTCACCCTTTCGATGGACCGCCCGCCCGTCGTCTCCTCGCCCTGGGACATGATCGTGCGGATGTAGACGATGCGCTCGCCCTTCTTGCCGGAGATCTTGGCCCAGTCGTCGGGGTTGGTGGTGTTGGGCAGGTCCTCGTGCTCCTTGTACTCCTGGCGGATGGAGTCGAGGAGGTCCTGGGTGCAGATGCCGGGCGTGTCGCCGGCGATGACCCGCTTGATGGCCAGCTTCTTGGCCCGCCGCACGATGTTCTCGATCATGGCCCCGGACGAGAAGTCCTTGTAGTACATGATCTCCTTGTCACCGTTCTGGTAGGTGACCTCCAGGAACTGGTTGCTCTCGTCGTCGCGGTACATCTCGGCGACGGTGCGCTCGATCATGCCCTGGACGGCCTTGTCCCGGTCCCCTCCGCCCAGCTCGGCCACCTCGCCGGCGTCGAGGGGCAGGTCGGGGGTGAGGTAGCGGGCGAAGATCTGCTGGGCCGCCTCCCGGTCGGGCCGCTCGATCTTGATCTTCACGTCCAGCCGGCCGGGCCGCAGGATGGCCGGGTCGATCAGGTCCTCCCGGTTGGAGGCGCCGATGACGATCACGTTGCGCAGGGTCTCCACCCCGTCTATCTCGGCCAGCAGCTGGGGGACGATGGTGGATTCCATGTCCGAGCTGATGCCGGTGCCCCGGGTCCGGAACAGGGAGTCCATCTCGTCGAAGAAGACGATGACCGGCACCCCCTCCTCACTTTTTTCCCGGGCCCGCTGGAAGACCAGACGGATCTGGCGTTCGGTCTCGCCCACGTACTTGTTGAGCAGCTCCGGGCCCTTGATGTTCAAGAAGTAGCTGCGGGCCGCCTTGTCGCCGGTCACCTCGGACACCTTCTTGGCCAACGAGTTGGCCACCGCCTTGGCGATCAGGGTCTTGCCGCACCCGGGGGGCCCGTAGAGCAGTATCCCCTTGGGGGCCGGCAGCTTGTGCTCCACGAACAGGTCCCGGTGCAGGAACGGCAGCTCGACGGCGTCGGTGATGGCCTCGATCTGGCTGTCCAGGCCGCCCACGTCGGCGTAGGAGATGTCGGGCACCTCCTCGAGCACCAGCTCCTCCACCTCGGGCCGGGGCAGCTTCTCCAGCAGCAGCCCGGTGCGGGTGTCCATCATCACGGAGTCCCCGGCCCGCAGCCGGACCCCCTCCAGCTCGGCGGCCAGCTCCACCACCCGTTCCTCGTCGGCCCGCCCGACGATGATGGCCCGGCCGTCGTCGAGCACCTCCTTCAAGGTCACGATCTCGCCGGCCTTCTCCCCAGAGCGGGCCAGGACCACGTTGAGCGACTCGTTGAGCACGACCTCGGCGCCGCGGCGCAGATCGGTGGCCTTCTCGGCCAGCTCCGGGTGCAGCGCCACCCGCATCTTCCGGCCGCCGGAGAACACGTCCACCGTGCCGTCGTCGTTGTGGGCCAGGAACGTGCCGTAGGCGGACGGGGGCTGGGTGAGCTTGTCCACCTCCTCACGCAGGGCGGCGATGTGCTCGCGGGCCTCACGCAGCGTGAAGGTGAGGCGCTCGTTCTGGGAGATGGCCTGCTGCAGCTGGCCCTTGGTCTCGAGGAGCTTCTCCTCCAGGGTGCGGACCCGCTTGGGGGCCTCCTGCATGCGGCGGCGCAGAGCCACCAGCTCGTCCTCCAGGGCCCGGGCGTGCTCACGCAGCTCGGCCAGGTGGGCCTTGTCGTCGCTACCGCCTGGATCGCCGTTGAATGGAGAGTTGCTCAAGTGGGCACCTCGCAAAGGTCTCCGGCCCCCGCCCGAGCGGGGGCCATCTGGCTGGAACTTACCCCCTCACCGGCCCAAGGTGCAGTCCTTTAGGTCACGTCCTGCGGGGGGCCTCCGGTCACATCCGGCCGCCCGGCGGTCGTACCGGCTGGTCGATTTTCACAGCGGCGGACGCGATAATTGACACGGATTCGGGGCCGTCGGTACCGTCGCCACGGTAAATTGGTCAAGTCGGGTCCGGTCGCTGCGACCGGACCGGCGTTCCCCCGGCATTTCCGCACGGAAACTCTCGAATGCGAGGCGAGACACAGCGATGAAGGTTTGGATCGACCAGGATCTCTGCACCGGAGACGGTCTCTGCGAGGAGATTGCCCCTGCAGTCTTCACGCTGCTCGACGACGGCCTCTCCTATGTCAAGGAGGGGGACAAGGTCTTCGACAACCCGGGCGGCCACGAAGGCCTGGCCGTTGTCCCCGACGGCATGGAGGACGCCACCCGGGAGGCCGCCGAGGAGTGCCCCGGGGAGTGCATCTTCATCGAGGAGTAGTAGCGGGGGCGGCGGCCTGAGGCCGTCGCATCCCTGCTGACCCGGTACCCGCCGCCGCCTTGGCCGGTCGGTGGGCCGTGTCTGGCGCGGCTCGAGGGGTGGGTTGTTGCCGCCTCAGGGCAGAAACACACCCCCTCGCCGCCGCCGACCCGGCCGGTCGGTGCGCCCAGGCTGGCCCCGCTCCAGGGGTGGGTTGTTGCCGCCTCAGGGCAGAAACACACCCCCTCGACACCCCCGGCCACCCGGGCGCCCGGCCCGCCCCGCTCCAGGGGTGGGTTGTAGCCGCCTCAGGGCAGAAACACACCCCCTCGATACCCCCGGCATGCCCGGACCCGGCGAGGGGCTGTCTCAGCCCCCGGTCAGACAGGCGCCGGTGGACGTGTGGGCCGCCCGGGGCTCGGTCAGGGCGGCCCGCAGCTCGCTGGTGCTCAGGGCGTAGGAGGTGCCGGGCTGGTTGGCCGAGATGGCGAACGCCACCCCGATGACCTGGCCCGACACGTCCACCAGGGCGCCGCCGGAGTCGCCGTGGGCCAGGGCGGAGGCCAGGACCAGGATCTGCCGGCGGGTGGTGTGCGAGTCGTAGAGGTCCCGCCCCACCGCCACCTCCTCCTGGGCCACCCGGGCCGGGCTGACGGCCAGGTCGTAGCTGCCCTCCGGGTGGCCGAAGACCGCTCCCATCTCACCCACCCGGGGGGAGGCCAGGGGTAGCGGGCTCTCACCCAGCGAGGCGACCTGCAGGAGGGCCAGGTCCCGGTTGGGGTCGAACATGACCACGTCGGCCGGCAGGGTCCGCCCGCTGGGCAGCAGCACCGAGGTGCTGCCGGCCGGCTCGCCGGCCACCACGTGGGCGTTGGTGACGACCAGGTCGGGGGCCACGGCGAAGCCGCTGCCCTCGTAGATGCGGTTGCAGGCCTGGCCCTGGACCCGGACCGTCGACGCCGTGACCCGGGCGGTGAGGGCGGCGCTCAGCGGGCTGGCGGACGGCGGGGGCCCCGACGAGACGCCGGGCCGCAGCACCGCGAACACCTGGGGGGCGTCGTTGCCCACCAGCCGGCGCAGGACCTGCAGGGCTGACGGCGGGGTGGGCAGGTCCCGGGAGACCCACCTGGAGATGGCCGATCCCGACACCGCCCGGGCCGGCCATCCGGGCACCGCCGCCAGCGACGGGATGAGCAGCCACAGGATGGCCATGATGCCGGCGGCGCCGACCGCCGCCCCCACCGCCCGGTCGACCAGGCGGACCGGCCCCAGCGGCAGGATGTGGTGCAGGCGGCCGCCGGCCAGGAGCCCGATGGCCTGGCCGACCATGGCGCCCCCGACCAGCACGACCACCGCCACCGCCACCAGCGTCCCGGCCGAGGCGTTGTGCAGGTCGTTGACCACGGTGGGCAGGAACCGGACGGCCACGTAGAACCCGAGCGCCAGCCCCAGCCAGGAGATGACCCGGCCGATGAAGCCCAGGCGGTACCCGCCCACGGCCGCCATCACCGCGGCGACCACGATTATCAGGTCGAGGCTGTCCAACCTAGGCCGCCCCGCCCGGGCCCGAACCGGTCGCCTCCGGTCCCTCGGCCGCCCCCAGGGCCGACGCGCCGGGGCCCGAACCGGCCGCCTCCGGGCCTTCCGGCCCCCCAGCCGGCTCCTGGCCCCCGGCCGCCGGCACCAGGAGGCGGGCGGTGGTGAGGAACCCGGTGTGGGCCACCATGCGGTGGTCGGGCCGCACCGACTGGCCCTCCACGTGCCAGCTGCGCTGGAGCACCTCCAGGGTCTCGGCCATGCCGAACCCGCTGCGGTCCAGGGCGTCGCGCAGGGTGCTCACCTGGCCGATGGTGGGCAGGTACGAGACCAGGATCCCGCCCGGCCGGAGGGCCTGCTCGGCGGCCTTGACCAGCCGCCACGGTTCGGGCAGGTCCAGCACCATGCGATCGAAGCCGGTCTCCTCGATGCCCTCGTAGGAGTCCCGCACCGACACGTGGTAGCGGTCCAGGGCGTCCGGGCCGAGGAAGCCGGCCACGTTGGCGGCGGCGCGGGCCGCGAAGTCCGGGCGCAGCTCGTAGCCGGTGATCTCGGCCCCGGCCCGCAGCAGGGCCATCGACAGCGCTCCCGAGCCCAGGCCCGACTCGAAGACCCGGGCCCCGGGGAAGATGTCGGCCAGGATGAGGATCGGCCCCAGGTCCTTCGGGTAGATCACCTGGGCGCCCCGGGGCATCTTGAGGACCACCTCGGCCAGGGTGGGCCGCACCGCGACGTAGCGGGCTCCCCGGCTGGACCGGACGGTCACCCCCTCCTCGGCGCCGATCAGGTCGGAGTGGGCCACCGGGCCGGAGTGGGTGTGGAACTCCCCGCCCTCGCTCAATGGCACCAGGTAGCGGCGGCCCTTGGAGTCGAACAGCAGGATCCGCTCGCCGGCGGCGAAGGGGCGGCTCACCGGGCGGCGGCGCGCTCGACGAGCTTGCAGAAGGCGCACACCTCGGCCACCGTCGGGGACCCGCAGCTCGGGCAGGGATGCAGGTCCTCCCGCTCGGCGGTGGCGGTGGGCTGCACCAGCGGCGAGATCCGCTCCAGGAAGCCGAACAGGAAGGCCGCCTTGGACCCCGGGGAGGTCGACTCGATCTCGTTGAGGGCGTTCTTGTAGCCGAGGTGGCGGTTGCCGGCGGCCATCGGGCACTCCTCCACGATGTAGTCGATGCCCTCCAGCACGCAGTACGCGGCCATCTCCCGCTCCCCCAGTCTGATCAGAGGCTTGACCTTGCGGACGAAGCCCTCCCCGCCGGGCAGCACCGGGTGCTGGCGGCCCAGGTACCCGAGGTCCCACCGCAGCACGTTGCCGAACAGGACGGCCGCCTCGTCGTCGAGGTTGTGGCCGGTCGCCACGGCGTCGTAGCCCCCCTCGAGGGCGGCGGAGTTGAACAGGTGCCGCTTCGACAGCCCGCACGCCGAGCAGGGGGCCCGCCGGGCGGCGGCCGAGCCGGTGGGGATGTCGTAACCCAGGGTGGTGGGCAGGTCGATCTCGATCAGGTGCGCCGACCGGGACCGGGCGAAGCTCCGGGCGAAGGTCCCGGACTCGTCGCTGTAGGAGCCGATGCCCAGGCCCAGGTACAGCCCGTCGGCCCGGTACCCCAGCCGCAGCAGCAGGTCCCACAGGGCCAGAGAGTCCTTGCCACCCGACACCGCCACCAGCACCCGGTCGTCGGGCCCGAACATCCTGTAGCTGTCGATGGCCCGGGCCACCTGATCGCTGCAGTGCTTGACGAAGCAGTGGTGGCAGAACCCGGCGTTGTGACGGCGGATGTCGATCACCGCCGGCTGGCGGCACACCCGGCACTTCACCGGCGACCCGTCCCCAGGTGGGCGGCGCTCACAGGGCGCCTCCGGAGATCACCGGCCGGATCTCCACCGTGGCCGAGTCGGGGACGGTGGCGTCGCCGGTGACCAGGGACCCGTCGACGATCACGAGGACCGACTCCCGGTTGATCTCCAGCCGGCCGAGCAGGGAGGACACGGCCAGGGGCCCGTCCAGGTCGACCTCCTGCCGGGGGTTGCGGAGCAGTACTTTCATTTTCCCAATTGTGGATCAGGGGCGGGTGCCGCCGCTCGCGGGCGCCGGGTTTCTCAGGGCCGGGGCTCGTGGGTGATGCGGATCGACTGGCCCGGGGCCAGCTCCTCGGAGAAGACCACGTCGACGTCGCGGCGCACCGCCCGCCGGCCCAGGTACCCGATCAGGGCCAGGCCGCCCAGGACGGTCCAGGCGGAGCTGCCGCCCACCACCCCGCGCCGCCAGCTCTGGCGCATGGCGGCCCGGGCCAGCCGGTCGACCACGGTCACCCGCTCGTCCTTCCTGGTCACAGCCGGCGGATCTCCACCCAGGTGGACTTGCGCCGGCCCCGGCGCCGGCCGAGCATGAACGCCACCGCCACCAGCACCACCGCTCCGCCCACGGCCGCCATCATGGCGTAGGGCTTGGCGGCGGTGGCCGTCTCGTCGGCGTCACCCCGGATCTCCTCCAGCTTGTGGCGGATGTCGCCGATCTCGACCTTCTGGCCGGGAACCATGCCCTTGGGGGTGGTGGGCTTCAACGAAATGCGCTTCGGGCTCATCGCTTCACGTCCCGACCGATGCGGGTGACCGCCCAGACCGACCCGGCCCCGGCCACCAGGATCCCGGCCACGTACGGCACCCAGGTGAGGCTGCCGTGCAGGTGGGGGCCGGTCTCGGTCTGCACCAGGCGTACCGCCGTGAGGGTCAGCAGCGCGCCCCCGGCGGCCAGCAGCATGGCCCCGGCCAGGCCGAAGGCCACGTAGCGACCCAGGTTCTTGAGGGGGACGACGGTCTCCTGCTTGGCGTAGGCGATCACCAGCCCGAGCAGTTCGTTGATATGGGCGCCGAGCCCCTTGTCGTCCTGTTTGCTCACAGTTCGTCGATCCTTATCCCCCGCGGAGGCGGAACGCAAGCAACTGGGAGACCTCGGCCACCTCCCGGACCAGCAGATCCAGCCGGGAGGGGCGGTCGGGGGCGTCCAGCAGACGCTGGTGGTCCAACGCCCCCAGCGGGGCCCGCACGCACAGTTCCCAGGCGGCGATGACCGGTTCGGGATTGAGGGTGAATCCCGGGTTGGCCCCGGGATCGCCCAGCTCGCGGGCCAGGCCCAGCGCCCGGCGCACCCCGGCCTCGGCGGCGGCCAGCCGGTCCAGGTCGGCTTCGTCCCAGTCCTCGTCCGCCTGCTCGGCCACCATGGCCTGCGGGTAGGGGTCGTCGGGCAGCCACCTGTCCACCCGGAACCGGTGGCTGCCGGCGAAGATGGCCATCCAGCGGCCGTCGGGCAGGCGCTCCGATTCGATCAGGTGGGCCACCGTCCCGGTGCCCATCCGGGCGTCCCCGCCGCCCACCTCGCTCCCCCGTTCGATCAGCACCACCCCCATCTCGGCGGTGGAGCCGATGCTGGTCAGGGACTCCATCAGCAGCCGGTAGCGGTCCTCGAAGATGTGCAGGGGCAGGATCTGGGTGGGAAGGAGCGGGCTGCCCAGCGGGAAGACGGGCAGGTAGCGGCTCACGCCCCCGGGCTTAGCACGCCGGGCGCCGGGGCACCCTCCGGACGGGGACCTGAATGGGTCGCGGGCGACCGGGTAGCTTGTTCGGCGATGACAGGCATATTTGTCGCCGTGGTCGTCGGCCTGGCCACGTGCCAGGTGGCGATCCTCCTCACCACCGTCTTCCTGCACCGCACCCTCTCCCACAAGGCCATCACCATGTCGCCGGGGTTGCGTTTCGCCTGCCGGGTGGTCACCTGGATCAGCACCGGGATCAGGCCCCGCCAGTGGGTGGGGGTGCACCGCAAGCACCACGCTTTCACCGACATGGAGGGCGACCCGCACTCCCCCATCATCGAGGGCTTCTGGAAGGTGCAGCTGGCCAACGTGGCGCTGTACCGCAAGGCGGCACGTGACGGCGAGACGGTGCAGAAGTACGCCAGGGACATGCCCGCCGACCGCTGGGACCGGGTGCTGTTCGACCACGCCCTGCTGGGCCTGGGCGTCGGGGTGGTCGGGTTGTTCTTCATCTTCGGCGAGAACTGGGAGCTGACCGCCGTAGCGGCCGGCACCCACGCCGTGGTGTACCTGCTGCTCAACTCGGCCGTCAATGCCGTGGGCCACACCTACGGCCGCCGGGTGTTCAACGGCCTGGCCACCAACAGCCAGTGGCTGGCCTGGCTGACCGCCGGGGAGGGCCTGCACAGCAACCACCACGCCGCCCCCACCTCGGCCCGGTTGTCGTTCGCCCGGCGGGAGATCGACCCGGGCTGGTGGTTCGTGGCCCTGGCCGGGAAGCTGCGCTGGCTGAAGGTCCGCCACATGGAGCCCCGTCTGGCCGCCGGCGCCCGCCGCCAGCCGCAGGCGGCGTGAGCGCCCGGCCGGAAGCCCGACCCCACCGTCTAGCCTGACGCCCCCCATGGACATCATCTCCGCTCTTTTCGCCGAGAACATCGACCTCCGTCCGGTGCCGGGACCGTCGACCCGCATCGACCTGTCGGGGGTGATGTTCTCCCTGCCGGCGCCGAGCGAGCCGCCGGTGGCGGTGACACCCCATCTGATCGTGCTGGTGCGCTGCCGTCCCCACGAGGACGGCGAAGGCATCCTCGAGGTCACCTTCCGTGACGAAGCCGGCGAGCAGGTGGCCCGCAACGTGTCCCCTTTCACAGTGGAGCCGGGCAAGTTCACCTACCGGCTGGTGCGCGGCGAGCTCGAGTACAAGGAGTACGGCACCATCGAGGCCCACTGCCGCCTGCTCCCCGACGGCCCGGCCACGGTCGTCCCCCTCACCCTCCTGCCCCCCGCCTGAACCGGCCGGCGGCACCGGCTCCCGACGACCCCTCCGGCGGCGGTTACCGCTACCTGCGGTAGCGGCCAGTGAGCGTCTCCGGCGTGGGTAGGGTTGGCTCATGACGGAGCGCGACATCGAGCAACTGGGCATCAATGTGATCCGCGGCCTGGCCATGGATGCCCCGCAGAAGGCCAACTCGGGGCACCCGGGCACGGCCATGGCTCTGGCCCCGCTCGCCCACGTGCTGTGGACCAGGATCATGGACTACGACCCCTCCGACCCCCACTGGCCGGACCGGGACCGCTTCGTCCTGTCCTGCGGTCACGCCTGCATCCTCCTGTACTCGATGCTGTACCTGACCGGGTACGGCCTGGAGTTGGAGGACCTCGAGCAGTTCCGTCAGCTGCACAGCCGCACCCCCGGCCACCCCGAGGTCCACCACCTGCCCGGCATCGAGGTCACCACCGGCCCGCTGGGCCAGGGCGTGGCCAACGGCGTGGGCCTCGGCGTCGCCGAGCGGATGCTGCGGGCCCGGTTCGGGTCCGACCTGGTCGACCACCACACTTTCGTCATCTGCAGTGACGGGGACCTGATGGAGGGGATCAGCCACGAGGCCGCCTCCCTGGCCGGCCATCTCAAGCTGGGCCGCCTCGTCTACATCTACGACGACAACCACATCACCATCGACGGGCCCACGGAGATCGCCCTCACCGACGACCCGGTCAAGCGGTTCGAGAGCTACGGCTGGCACGTCGAGGACCTGGGCGAGATCGCCAACGACACCGACGCCCTGGAGGCCGGTGTCCGCCGGGCCATGGCCGAGGAGGAGCGGCCCAGCCTGCTGGTGCTGCGCTCCCACATCGGCTACCCCGCCCCCAACATGACCGACAGCCCCAAGGCCCACGGCTCGCCTTTCGGCGCCGACGAGGTCCGGGCCACCAAGGAGATCCTGGGGCTGCCCCCCGACCAGGACTTCTGGGTGCCCGAAGAGGTGCTCGACATGTACCGCCGGGCCGGCGAGCGGGGCCGGTCGGTGCACGTCGAGTGGGAGAAGCGCCTGCAGGCGTGGGACGGCGACCGCGAGGCGTGGGACGCCGCCTGGGAGGACCGGGGCCGGCCGGGCTGGCAGGAGAAGCTGCCGGTGTGGAAGCCGGGCGAGTCGGTGGCCACCCGCAACTCGGTCAAGACCGTCCTCAACGCCCTGCTCGACGAGGTGCCCGGCCTGGTCGCCGGCGGCGCCGACCTGACCGGGAACACCGGCACCAAGCTCGACGACCAGCCGCTGCAGAGCTACGAGCACCCGGAGGGCCGGGCCCTGGCCTTCGGGGTGCGCGAGCACGCCATGGGGGCGGTCATGAACGGGCTCAACCTGCACGGCGGGGTGCTGCCGGTCGGCGGCACCTTCTTCGTGTTCAGCGACTACATGCGGCCGGCGGTGCGCCTGGCCGCCCTGTCGGAGGCCAAGGTCATCTACTTCTGGACCCACGACTCGGTGGGCCTGGGCGAGGACGGCCCCACCCACCAGCCCATCGAGCAGCTGGCGGCGGTGCGGGCCATCCCCAACCTGAGGGTCATCCGGCCCGCCGACGCCAACGAGTCGGCCCACGCCATGAGGGTGGCCGTGGAGAGGGACGGCCCCTCCGCCCTGGTGCTGAGCCGGCAGAACCTGCCGGTCCTGGAGGGCACGGCCGAGCTGGGGGCCAACCTGGAGCGGGGGGCCTACGTGCTGGTCGAGGGCGGCGAGGACCCCGACGTGATCCTGGTCGGCACCGGATCGGAGGTGTCGCTGTGCGTGGAGGCGGCCAAGCTGCTCGACGACCAGGGGCTGGTGGCCCGGGTGGTCTCCATGCCCAGCTGGGAGCTGTTCGAGGAGCAGGACGACGAGTACCAGGACGCCGTGCTCAACGCCGGGGTGCCGGTCCTGGCCGTGGAGGCGGCCACATCGTTCGGGTGGGCCCGCTGGGCCGACGACTCGGTGTCCATCGACCACTTCGGGGCGTCGGGGCCCGGCGCCGAGGTGCTGGCATCGTTCGGCTTCACGCCGGAGAACGTGGCGGCCCGGGCCACCACCCTGGTCGACGCCCTCGAGGGCTTCGCTGACATGTACGACGAAGAGGAGGAAGACTCACAGTGACCAACCTGCAGAAGCTCTGCGCCCAGGAAGGCCAGAGCCCCTGGATCGACAACCTCAACCGGCCCAGCCTGCTGCACGGCGGGCTGCAGAAGCTGGTCGACCAGGGCATCAGAGGGGTGACCTCCAACCCCACCATCTTCCAGAAGGCCATGACCGGCTCCGACGCCTACGACGAGCAGTTCCGCCGGGTCATCGCCCGGGACTCGGTGGAGTCGGCGTTCTGGGACATGGCCGTCGACGACGTGAAGAACGCGTGCGGTGTGCTGCGCCCGGTGCACGACTCCAGCGGCGGCCTGGACGGCTTCGTGTCGCTGGAGGTGGCCCCGTCGCTGGCCAGCCGGACCGACGAGACCATCGAGGCGGCCCGCAACCTGCACGAGCGCATCGCCCTGCCCAACCTGATGGTCAAGATCCCGGCCACCGCCGAAGGGGTCCCGGCGGTGCAGAAGATGATCTCGGAGGGACGCAACATCAACGTCACCCTGATCTTCAGCCTGCCCCGCTACCAGGAGGTCATGGAGGCGTACCTGTCCGGGCTGGAGGCGCTGGCCGCCGCCGGCGGGGACCTGACCTCGGTGCACAGCGTGGCGTCGTTCTTCGTGAGCCGGGTGGACACCGAGGTGGACCGGCGCCTGGACAAGGCCGGGGCCGACGACGGCCTCCACGGCCGGGCCGCCCTGGCCCAGGCCAAGCTGGCCTACGAGCTGTTCCAGCAGACCTTCTCCGGTCCCCGCTGGGAGGCGCTGGCCGGCCAGGGAGCCAACCCGCAGCGGCCGCTGTGGGCTTCCACCTCCACCAAGAACCCGGCCTACCCGGACCTGCTGTACGTGGACAACCTGATCGGCCCGCACACCGTCAACACCATGCCCGACGCCACCGTGGAGGCCTTTGTCGACCACGGGCGGGTGACCCGCAGCGTGGACAGCGACCTAGACGCCGCCCACCGGCTGCTCGAGGAGGAGCTGCCCGACGTCGGGATCGACATGGTCGACGTGTCGAAGGTGCTGGAGCAGGAAGGGGTGGCGTCGTTCGTGAAGAGCTGGGACGAGCTGATCCAGTCGCTCAGCGACAAGGCCAACTCCCTGTCAGGGGGAGAACCGGTTTGAGCGCCGACCTTCCGGTCAACACCCTGGCGGAAGGTATCGACACCACCCGGCGGGCCCCCCCGGGAGTCCTCATCGTGGTCGGCGCGTCCGGTGACCTGACCCACCGGAAGCTGCTGCCGGCCCTGGAGCAGCTGTCCCGGCGGCGCCTGCTCCCCCAGTCGTTCGCGGTCATCGGCGTGGCCCGCACCGAATTGGCCGACGACGGGTTCCGCCAGCTGATGATCGGGGCGGTGCCCGACGCCGCCCCCTCCTGGTCGGAGGTGGTCAAGCACAGCCGCTACGTGGCCGGCGAGTACGCCGACCCTGCGACCTTCGCCGAACTGGCCCGGGTGGTGGCCGAGGTGGAGGCCGAGATCGGGGCCCACGGCAACCGGACCTTCTACCTGGCCACCATCCCGGCGGTGTTCGAGCAGGTCGCCGACGGCCTGGGCGCGGCGGGGCTCAGCCGGCCGCCCACCCCCGGCTCCGCGGTCAGGCTGGTGATAGAGAAGCCGTTCGGTCGGGACCTGGACAGCGCCCGGGACCTGGACGCCGGCCTGCACCGCACCTTCGACGAGGAGCAGATCTACCGGATCGACCACTACCTCGGCAAGGAGACGGTGCAGAACGTGCTGGCCCTGCGCTTCGCCAACGCCATCTTCGAGCCGCTGTGGAACCGCAGCTACCTGGACCACGTGCAGATCACCGTGGCCGAGTCGCTCGGGGTCGAGAAGCGGGGCGGGTTCTACGAGACGGCCGGGGCGCTGCGCGACATAGTGCAGAACCACGTGATGCAGGTGCTGTCCCTGACGCTCATGGAACCACCCGGGTCCATCGACGCCCAGGGCATCCGCGACGAGAAGGTCAAAGCGCTGCGCTCGGTGGTGATCCCCACCCCCGACGACGTGCGGGCCGACGTGGTGCGGGCCCAGTACGACAGCGGCTGGAGCGAGGGGGTGGCGGTCCCGGCGTACCGCCAGGAGCCCGACGTGGACCCCAACAGCCAGACCGAGACGTACGTGGCCATGAAGCTGATGGTGGACAACTGGCGGTGGGCCGGGGTGCCTATCTACATCCGTACCGGCAAGCGGCTGCCCAAGCGGGTCACCGAGGTGGCGCTGCAGTTCCAGGGGGTGCCGCACCTGGCGTTCGGCAAGGCCGAGAGCCGGGATCTGCGCCCCAACGCCCTGGTGGTGCGGGTCCAGCCCGACGAGGGCGTGGCGCTGCGCTTCGGGGCCAAGGTGCCGGGCCAGGCGTTCAACGTGCGCGACGTGCTCATGGACATGTCCTACGGCTCGGCGTTCATGGAGGACGCACCCGACGCCTACGAGCGGCTGCTGCTCGACGCCATGGTCGGCGACCCCACCCTGTTCATCCGCAGCGACGAGGTGGACCAGGCGTGGCAGATCGTCGATCCCATCCTCGAGGCGTGGCAGGGCCGGGCCGTGCCGCTGTCCGGCTACGCGGCCGGGACGTGGGGTCCCCGCCAGGCCGACCAGCTGATAGAACGCGACGGCCGCCAGTGGAGGACCCCGTAGTGGCCGCCGCGGTGGCCGTGGACAGCTGGTCCGGCCAGGGCGTCCACCTGTCAGACGTGGCCGACGCCCTGAGCGACCTGCGGGACCAGTCCAGCGGCTACTCCTCCGAGGCCCGCACCGCGGTGATGACGCTGGTGGGGGTGGCGCTCAGCGACGAGGACGCCTACGGGGCGACCGGCGCGCTGCGGATCCTGGCCGGGCACCACCCGTCGAGGATCGTGCTGATCCGCCCCGATCCCGACCAGGTGGCCTCCCTCGGCGCCCGGGCCACTCTCTACGCCCTCGACACCGAGCACCACCGGGTCAACTTCGAGGAGCTGCTCCTGGAGGTGGGCGGCCAGGCGGCCAACCACCTGGACTCCCTGGTGGAGGCGTTCACCCTGTCGGACCTGCCGGTCGCCGTCTGGTACGTCAACTCCATCCCGGTGGCCACCGACCCGCTGCTGTCGGTGGCGTCGGCCATTCTCATCGACAGCCGGGACGCCCCCGACCCGGGCCAGTTGCGCAGCCTGCTACAGCTGGCCCGCCGCCGCACCCTGGTGGACCTGTCGTGGAGCCGGTTGACCGCCTGGCGGGAGATGCTGGCCGGTCTGTTCGAGCCGGCAGCCAACCGCCCGTGGCTGGAGTACATCGACTCGGCCGAGGTGGCGGGCAAGACCGGACCCCGCCGCCTGCTGGGCGGCTGGCTGACCGCCCAGACCGGCCTGCCTCCCCGCCGGATCACCCTGAGCGACGCCCGGCACGTGTCCATCCGGCTCAACTGCATCCGGGACGGGGCCGAGGCGACGTTCGCCGCCGAGCGGGTCGACGGTCAGCGCCTGGTCACGGCGGAGGCGATCCTGCCCGAGGGCGGCTCCATGCGCCTCACCACCTCCCTGCCGGAGGATCCGCTGGCCACGTCGCTGGCCAACGCCCTCACCCACCTGCGGCCCGATCCGGTGTGGGAACGGGCTTTGTCGTCGGCCACCGCTCTATCGGACTAGGCGGCCCGCCAGCCCGCCTAGTGTGCACAACCGTGAACGGAGAGTTGATCGTCGTCGACGACCTGCCCGGCGCTTTCGCGGAACATGTCATATCCGCCTACCAGTCGCGCCCTGACGATCTGTTCAGCTTCGCCCTGTCGGGCGGCGGCACGGCCCGCCCCTGCTACGAGCGCCTGGCCGAGGACAGCACCGACGCCATCGACTGGCTGTCGGTCAACGTGTACTGGGGCGACGAGCGGTGCGTGCCGCCCGACCACCCGGACTCCAACCAGCTGCTCGGCCGCCAGGCCCTCCTCGAGCGGGTGGGGGCCGCCAACGCGGTGTACCCGATGAGCTGCGAGGAGGGTCCCGACTCCTACCAGCTGCGCCTGGGCGAGGTGGGCAAGCTGGACGTCATCCACCTGGGGATGGGCCCCGACGGTCACACCGCGTCGCTGTTCCCGAATTCGGTGGCCCTCGACGCCGACCCGGGCCAGCTCGTGGCCCTCAACGAGGACCCGTCGGGGCGCAACGGGCACCCGCGCATGACCCTCACTTTTTCCGGGATAGCCCGCTCCAGGCTGGTGCTGTTCACCGTGGCCGGCGCCTCCAAGCGGGAGGCCCTCAAGGCGGTCATGGACGGGGCGGACCTGCCGGCGGCCCGGGTCACCGCCGACCGGGTCGTCTGGCTGGTGGACAGAGAAGCGCTGCCGGGCTAGCCGTGGTCGCCGACGACCGTCAACTCAGCGATCTCCTGGACTCCATGGGGGTCCAGGCCAACCGGGACCAGCTGCTCGAGATCCTCGGGACGGTGCTGCGGATGGCCGCCAACGGCACCGACCGCCTGGACCTGAAGATCACCAACGCCGCCCTCAAGGAGATGGCCGAGGCGTTCGCCATGTTCGCCCCGTACCGCCACATCCGCAAGATCACCATGTTCGGCTCGGCCCGGACGCTTCCGTCGGACCCCCTGTACGCCCAGGCCCGGGATCTGGCCCGGGTGCTGGCCGACCACGGCTGGTCCACCATGACCGGGGCCGGCCCGGGGATCATGGCCGCCGGCCTGGAGGGGGCCGGCCCGGACCGGGCGTTCGGGATCAACATCAGGCTGCCGTTCGAGCAGGACGCCAACCAGTTCATCAAGGACAACCCGAAGCTGGTCTCGATGAAGTACTTCTTCACCAGGAAGCTGCTGCTCATCAAGGAGTCCTTCGCCTACGCCGTGCTGCCCGGCGGTTTCGGCACCCTCGACGAGGCGTTCGAGCTGCTCACGCTGATCCAGACCGGCAAGGCGGAGCCGGCGCCGGTGGTGCTGCTCGAGACCCCCGGCTACAGCTACTGGAAGGACTGGAGCCGCTTCCTCGCCGAGGAGGTCGAGTCCCGGGGGCTGATCAGCCCCGGTGACCGGAACCTGTTCAGCATCGCCGAGACGGTCGACGACGCCGCCTACGAGGTGCTGAACTTCTACCGCAACTACCACTCCCTGCGGTGGGTGGGCGAGACCCTGGTCCTGCGGCTGGAGAGCCGGCCGACCGAGGAGGAAGTGGCCGAGCTGTCCGAGCGGTTCGCCGACATCATGACCGGCGGCATCCGCCGGCTCGACGGCCCCCTGCCGGCGGAGCGGCGAAGCGACGACTTCCCGGAGCTGCCCCGGGTGGGGCTGCGCTTCGACCGGTTCTCCTACGCCCGGCTCCGCCAGCTGATCGACGCCCTCAACGCCCTGCCGAGCGCCCCCCCGCCGGTCCGCGTCGGGGACCGGTGACCGCCACCCTCGCCGACCCGCTGACCGTCGGGTCGGTCACCGCCCCGTCCCGGGTGCTGTTCGGCCCCCACGAGACCAACCTCGGCGACGGCCGGCGCTTCAGCGCCCGCCACGTGGCGTACTACGCCCGCCGGGCCGCCGGCGGGGTCGGGGTGCTCGTCACCGAGACGGCGTCGGTGACGACCGACGACTGGCCCTACGAGCGGGCCCCGCTGGCGTCGGTGGCCGGCCCGGGCTGGCAGCAGGTGGCCCGGGCCTGCGCCCCCCACGGCACGGTGGTGCTGGCCGGTATCGGCCACGCCGGCGGCCAGGGCAGCAGCGCCTTCTCCCAGGAGGTCATGTGGGCCCCGTCCCGGGTGGCCGACGTGGTGACCAGGGAACCGCCGGCCGAGCTGGAGGAGCAGGCCATCGCCGGGCTGGTGGCGGCCTTCGCCGCCGCCGCCGAGGAGGCCGTGGAGGCGGGCCTGGCGGGGGTGGAGATCGACGCCGGGGCCTGGTCGCTGCTCCGCCAGTTCCACTCCGGGCTCACCAACCTGAGGGCGGACCGCTTCGGCGCGGACCGGCTGCTGTTCACCCGTCAGGTGATCGCCGCGGTACGCCGGGCGGCCGGCCCGGGCGGGGTGGTGGCGCTGCGCCTCTCCTGCGACGAGCTGGCCCCGTGGGCCGGGGTCACCCCCGAACAGGCGGCCGCCATGGTGGCCGAGCTGGCGCCGAGCGTGGACCTGCTGACCGTGGTGCGGGCCGGCCCGTACTCCAGCGCCGCCTACCGGCCCGACGCCCACACCGGGGCCGGTTTCAACCGGGAGCTGTGCCGCCAGATGCGTCGGGCCGCGGCGGGGGCGACCCCGGTGGTGCTGCAGGGCAGCGTGGTCGACCCGGCCATGGCGGCCACCGCCCTGGCCGACGGGACCTGCGACGCGGTGGAGATGACCAGGGCCCTGATCGCCGACGCCGGCCTGCCCGCCAAGGTGCGAGCCGGGGCGGCGGACCGGGTCCGGCCGTGCATCCGGTGCAACCAGGCGTGCCGGGTGCGCGACAACCGCAACCCGGTCGTGTCGTGCGTGGTGGACCCGGCGTCGGGTCACGAGACCGAGGAACCGTTCGAGCCTCCGGCGGCCGCCCCGGGCGGGCCCCCGGTGCTGATAGTGGGAGCCGGGCCGGCCGGCCTGGAATGCGCCCGGGTGCTGGCCGGGGCCGGCCGGCCGGTGGTGGTGGCCGAACGGTGCCCCGAACCGGGCGGGACGCTGGCCCGGGCCGCCCGGGGACCGGGCCGGGAGACCCTGCGGGAGGCCACCGACTGGCTGCACACCGAGGCCGTCCGGCTGGGGGCGGCGTTCCGCACGGGCCAGGCCGTGGGTGCCGGGGACGTGCGGCGGATGCTGGCCGAGGGCGGCCAGGTGGTGCTGGCCACCGGGTCGCGCCCGGTGTCCGACCGCTACCCCGACGCCGGCACCCCGGTGGTGGACGCCCTGGCCGTGCTGAGCGACCAGGCCGGCCCGGACGGCCTGCCCGACGGCCCGGTCGTGGTGGTCGACCCGGTCGGCGACGCCGTCGGGGTGAACCTGGCGGAGTGGCTGGCCCTGGCCGGCCGGACCGTGACCCTGGTCGCTCCGGACCCGGTGGCGGGCACCCAGCTGGCCCGCACCGGTGACCTGGCCGACGCCAACGGGCGGCTGCAGCGGGCCGGCGTGGATCGCCGCCTGCGCCGGCTGGTGCGCCGGGTGGGCGACGGCGTGGTGGCGGTGGAGGACGCGTGGACCGGCGAGCCGGCCGAGATCCCCGCCTCGGTGGTGGTCGACTGCGGCCACCGGCTGCCCGAGGAGTCGCTGTACCTGGAGCTGGGCGATCCCCGGATCCCCCGGGCCGGCGACTGCGTGGCGCCCCGCTCCCTGCTGGAGGCGGTCCTGGAGGGCCGCCGGGCCGCCCTGGGCCTGCTCGGCGTGGACACCGGCCCGGCCGCCCGCCACGCTGCCGGCCCGCATTCCCCGGGGGGCCCGCAGCCCCCGGCCGGCCCGCAGTCAGCGGGCGCCACGGGGGCGCCGCTGTGAGCGCCGGCGGCCGGTACCGGCACCTGTTCACACCCATGCGGATCGGTTCCCTGACGGTCCGGAACCGCATCGTGTTCTCGGCCCACCTGACCAACTACGCCACCCAGGACGGCCGGCCCAGCGACCAGCACGCCGCCTACTACGCCGCCCGGGCGGCGGGAGGGGCCGGGCTGATCATCACCGAGGAGCACTCCACCCACCCCACCGACTGGCCCTACGAGAAGCTGATCCACGGCTTCCACCCCGAGGTGATCCCCGGGTACCGGCGCATCACCGACGCCGTCCACGCCCACGACACGCCCATCCTGGCCCAGATCAACCACAACGGCGGCCAGGCGTCCAGCATGTACACCCGCCTGCCGGTGTGGGCGCCCAGCCCGGTGCCCGACCCGCTGTTCCGGGAGGTACCCAAGGCGGTGGAGCAGCACGAGATCGCCGAGATCGTGGCCGGCTACGCCCGGGTGGCCGAGCACTGCATGCTCGGCGGTTTCGACGGTATCGAGCTGCAGTGCTCGCACTCGTCGATCGTGAGGGGGTTCCTGTCCCCCGCCACCAACCTGCGGACCGACCGGTACGGGGGCAGCCTGGCCAACCGGGCCCGGTTGCTGCTGGAGATCGTCGGGGCGGTCCGGGAGGCCATCGGCGCCGGCCCGGTGCTGGGCGTGCGCCTGTGCGGGGACGAGCTGATCGAGCGGGGCACCACCATCGCCGAGGCGGTGGAGGTGGCCCGCATGGTGGAGGCGTCGGGGGGCGTCGACTACATCAACACCTCGATCGGGGTGGCCACCGCCACCCTGTACATGATCGAGGCCAGCATGCAGATCCCGCCCGGCTACGCCATGTTCATCCCGAGCGCCATCCGCCAGGCGGTGAGCCTGCCGGTGGTCGGGGTGGGCCGGTTCAAGGACCCCCTGCAGGCCGACCGGGCCCTGGCGGCCGGCCAGTGCGACCTGATCGGGGTGGTGCGGGGCCAGATCGCCGACCCGGACTTCGCGGCCAAGGCCCGGGCCGGCCACGCCACCGAGATCCGCACCTGCCTCTCCTGCAACCAGGAGTGCGTGGGCCGTATGGGGCTCAACCGCTGGTTGGGCTGCATCGAGAACCCCCGCACCGGGCGGGAGTCGGTGCCGGTCCCGGCCCCCCGCCGGCCGGGGCGGCGGGTGGTGGTGGTCGGCGGCGGCCCGGCCGGGCTGCAGGCGGCGGTGACCGCCGCCGAGCGGGGCCACCGGGTGACCCTGCTGGAGCGCCACAGCCGGCTGGGCGGCCAGATCCCGACCGCCGCCAGCGTCCCCAGCCGGGCCGAGCTGCTCGACATCACCCGCAACCTGGCGGCCGCGGCCGGCCGGCTGGCGGTCGACGTCCGCACCGGGGTGGACGCCGACCCGGCCACCGTGGCCGCCCTGGAACCGGACGTGATCGTGCTGGCCACCGGGGCCCGCCCCAGCCGGCCGTGGTGGGCCGGGGAGCACCCCAACGTGGTCGACGTGCGCGACGTGCTCGAGGGTCGGGCCGAGCCGGCCGGGCGGGTGGTGGTGGTGGACGAGCTGGGCTTCCACCAGGCCACGTCGGTGGCCGAGCTGCTGGCCGACCGGGGCTGCGCGGTCGAGGTGGTGACCAGCGGGATGGTCGTGGGCCAGGACCTGGGGATCACCTTGGACCTCGAGACCTGGAACGTGCGGGCCGCCGCCAAGGGCATCGCCCAGGCGACCGACCTGGTGGCCATGGGCACCGAGGACTCGGACAAAGGGCTGCTCCTGCGGCTGCAGCACCACCCCACCGGCACCGAGCGCGACCGGGACTGCGACTGGGTGGTGGCGGTCACCCATCAACAGCCGGAGGACGACCTGTGGCGGGCCCTGTCCGGGGGGCCGGTCCCGGTGCACCGCGTCGGCGACTGCCTGGCCCCCCGCCGGGCCCACGCCGCGGTGATCGAGGGCCATCGGGTGGCGGTGAGCCTGTGAACGGTCCCGTCCCGGACGACCGGCCCCCGGACGGGCCGCCCGCCACGGCACCAGCCCAGTCCGCGGCGATAGGGGTCCGGTCCGGTCCCGTCCCGGACGGCCGGCCCGTGGCGGTGGTGGTGGCCCGGTCCGGGCGGCCCCCGGCCGGGGCGGACGAGGCGGTGGCCGAGGCCGGCGGGGAGGCCGTGGTCATGGGCTCCGGCGCCCTGGAGGCCGCCGGGCGGCTGCCGAGCGCCCGGCGGGTGTGGTGGGCCGAGACGGCCACCGGTGCCGGCCCGCTGGCTGCGGTGCTGGCCCCGGTGGTGGCGGGCTGCCCGCTGGTGGTCCTGCCCGGCTCCCCCGACGGCCGGGACCTGGCCCCCCGCCTGGCCGCCCGGCTGGGATGGCCGCTCCTGGCCGGGACGGTGGGGTGCCAGCTGGTGGACGGCCGGCCGACGGCCGAGCTGCTGCGCGCCGACGGCCGGGTGGTGGTGCCGGTATCGACCGGGGGGCCGGCGGTGGCCACCCTGTGGCCCGGCGCCCGCAGCCCGGAACCGGCCGGCGCCGAGCCGGAGCTGATCGGCCTGGACCTCCCCTCCCCCGCCACCCCGACCGGCGAGGATGCCGGCCGCCTGATCGAACCGGACCCGGCCACCATGGACCTGGCCGAGGCCCCCCGGGTGCTGGGCGGGGGCGCCGGCCTGGTACCGCCGGGGACGCCGGACGACCGGGCCCGGGAGGTGTTCGCCCTGCTCAGCGGGGTGGCCGCCGCCCTGGGGGCGTCGGCCGGGGCCACCCGGGTGGTCACCGACGCCGGCTGGATGGGATACGACCGCCAGATCGGCACGACCGGCGTCACCCTCGACCCCGAGCTCTACGTGGCCCTGGGCGTGTCCGGCGCCAGCCAACACGTCGGCGGGCTGGGCGCCCCCCGCCACCTGGTCAGCGTCAACGTGGACCCGTCGTGCCCCATGACCGCCATGGCCGACCTGGGCCTGGTGACCGACGCCCCGGCCCTGCTGGTGGAGCTGGCCCGCCGGCTGGGCGTGCCGGTGCCGTCCGACATCGAAAGGGCTGAGGCGTGAACCAGGCACCACCCGAGTTCGACGCGGTGGTGGTGGGAGCCGGCCCGGCCGGCTCGGCCGCCGCCCTGGCCCTGGCCCGGGCCGGCCGATCGGTGGTCATGGTGGAGCGGGGCCCGTTCCCGGGTTCGAAGAACGTCTACGGCGGGGTGGTCTACGGGCGCATCCTGGACTCGGTGATCCCCCGCTGGTGGGAGCAGGTGCCGGTGCAGCGGTGGGTGGTGCGCCGCTCCACCATGGTGATGACCGCCACCCAGGCCCTCACCCTGGACCTGCGCTCCCAGGCGTGGGCCGACCAGCCGTACAACGGGATGACCGTCTACCGGGCCGACTTCGACAGCTGGCTGGCCGGACACGCGCTGGACGCCGGGGCCCGGCTGCTCACCTCCACAGTGGCCACCGGGCTGCTGCGCGACGGGTCCGGCCGGGTGTGCGGGGTGCGGACCGACCGGGACGGTGCCGAGCTGCGGGCCAGGGTGGTGATCGCCTGCGACGGGGTGAACTCGTTCCTGGCCAAGGAGGCCGGGCTGCTGCCACCGGCCGACGCCGCCCACCACACCCTGGGCGCCAAGGAGGTGCTGTCCCTGCCCGCCCACGTCATCGAGGAGCGGTTCGGGCTGGGCCCGGAGGAGGGCCTGGACATCGAGGCCATCGGGGCCACCGCCGGCATCCCCGGAGGGGCGTTCCTCTACACCAACCGGGACTCGGTCAGCGTCGGGGTGGTGGTGGGCCTGCCCGGCCTGGCCGCCTCGGGCCGCCGGCCGGAAGAGATCATCGCCGGGTTCAAGGCCCATCCGGCCATCGCCCCGTACCTGAAGGGGGCGGCGGTCAAGGAGTACTCCGCCCATCTCATCCCCGAGGGCGGCTACGACCACATGCCCGAACTGGCCACCGACGGGTTCCTGGTGGCCGGCGACGCGGCGGCCATGACCCTGGCCGCCGGTATCTGGCTGGAGGGGGTCAACTTCGCCATCGGCGCCGGGCTGGCCGCCGGCCGGGCGGCGGCCGACGCCATAGTCCGCGGTGACGTGAGCGCCGCCGGCCTGGCCGGCTACCGGGGGGCGCTGGAACGTAACTTCGTGCTGCAGGACCACATCCGGCTGCGACGGGCCCCCAACCTGATCCTGTCCGACCGCATGCAGCAGCAGTACACGGCGGTCATCTGCGACCTGGCGGAGCAGCTGTTCACCGTCACCAACCCGGCCCCCAAGCCGGGCACGGCCCGGATCCTGATGCGTACCATCCGCCGCCACCGGGTCCGGTGGCGGGACCTGGCCCGGGACGGGGTCGAGACCCTGCGGACGTTCAGATGACCGGCCCCGGACCTATGGTGGCCCCGTCATGAGCGTGCAGCCGATCGGTCCCGCCCCGCCGTGGCCGGACCTGTCGTTCGAGGAGCGGATGGCCACCGTCGAGTTCCGCGTCGGCGAGCGAGCCCACATCGTGGTCGACTCCGCCGTGTGCCGGTCCTGCACCACCAGGGCGTGCGTCACCGCCTGCCCGGCCAACCTGTTCGCCCCCACCGCCGACGGCGGGATCCTGTTCAACTACGAACAGTGCTTCGAGTGCGGCACCTGCTACATGGTGTGCAACTCGGAGGGAGCCATCACCTGGACCTACCCGGACGGCGGTCAGGGCGTGGTGTTCCGCCATGGCTAGAGGGGTGAGGCGTTGAACCGTTCCGGGCCCATGGTGGTGGCCTGCCTGGCCCCCACCGACCTGCGACCGGAGGTGGACCCGCTGACCGGGGCGGTGCGGGTCGACCCCCGCCGGGCCGACCTCAGCCCGGCCGAGGCCGCCGCCCTGGAGTACGCCCTGCGGGCGGCCGACGCCTGGGACGGATGGGTCCTGGCCGTGGCGGCCGGGCCGGCCGAGATCGACCCGGTGCTGGCCCGGGCGGCGGCCGTCGGCGCCGACGCGCTGCGGGTGGAGTGGGGCGCAGCCCACACCATGCCGGCCGCCGTGGCCGGACCGGTCGATGTCCACCCGGCCGAGTTGGCCGGCGAACCGCACGACCTGGCCGCCGCCCTGGCCGGCGCCATCACCGGGCGGGGCACCCCGGCGCTGGTGGTCTGCGGTGACCGCTCCGGGGCCCGGGGCGTGGGGGCGGTCCCCGGTTGGCTGGCCCACCATCTGGGGATGGAGCAGGCGCTGGGGTTGGTCGGGTTGCGGATCGGGCCGCCCGCCCGGGTCGGGGCCCAGCGCCGCCTGGACGGCGGCTGGCGGGAGGACCTGCAGCTGACGGGGCCGGTGGTGGTCTCGGTCGAGGCGGCCGGGGTGCGGCTGCGCCGGGCCGGCCTGGCCGACGCCCTGGCCGCCGAATCGGCACCCATCCCGGTCGTCCACCCGGCCGCGCCCCGTCCCGGCCGGGCCTGGGACGTGCGGGTCGGGCCGGCCCGCCCGTACCGGCCCCGCACCCGGCCGGTTCCCCCGCCCGAGGGCGACACCCGCCAGCGGCTGCTGAGCCTCACCGGGGCGCTGGTGTCGCGCCAGCCGCCCCGCATCGTGGGCCCGCTGGACCCGGCCGGGGCGGCCGACGAGCTGCTCTCCTACCTGGAGCGCAACGGGTACCGGCCAGCGGGCCCGACCTCCTGAACCCCTGACCCGGCCGCCGGGCGCGCCGGTCCCCGACGGGCCGAGGGGTGGGTTACTGCCCCCTCAAGGCAGAAACCCACCCCCTCGAGCGCGGAAAACCCCGGGGCGGCACCGGTCGCCGGTCGCCGACGGGCCGGGCGGCGGCCGAGGAGTGGGTTATTGCCCCCTCAGGGCAGAAACCCACCCCCTCGAGCGCGGAAAGCCCAGGGGCGGCGCCGGCGGGCGGACGGCCGGCCCCAAGGACCCCCCGGGGCGGCGGGCAGACCGGCCCGGTCAGTCCGAGTCGTCGGGCTCGGCCAGGATGGCCGCCGCCCGTTCCACCGCCCGCCGGGCCCGGGTGAGCCGCCTCTCGTCGATCGGCAGCTCGTAACCGCCGGCGTCGATGGACTCCCTCAACCGTTGCATGGCCAGGTCGG
>DASSZD010000002.1:0-5847 GCA_035702985.1 Acidimicrobiales bacterium
GGAGCTGCGGCTGCAGCACGCCACCCTGGTGGCGTTCGGCTCCACCCGCAAAGCCGGCGGCCGGGCCGAGACGGACCCGGTGCTGGCCGACATGATGGCGGCCCGCACACCGGTGGTGTGCCTGGTGGCCAAGTCGGCCGAATGGCACGTAACCGAGACGCTGCGCACCAGCCTGACCGAGGCGGTGGACATGGTGGCCGACTCCGTCGGCTACCTGGTGGCGCAGGGCAAGCGGGTGTTCCTCGACGCCGAGCACTTCTTCGACGGCTACCGGGCCAACCCCCGCTTCAGCGCCGACGTGCTCGACGCCGCGGCCGGTGCCGGCGCCGAGGTGCTGGTGCTGTGCGACACCAACGGCGGCAGCCTGCCGTTCGAGGTGGAGCGGGTGGTCGGCGAGGTCCGGGACCGTCACAACACCGGGATCGGCATCGGGTGCCACTTCCACAACGATTCCGGCTGCGCGGTGGCCAACTCCCTGGTCGCGGTTCGCATGGGGGTCACCCAGGTGCAGGGCTGCCTCAACGGCTACGGGGAGCGCACCGGCAACGCCGATCTGACCTCGGCCATCCCGGACCTCACCCTGAAGATGGGGGTGCGCACCATCGAACGGGAGCGCCTGACGCTCCTCACGTCGGTGGCCCACCACATCGCCGAGGTGGTCAACATCGCCCCCGACCCGCACCAGCCGTTCGTGGGGACCTCCGCGTTCGCCCACAAGGCCGGCCTGCACACCAGCGCCATCGCCCGGTCCCGCGACGCCTACGAGCACGTGGACCCGGACTCGGTGGGCAACGGCACCCGTTTCGTGGTGAGCGAGATGGCCGGCCGGTCCACCATCGCCCTGAAGGCGGAGCAGCTCGGGTTGAGCATGGACGACGCGGCCATGGGGACGGTGGTGGAGCAGCTCAAGGATCTCGAGCACCGGGGCTACCACTTCGAGGTGGCCGACGGCTCGCTGGAGCTGCTGATGCGCCAGGCGGCCGGGTGGAAGCAGCCGTACTTCACCCTGGAGTCCCACCGGGTCATCACCGAGCTGCGCGAGGACGCCAGCTTCGTGACCGAGGCCACGGTCAAGGTCCTGGTCGGCGACGACCGGGTCATCGCCACCGCCGAGGGCAACGGGCCGGTCAACGCCCTGGACGCGGCCATGCGCCAGGCCATCGGCCCGCGCTACCCCCAGCTCGCCCAGGTCCACCTCACCGACTACAAGGTGCGGGTGCTCGACACCAACCGGGGCACCGGGGCCGTCACCCGGGTCCTGATCGACTCCACCGACGGGGAGCGGACCTGGACCACCATCGGCGTGTCGGAGAACGTCATCGAGGCGTCGTGGGCCGCCCTGGCCGACTCCATCGTGTTCGGGTTGCTGCAGATGGAGGCATCCGGCCAGAATCGGCCACTGTGACCCAGCCCGACCACGTCCCGATGCAGGCCAGCGACCGGGTGCGGCCCTCGATGTTGCTGCCGCCCCCCAGGCACTGGTACCTGGACCGCCCGGGCGACCCGGTCGACCTGACCCCGCCCAGCGGCCCCCGTTTCGGTTCCCCCGGCCCGGACCTGGGCTACGGCCTGAAGCTGGCCCGGCGCCTGGAGCACGAACTGCAGCTGACCGAGGGCGAGCACGCCGAGGACGCGGTGGCCGGCGGGTTCGCGTGCGGGGCCCGGCGGGCGGCGTTCTTCGGCCGGGCCCCGGTCATCCACGACATGCGCTGGGCGTTCGGCCTGTGGGGGTTCCTGGGCGGGGCGCCGGGCGGGCTGGTGGAGTGGCGCAAGCCCCTGTTCAGGGGCGCCGCCGAGCACTACTGGGATCAGCGGGAGATCGTGGACGCCGTCAAGGTGGACGCCCTCAAGCTGACCCCGGACCAGGTGCTGGAGCGGTTGGACAACTGGAAGGATCTGCTGATCGTATGACCGACTCTGCGAGCGGGCGGAGGTCGATCGCCGAGATCGACGCCGAGCTGACAGCCCCGGGCCAGATGTTCGAGCTCGACGAGGTGGACATCCGGGGCATCCGGACCAAGGTCTGGAAGAACGCCCCGGCCACCCTCGCCGACATCCTCCGCCTGAGCCGGGGCCACGGCGACAAGGTGTTCCTCGTCTACGAGGACGACCGCATGACCTTCGAGGACCACTTCCGGGCGTCGGCCCACCTGGCCCACGTCCTGCGGGACCGCTTCGAGGTGCGCGAAGGCGACCGGGTGGCCATCGCCATGCGCAACTACCCGGAATGGTCGGTGGCGTTCTGGGCGGCCACCGCGGCGGGCGCCGTGGTGGTCCCGCTCAACTCGTGGTGGACCGGGGAGGAGCTGCAGTACGGGCTGGCCGACTCGGGCACCAAGGTGGTGTTCGTGGACGCCGAGCGGGGCGCCCGCATCGCCGAGCACCGGGCCGAGCTGCCCGACCTCGACGCCATGGTGGTGGCCCGGGCCGAGGGCGCCGACCTGCCGGCCGGGGCCCTGCCCTGGGCCGAGGTGCTGGGCGAGGTGCCCGACCGCGTCGACCTGCCCGAGATATCGGTGGGCACCGACGACGACGCCACCATCTTCTACACGTCGGGCACCACCGGGCGGCCCAAGGGGGCGCTCGGCACCCACCGCAACATCTGCACCAACCCGATCAGCCTGTTCTACGTGAACGTGCGGGCCGCGGCCCGGGCCGGCTCGGAGCCGCCGGCGCCGGGCACGGGCGGCCAGAACGCCTACCTGCTGTCGGTGCCGCTGTTCCACGCCACCGGCTGCCACTCCATCCTGGTCGGCAACATCCTGGCCGGGGGGAAGCTGGTGATGATGCACCGCTGGGACCCGGGCCGGGCGCTGGAGCTGATCGAACGGGAACGCATCACCACCTTCGGCGGGGTGCCGACCATGGTGCTGCAGGTCCTGGACCATCCGGACTTCGGAAAAAGAGACACGTCCAGCGTCAAATCCGTCGGTTACGGAGGGGCGCCGGCGCCGCCGGAGCTGGTGAAGCGGATCAAGGAGCACTTCAACTCCAGTCCGGCGTCGAACGGCTACGGCATGACCGAGACCTCGTCGTTGTCCACCATGAACTCGGGGGTCGACTACCTGGAGAAGCCCGACAGCGTGGGGCCGCCGGTGCCGGTGGTGACGGTCAAGGTCGTCGACGGCGACGGCGCCGAGGTGCCCCGGGGCGAGATCGGCGAGCTGTGGATCAAAGGCCCCAATATCGTCAAGGGCTACTGGAACAAGCCGGAGGCCACCGCCCAGACGTTCACCGACGGGTGGGTCCACACCGGGGACGTGGCCCGCATCGACGACGAGGGCTTCGTCTACATCGTGGACCGGGCCAAGGACATGCTCATCCGCGGCGGCGAGAACGTCTACTGCGTGGAGATCGAAGGGGTGCTCTACGAGCACCCGGCGGTGGCCGAAGCCGCCGTCATCGGCATCCCCCATCCCACCCTGGGTGAGGAGGTGGGGGCGGTGGTCAGCGTCCTGCCCGGCCGGGAGGTGACCGAGAAGGAGCTGCAGGAGTTCGTGGGCTCCCGGCTGGCCGCTTTCAAGGTGCCGGTCAAGGTGTGGTTCTACTCCGGCGAGCTGCCCCGCAACCCGGCCGGCAAGGTCCTCAAGCGGGACCTGCGCATCGAGCTGGTCGGCTCGTAGCGCCGGCGCTGGTTCATCGGTCCGGGCGCACGTCCCGCCCCTCCCGCCCCTCCGGGGCGGAAAACGGTACAACCTCCCCGATGCCCCAGCGCCTCCCTCGACTCCGCCCGGACGCGGCGCCGGTTGGAGGGCGCAGGGGAGGCAGGCGGGCAGGCCGGTCGTTTTCCGGCCCGTGGGGCCGGGACGCCGGGATGCGCGACTGACCGCACCTGCGCCCCCGGCTACCGTCTTCTGTCGTGTCCAAGGTTCTGAGCTCCCTTCCGGTCGGTGAGCGGGTCGGTATCGCTTTTTCCGGCGGACTCGACACGTCGGTGGCGGTGGCGTGGATGCGCCACCACGGCGCCGTCCCCTTCTGTTACACCGCCGACCTCGGCCAGTACGACGAGCCGGACATCGGCTCGATCCCGGGCCGGGCGCTCGACTACGGGGCGGAGAACGCCCGGCTGATCGACTGCCGCCGCCAGCTGGTGGAGGAGGGTCTGGCCGCCATCGCCTGCGGGGCGTTCCACGTCCGCACCGCCGGCCGCACCTATTTCAACACCACCCCCCTCGGCCGGGCGGTGGCCGGCACCCTCCTGGTGCGCGCCATGCAGGAGGACGGCGTGTCCATCTGGGGCGACGGCTCCACGTTCAAGGGCAACGACATCGAGCGCTTCTACCGCTACGGCCTCCTGGCCAACCCCCGGCTGCGGATCTACAAGCCGTGGCTGGACGCCGCCTTCGTGTCCGAGCTGGGCGGGCGCAAGGAGATGTCGGAGTGGCTGCTGGCCCGGGGCCTGCCGTACCGGGACAGCACCGAGAAGGCCTACTCCACCGACGCCAACATCCTGGGAGCCACCCACGAGGCCAAGCGGCTGGAGCAGCTCGACTGCTCCGTGGAGATCGTGGAGCCGATCATGGGGGTGGCGTTCTGGGACCCGCGGGTGGCCGTCGACGCCGAGGACGTCACCATCAGCTTCGACAAGGGACGGCCCAGTGCCATCAACGGCCGCGCCTACAGCGACGTGGTGGAGCTGTTCCGCCAGGCCAACGCCGTCGGCGGCCGGCACGGGCTCGGCATGTCCGACCAGATCGAGAACCGGATCATCGAGGCCAAGTCCCGGGGTATCTACGAGGCGCCGGGCATGGCGTTGCTCCACATCGCCTACGAGCGACTGGTCAACGCCATCCACAACGAGGACACCGTGGCCTCGTACCACAACGACGGTCGCCGGCTGGGACGCCTGCTCTACGAGGGCCGCTGGTTCGACCCCCAGTCGATGATGATCCGGGAGTCCCTGCTGCGCTGGCTGGCCTCGGCGGTCACCGGCGAGGTCACGCTCCGCCTCCGTCGGGGTGACGACTATTCCATCCTGCGCACCGACGGACCGGCCCTGTCGTACCACCCCGACAAGCTGTCCATGGAGCGCACCGAGGATGCCGCCTTCGGCCCGTCGGACCGGATCGGCCAGCTCACCATGCGCAACCTCGACATCGCCGACACCCGTTCCAAGCTGGAGCTGTACGCCAGCCTGGGCACCCTCCCCGCCGGCGAGTCCGAGCTGGTGGGGGAGCTGCCGCCGGGGGGTGCCGAGGCCATCTCCGCCAACCCCGAGACCGACACCGCCGAGGACACCGTGCTGGACCAGGCGGCCATCGACACCGGCGTGGACTGACGGGGCCGGGCCACTGCGCCGGCCGGGTGTCCCGCCCTCCGGGCGGGAGGCGGCCCAGCGGGCCGGGTGCCGTTCGAGCCGGGCGGGGGCTGTTCAAGCCGGCCGGGGGCTGCTCGAGCCGGTGGGGGGCTGCTCGAGCCGGTGGGGGGCTGTTCGAGCCGGGCGGGGCCGCTCGAACTGGTGACAGATCTGGCAACTGGTGACGCAGGTGGACACGGCTGAGCGTGACTGCTGTCACCAGTTGCAGTCGGTGTCACCAGTTGCAGTCGGGACAGCCGCCGGCACGACAGTCGGCGGGTGCCGCTCGAACTGGTGACAGATCTGGTAACTGGTGACGTAGATGGACACGGCTGAGCGTGACTGCTGTCACCGGTTGCAGTCGGTGTCACCAGTTCGCGGGTGGCACAGCCGCCGGCACGACAGGCGGTGGGGCCGGCTGCGGTCCGCCTGTCAGCCCCGGAGCGGCTCCAGGAAGGTCATCAGCTTGTCCAGGTCGTCGGGGGTGGCCACGTTGGCCCGCACCGAGTCGGCCACGGTGCGCTTGACCATGCCGGACAGTTCGGTGCCGG
>DASSZD010000165.1:0-48943 GCA_035702985.1 Acidimicrobiales bacterium
TGAACGGGGGCGACCAGGAGGGGGCGTGGCGGCGGCTGGTGCGGGACAACCCGTTCCCGGCCGTGCACGGCCGGGTCTGCTACCACCCCTGCGAGGCCGGCTGCAACCGGGCCAGCCTGGACAGCGCGGTGTCCATCCACGCGGTGGAGCGCTTCCTCGGCGACACCGCCCTCGAGCGGGGCTGGCGCTTCCCGCAACCGGGGCCGCCGACCGGTCGGCGGGTGCTGGTCGTCGGGGCCGGGCCCAGTGGGTTGTCCGCCGCCTACCACCTGGCCCGGCTGGGCCACTCGGTGGAGGTCCGCGACGCCGGGGACCAGCCCGGCGGCATGATGCGCTACGGCATCCCGGCCTACCGGCTGCCCCGCGACGTGCTGGACGGCGAGGTGGCCAGGATCGAGGCCCTCGGGGTGCGCTTCACGACCGGCCACACGGTGACCGACCTGGAGGAGGAGCGGCACCGGGGCGGCTACGACGCCGTGTTCGTGGCCGTGGGCGCCCACCTGTCCAGACGGGTGGACATCCCGGCCATGGACGCCGGGCCCATCGTCGACGCGGTGTCGCTGCTGCGCAGCGTGGCGTCGGGCGAGCGTCCGCAGATAGGGCGCCGGGTGGCGGTCTACGGCGGGGGGAACACAGCCATGGACGCGGCCCGCACCGCCCGCCGCCTGGGGGCCACCGACGCGCTGGTGGTGTACCGGCGGACCCGGGAGCAGATGCCGGCCCACGAGGAGGAGGCGGCCGACGCCGAGCGGGAGGGGGTGCGGATCAACTGGCTGCGCACCATCCGGGCGTTCGGGGGCGGCCAGCTGCAGGTCGAGGTGATGGAACTGGACGGGTCCGGGTTCCCCCGCCCGACCGGGCGGTTCGAGACGCTGGCGGCGGATTCGGTCATCCTGGCCCTGGGGCAGGAAACCGACAGCGCCTTCATGCGCACCCTGCCCGGCGTCGACTTCGGCGCCGACGGCACGGTGCAGGTGTCGGACACCCTGATGACCGGCTGCCCCGGGGTGTTCGCCGGCGGAGACATGGTCCCGGCGGAGCGCACCGTGACCGTGGGGGTGGGCCACGGCAAACGGGCGGCGGCCGAGATGGACGCCTGGCTCAGAGGCGAGAGCCGGTCGCGGCCGGCCAAGCACCCGACGGTCGGGTTCGACATGTTGAACCTGTGGTTCTTCGGGGACTCCCCCGGCCGGCGCCAGAGGGAGCTGGAGCCGGCCACCAGGCTGAGTGATTTTTCCGAAGTGGTGGGATCCCTGCCTTCCGCGGACGCCACCTTCGAGGCCCGCAGATGCCTGTCGTGCGGCAACTGCTGCGAGTGCGACGGCTGCCTGGGGGCGTGCCCGGAGGACGCCGTGATCAAGCTGGGTCCCGGCCACCGTTACCGCTTCGACTACAACCGCTGCACCGGGTGCCGGGCCTGCTACGAGCAGTGCCCGGTGCACGCCATCGAGATGGTCCCGGAACCTCGATGAGCCGGACCGTGCTGGACGGCAACGGGGCGGCCGTCTCGGTGGCGTACCGCCTGAGCGAGCTGTGCTGCATATACCCCATCACTCCCTCCTCGCCGATGGCCGAGCTGGCCGACGAGTGGTCGAGCCGGGGCCGGCCCAACCTGTGGGGCAGCGTGCCCCGGGTGGTGGAGATGCAGAGCGAGGGCGGGGCGGCGGGGGCGCTCCACGGGGCGCTGCAGGGCGGGGCGCTGGCGACCACGTTCACGGCGTCGCAGGGCCTGCTCCTGATGGTGCCGAACATGTACAAGATCGCCGGGGAGCTGACCTCGGCGGTGATCCATGTGGCGGCCCGCTCCCTGGCGGCCCAGGGCCTGTCCATCTTCGGGGACCACTCCGATGTGATGGCCACCCGCCAGACCGGCTTCGCCCTGCTGTGCTCGGCGTCGGTGCAGGAGGCCCACGACCTGGCCCTGATAGCCCACGCCGCCACCCTGGCCAGCCGGGTGCCGTTCCTGCACTTCTTCGACGGGTTCCGCACCTCCCACGAGCTCAACACGCTCGACATGCTGGCCGACGCCGACCTGGCCGCCCTGGTACCCGCGGAGCTGGTCCGCCAGCACCGGCTGCGGTCCCTGTCCCCGGAGCGGCCGTTCGTGCGGGGCACGTCGCAGAACCCCGATGTGTACTTCCAGGCCCGCGAGACGGTCAACCCGTTCTACGCCCGGGTCCCGGCGGTGGTGGCGGACCTGATGGACCGCCTGGGCGAGCGGACCGGCCGGCACTACGGGCTGGTCGACTACCGGGGCGACCCGCAGGCGGAGCGGGTGGTCGTGGTCATGGGGTCCGCCGGGCAGACCGTCGGCGAGACCGTGGACCACCTGCGGGCCCGGGGTGAGCGGGTGGGGGTGGCCCAGGTCCGGCTGTACCGCCCCTTCCCCGCCCAGGCCCTGGTGGCGGCGTTGCCGGCGACGGTGCGGGCGGTGGCCGTACTGGACCGCACCAAGGAGCCCGGGTCGCTGGGCGAGCCGCTGTTCCTCGACGTGCTCGCCGCCCTGGCCGAGGCCCACGCAGGAGGCCAGCTTTCCCGCATGCCGGTGGTGACGGGCGGCCGCTACGGCCTGTCGTCGAAGGAGTTCTCCCCCGGCATGGCCGCGGCGGTGCTGGCGGAGCTGGACCGGGTCCCGGCTCCGGACCGGCCGGGCCCCCGGCGGCGGTTCACCGTGGGCATCAACGACGACGTATCGGGCACCAGCCTGGCGTGGGACCCGGACCTGGACATCGAGCCGGCCGGCACGGTGCGGGCCGTGTTCTTCGGGCTGGGCTCCGACGGGACGGTGGGTGCCAACAAGGCCACCATCAAGATCCTGGCCGACCAGGGCCTCTACGCCCAGGGATATTTCGTCTACGACTCCAAGAAATCCGGTTCGCAGACGGTCTCCCACCTGCGGTTCGGGCCGGCTCCCATCCGGGCCCCGTACCTGGTCTCGCAGGCCGGCTTCGTCGGCTGCCACCACTTCGGCCTGCTGGACCGGCCCGAGGTGCTCGCCCGGGCCGCTCCCGGAGCGGTCCTGCTGCTCAACACCCGCCACCCGCCCGGGCAGGTGTGGGACGCCCTGCCCGCTCCGGTGCAGGAGCAGATCCTGGACAAAGGCGTCGACCTCTACGTGGTCGACGCCAACCGCATCGCCGCCGAAGCCGGCCTGGCCGGGCGGACCAACACGGTCCTGCAGGCCTGCTTCTTCGCCATCTCGAAGGTGATGGAACCGGACCGGGCCATCGCCGCGGTCAAGGAGCAGATAGCCCACAGCTACGCCCGGCGCGGGCCGGAGGTGGTCGAACGCAACCAGCGGGCCGTGGACCGGGCCCTGGACGGGCTGCATCGGGTGGACATACCCGGCCGGGTCACCTCCACGGTCGGCGTCAGGGCGGCGGTTCCGGCGGACGCCCCGGAGTTCGTGCGGCGGGTCACCGCCACGATGATGGTGGGCCGGGGGGACGAGCTGCCGGTGAGCGCCCTGCCGGCGGACGGCACCTACCCCAGCGGCACCACCCGCTACGAGAAGCGCAACGTCTCGGACCTGGTGGCCAGCTGGGACCCCCAGCTGTGCATCCAGTGCGGCAACTGCAGCTTCGTCTGCCCCCACAGCGTCATCCGCACCCGCTACTACCATCCCGACCGGCTGACCGGGGCCCCGGCCCGGTTCCCGTCGGCGCCGCTCACCGGCCCGGGCCTGCCCGACACCCGGTTCAGCCTGCAGGTCTACGTCGAGGACTGCACCGGATGCGGGCTGTGCGTGGAGGCGTGCCCGGTGTCCTCCGGCGGCGAACCGGCCCGGCGGGCCATCAACCTGACCGAGCGGGAGCCCGTCGTGGCCGCCGAACGGGCCAACGTGGCCTTCTTCGAGCAGCTTCCACAGGCGGACCGGTCCCGGGTGGACTTCGGCACGGTGCGGGGGGTGCAGTTCCTCGAGCCTCTGTTCGAGTTCTCCGGGGCGTGCGCCGGATGCGGCGAGACCCCCTACCTCAAGCTGATGTCCCAGCTGTTCGGGGACCGTTTGGTGGTGGCCAACGCCACCGGCTGTTCGTCCATCTACGGCGGCAACCTCCCGACCACCCCGTGGGCGGCCGACGCCGACGGTCACGGCCCGGCGTGGTCGAACTCCCTGTTCGAGGACAACGCGGAGTTCGGGCTGGGGCTGCGCCTGGCCGCCGACCGGCACACCGAACTGGCCCGGCGCCGCCTGGGCGAGCTCGGCGACCGGGTCGGCGCCGACCTGGCCGACGAGATCCTGGCGGCGCCCCAGATCCGCGAGTCGGAGATCCGGCGCCAGCGGGCCCGTGTGGAGGAGCTGGAGCGGCGGTTGCGAGCCCTGGACGGCCCGGCGGTGGAGGACCTGCTCAGCGTGATCGACCATCTCATCCGCCGGAGCGTCTGGATCGTGGGCGGCGACGGGTGGGCCTACGACATCGGGTCGGGAGGCCTGGACCACGTGCTGGCCAGCGGCCACGACGTCAACGTGCTGGTCCTCGACACGGAGGTGTACTCCAACACCGGCGGCCAGATGTCCAAGGCCACCCCGCTGGGAGCGGTGGCCAAGTTCGCGGCGGGCGGCAAGACCACCCCCACCAAGGACCTGGCCCTGCAGGCCATCGCCCTGGCCGACGTGTACGTGGCACGGGTGGCCATGGGCGCCGACCCTCAGCACACCCTCACCGCCTTCCGCGAGGCCGAGACGTACCCGGGCCCGTCGCTGATCATCGCCTACAGCCACTGCATCGCCCACGGCTTCGAGATGCGCGACGGGCTCGATCAGCAGTACCGGGCCACGGCCAGCGGTCACTGGCCGCTCCTGCGGTACAACCCGGTCCTGCGCGACAGCGGGGCCAACCCGTTCCTGCTCGACTCCCCCCGACCCCGCATGCCCCTGGCCGACTACCGGATGCGCGAGCTGCGTTTCCGGTCCCTCGCCGACCGGGACCCGGGCGAGGCGCAACGCCAACTCTCCCTGGCCCAGGTCGCCGCCAACCTGAGGTGGCAGACCTACGAGGAGCTGGCCAGCCGGCCCCCCCACCCGGACCCGTCCGGCCGGGGCGGAGCCTGACCGGCGCCCGGTCGGTACTCCTCGCCCCTCCCGGGCGGCCCGGGCTGGAGCATGACCGGCGCCCGGTCGGTACGCCTCGCCCCTCCCGGGCGGCCCGGGCTGGAGCCTGGCCGGCGCCCGGTCGGTACTCCTCGCCGCTCCCGGGCGGCCCGGGCGGCCGGTCAGGGCTCCCGGTCCATGACCAGGACGGCCGCCCCCCGGACCCGGTCGTGGGCCAGGTCCGACAGGGCCCGGTCCGCCTGCCGAAACGGGTAGGGGGTCGTGGTGACCTGGAGCCGCAGCCGGGTGGCGGCGGCCAGCATCTCCTCGCCATCGACGCGGGTGTTGGCCGTCACGCTGGTCAGCGTGCGCTCCTCGAAGAGGTGCTTCTGGTAGGTGAGCGGAGGGATGTCGCTCAGGTGGATGCCGGCGACGGCCAGGGTCCCGCCTCGATCGAGGGCCTCGAGGGCGACGGGAACCAGCTCCCCGGCCGGGGCGAACAGGATGGCCGCGTCGAGCGGCTCGGGGGGCCGGTCGGCGGCCGCCCGGGCCGAGGCCGCCCCCAGCGAGAGGGCCAGCTGGCGGCCCTCCTCGGAGCGGGTGAGCACGTGGACGGTGGCGCCCTCGTGGATGGCCACCTGGGCGGCCAGATGCGCCGACGCCCCGAATCCGTACACCCCGAGGCGTCCGTAAGGGGGCAGATTGGCCCGGCGCAGCGCCCGGTAGCCGATGATGCCGGCGCAGAGCAACGGGGCGGCCTCCACGTCGTCGGCGAAGGCGGCGGGCAGGACGTAGGCGTAGTGCTCGTCCACCAGGGCGTACTCGGCGAAACCCCCGTCCACATCCCAGCCGGTGAACAGCGGTGAGACACACAGGTTCTCGCGCCCGGCCCGGCAGAACCGGCACGCCCCGCAGGACCTGGCCAGCCAGGCGACCCCGATCCGGTCCCCCCGCCTGAACCTGCGGACGCCCTCTCCGACGGCGTCGACCACCCCCACGATCTCGTGCCCGGGCGTCACCCCGGCCCGGCGGGGGGCCAGGTCCCCCTCGGCCAGGTGCAGGTCGGTGCGGCACACGCCACAGGCGCTGACCCGGATACGGACCTGGGCCGGCCCGGGGGTGGGGGTCGGGCGTTCCACCAGTACGAGCGGTCCGGTGTCGACGGGGCCGGGGCGCTCCACGATCCAGGCACGCATGGGGCTACTCCTCCGCTTCCGGTGTCATGAGGCGACTTTCGCAGATACGGGTGCCGCTGAGGGCCCCCGTCGTCGTTACGCCCACCAAACGGAGGCGCGGCTGCCGTCGCCGGCCGGGCCTCGGGCCCCGGACCGGGCTCAGCCCGGCCCCGGGCCGCTCAGGTCGCGCAGATCGACGCCGGGGTCGGCGAGGACTTCCGGGTCCACCTGCTTGCCGGCGGCGAGGAGAGCCTCGATGGCGTCTCCGGCGTCCCAGACGTTGGCGTTCATGGCGGCCACCACGGTGCCGTGGCGCAGCCAGAAGGCCAGGAACTCCCCTTCCGCCGGGTCCCCCCGGAACACGACCCGGTCGAAGGCCGGGGCCCAGCCCCGGTACTCCATACCGAGGTCGTACTGGTCGGAGAAGAAGTACGGGGTCCGGTCGTAGACGACGTCCCGGCCGAGCATGGCCCGCGCCGCCACCGGCCCCTGGTTGAGGGCCGACGACCAGTGCTCCAGCCGGATCCGGGTCCCGTAGCGGGGATGGAAGGCGTTGGCCACGTCGCCGGCGGCGAAGATCGCCGGGACACTCGTCCTCAGGTGCTCGTCGACGAGCACGCCGTTGTCGACCGCCAGGCCGGCGTCCCGGGCCAGATCGACCCGGGGGGTCACGCCGACCCCGACCACCACCGCCTCGGCGGGGAGCGTGGTGCCGTCGCTGAGGCGGACCGCCTCGACGGCCTTCGAGCCGAGGAGCGCTTCCACCCCGGCACCCATGTGCAGGTCCACCCCGTGGGCGTCATGAAGGCGCAGGTACACCTCGCCCAGTTCCGGGCCGAGCACCCGTTCCAGGGGGACCGTCGCCATCTCCACCATCGCCACGTCCGCCCCCATCTGGCGGGCGGAGGCGGCGACCTCCGCTCCGATCCACCCGGCCCCGATGACCACCAGCCGCGACGGTGTCGCCAGCCGTGCCCGCAGGGCGTCGGCGTCGGCGACCGTCCGCAGGTAGTGGACGCCCTCGAGATCTGCTCCCGGGACGGCGAGACGCCGGGGGCTGGCTCCGGTAGCGAGCAGCAGGCGGTCGAACGACATCCGCTCGCCGCCCTCCAGGACGACCTCCGAAGACCGCGGATCGAGACCGGTGACGGTGGTGGAGGTCCGCAGCTCTATGTCCTGATCCCGGTAGAAGTCCTGCTGATGGACCGCGGCGTCGTCGAATCCGGCCTCGCCCCGTAGGTAACCCTTCGACAGCGGCGGCCGCTCATAGGGGCGCACGGGCTCCTCGCCTATGAGGACCACCCTCCCGTCGAAGCCCTCGCTGCGCAGCGTCTCCGCCGCCTTGGCGCCGGCCAGGCTGGCACCGACGATCACGAATGTCTGCTGATCCGGCATCGCCTTCTGACCTCCTCAGGAGTCCGACGGCCCGGCGGTCAGCCTAGGTTCGTTCTAGCCGGGACTGGATATACGTTGTTCTCCTGAAACCCTGACCGGGCATCCATCGGCTTGCAGGCCCAGCGCACAAGGAGCAGCCATGACTGCGCACCCGGCGCCGGAGGCGTTGTCCCGGCCCCGGAGGCGTTGTCCCGGCGCCGGAGGCGTTGTCCCGACTCCGGAGCGAAGCCGCCAACCTCGGAACCGCCCCCTACCTCGTGACCGTCGGAGAGGACGCCCGGCCCCACTGCTCGGTGGTGTCCCCCTGCTGGGACCGGAGGCCCGCAGGTTGACGGTGGCGGCGCCGGGGTCGTGGACCCGGAGCGAGCAGGCCGACCCCTTCCGGGGGGAACCACCCCCTCGTCGGGCGCCGGGGGGCCGGGGCCTCGAGGGGGTGGGTTGTTGCCCCCACAGGGACGTACCACACCCCTCGGCGAGTCCCGAAAGCCCGGACCGCCGGGGGGAACCGGCCGCCGGTGGCGCCGGGGAGACGGCGGAGCTGGACGTCCCTGCGCTGGCCCCGGCACAACGGCACGAGACGATCTTCGCCACAAACGAGGCCCTGACGCCGGGCGCCGGCTTCGTGCTGGCCAACGACCACGACCCCAAGCCGCTGCGCTACCAGTTCCCACCACGGGCGCGAGCACACCGGTGACTTCACCCGGGACGACCTGCAGGCGGGCCCGGACCTGTGGCGGGTGCGGATCGGCCGCACCTCCGTGGCACCCAGGCGACCAACCGGCGCCGCTCCCCAGGGGCGCCCCTGACCGGGGCTGCGGGCGCAGTGGGATCAGACGGGGCCGCCGGAGCCACCCCGCGTCGGAGCCACACGGGTCGGAGCTGCCCCGGTCGGAGCGACCCTTTGAGGTCCAAAGGCATGTGATCCGGGCGCCTTGCCGTCGCCGGGGCGTAGCATCGCGGGATGCTCGACGCGGTCGTGAGGAACGGGTTGGTGGTCGACGGCACGGGCGCTCCCGGCCGCCGCGCCGATGTCGCAATAAGCGGGGGCCGGGTGGTGGCCGTCGGGGAGGTGGACGACCAGGCCCGCCGGGTCGTGGACGCCACCGACCTGGTGGTGGCGCCCGGCTTCATCGACCTGCACACCCACTACGACGCCCAGGCGTTCTGGGACCCCACCTTGAGCCCCTCTCCCCTGCACGGTGTCACTACGACTGTCAGCGGCAATTGCGGCTTCACCATCGCCCCGCTCTCGGCCGATCCGGAGGACGCCGACTATCTGATGCGCATGCTCGCCCGGGTGGAGGGAATGCCCCTCCGGTCCCTCCAGGAGGGGGTCCCGTGGGACTGGACCACCACGGCGGAGTTCCTGGACCGCCTGGACGGGCGCACTTCCCCGAATACCGCCTTCCTCGTCGGTCACTCGGCCCTCCGCCGCGTCGTGATGGGCGGTGCCGCGGTGGAGGGGCCGGCCCGCCCGGAGCAGATCGAAGCCATGAAGGCCCTCCTGCGCGACGGCCTGCGGGCCGGGGCGCTGGGGTTCTCGTCGACGTGGTCACGTTCGCACAACGACCACCTCGGCAACCCGGTGCCGTCCCGCCACGCCACCGCCGACGAGCTGATAGCCCTGTGCCAGGTGGTCAGCGAGTTCCCCGGCACCACCCTCGAGTTCATCCCGGCGCCCCCGCCGTTCGACGACGACCTTTTCGATCTGATGGCGGCCATGAGCCGGGCCGCCGACCGCCCCATCAACTGGAACGTGCTGCCGGTGTACTCCAAGAACCGGGAGGTGGTGGAACGGCAGCTGCTGGGCAGCGACCACGCCGCCGACCGGGGCGGCCGGGTGGTGGCACTCACGCTGCCCGACAGTCAGCGCAACCGGCTCAACTTCAAGAGCGGCTTCATCCTCGACATCCTTCCCGGCTGGGAGACGCTCATGGCCCGGCCCGACGACGAGAAGCTGGCCATGCTGCGCGACCCGGCGGGCCGGGCCGAGATGGACCGCCTGGCCCAGACCCAGGAAGGGCCCCTGCGGTCCATCGCCAACTGGCGCCAGTACATCGTGCTGGAGACCTTCTCCCCGGAGAACAAGCCCTACGAGGGCCTGACCGTCGGGGAGGTGGCCGAGCGCACCGGCCGCAGCGCCTGGGACGCCCTTGCCGACATGGTGGTCGCCGACGGTCTGCGCACCGTGATCATGAACCAGGACCGCGGCCAGGACGACGAGACCTGGCGCCGGCGGGTCGATGTGTGGCGCGATCCCCGCACGGTGGTGGGGGCGTCGGACGCCGGCGCCCACCTCGACATGATCGACACGTTCAACTACCCGACGACCATGCTGGCCAAGCCGGCCCGGGAGCTGGGCCTGATCTCGATGGAGGAGGTCGTCCACCACCTGACCGGGGCGCCGGCGGCGCTGTACGGCCTGCTCGACCGTGGGTGCCTCCGGGCCGGGGCCCACGCCGACCTGGTCGTGTTCGACCCGGCCACGGTCGCCCCCGAACCGGTGTCCACCCGCTTCGATCTGCCCGGCGGCGCCGCCCGGGTGTACGGCGGAGCGGTCGGCATCGAGCACGTGATGGTGGCCGGCGTGGACATCGTGACCCGGGGAGAGTTCACCGACGACCGCCCCGGGCGGGTGCTGCGCTCCGGCCGGGACACCACCACCGTCACCGCGTCACCCGCCTAGCTGCGGCCGGCCCTACCGGTCCTCCACGGAGCGGCCCCCCTCCCGGCCGCCGCTGATGAACAGGTTCTGCCCCGTCATCCACGACGCCGCCGGGGAGCACAGGTAGACCACGGCCGCGGCGATGTCCTCCGGGGTGCCGAGCCGTCCGAGCGGGACCTTGCGGGCCAGCGCCGGCAGGTCGGCCTCGGTGAAGCGCAGAACATCGAAGAACGCCTCGGTGGGGATCATTCCCGGCGACACGGCGTTGACCCTGATCCGCCGGGGAGCCAGCTCGGCGGCCATGGTGGCGGTCATGTTGAGCAGGGCCGCCTTCGACGCCCCGTAGGAGCCGGTGTTGGGAGCGGCCCGCATGCCGGCCCCGGAGGCGATGTTGACGATGCTCGACCCCTCGCCCATGTGGCGGACGGCGGCCTTCATGCCCTGGAAGGCCGCCACCAGGTTCAGCTCCAGGAAGGAGCGCAGCTTGTCGTCGGAGGTGCTGGCGAGGGGCTCGACGCTGGGGTCGTCGGCGCCCCCGGCGTTGTTGACCCATACGTCGAGCCGCCCCAGTTCGGCGACGGCGCGGGCGGCGATCTGCTCCGATATCCCGTCCCTGAGGTCGCCGGGGTGCACGACGGCGAGCCGGCCCCGGGCCCGCACCTCCGCCGCGACCTGCTCCAGCTCCGCCTCCCGCCGGGCGGTCAGCACCACATCCGCCCCGGCGTCCGCCAGGCCGAGGGCGATGCCCCGACCGATGCCCCGGCCCGAGCCGGTGACCACCGCCACCCGCGAGTCGAGTCGGAACAGATCCAGTATCCCCGTCACGCTCCCTCCTCGGGCGGTGGACATTATCACCATCATCATGAAATGGACCGGGCCGGCTGGTAGCTTGAGGCCCCGATGCCAGAGGGGGGGAGCCGGCCCATCATCATCGCCGGCGCGATCGACCTGTCGGATCCGGCCAGCCGGGACCAGGTGCTGGAGCGCACCGCCGCCCTGCAGCGGGCCACCCGGGAGGAGGAACCCGGGTGCCTGGCTTACTGCTTCGCCGCCGACCCCGTGGTGGACGGCCGCATCCAGGTGCACGAGCTGTGGGCGGACGAGGCGTCCCTGGCGGCCCACTTCCACCACCGGTACTACCAGGAGATGCGCGCCGCGCTGAGGGCGTCCGGCATCGAGAGGGCGGACAACCGCAAGTACCGGGTGGACCTGACCGAGCCGGTGTACGACCCGACCGGCACCCCTCGGGCCGACTTCTTCTCCGCGTCCTAGAGGGGCCGGGGCGACCGGCGGCCCGGCAGAGAAGTAACCGGGCGGTTAGTATTCGGCTGGTACCGACGACAGGAGGGGGATCAGGTGCGCTTGGAAAACCGGGTGCTGTTCGTGACCGGAGGGGGCAGCGGGCTGGGTGCGGCCACCGCCCGGCGGTTCGTGGCCGAGGGGGGCTCGGTGGCGGTGGTCGACCTCGACGGCGACCGGGCCAAGACGGTGGCCTCGGAGATGGACCGGGCCATCGGCCTGCAGGTGGACGTGGCCGACGAGGATTCCGTGCAGGCCGCCCTCACCGAGGCCCGCCGCCAGCTGGGACCGGTCGACTCGGTCTTCAACGCGGCCGGCCACGCCGAGTTCGGGATGGTCGAGGACTGGACCATGGACCGGTGGCAGCGGATGATGACGGTGCACGCCGGGGGCACCTTCCTGGTATGCAAGCACGTGGTGGGCCAGATGCGGGAGAAGGGCAGGGGCTCGATCGTCAACGTGGCCTCGGTGGCCGCCCTGGTCGCCCAGCGCCGCAACGCCCCCTACGGGGCCGCCAAGGGCGCCATCGTGTCGTTCACCCGCCAGGTGGCCGCCGACTGGGCGCCCGAGATCAGGGTCAACGCCGTGGCACCCGGCCGTATCCGTACCGGCATGACCGAGCCGCTGCTGGTGCAGCAGGGCGGCGGCAGCCTGGAGAAGGGAGCGGAGATCTTCGGGGCGGCCAACGTGCAGAAACGGGTGGCCGAGCCCGAGGAGATCGCCGCCCCGGTCTGCTTCCTGCTCTCCGACGACGCCAGCTTCGTGACCGGCACGGTGCTGGTGGTGGACGGGGGCGAGACGGCCATCTAGGCCCTCCCGCCCCCGGCTGGCCGGGGGCTCTAGATGATGTTGAGCCGGTCCAGGAACGTCGTGGCCAACGCCGTGTCACCCCCGAGTTGAACGAGGGGGCGCCACTCCTCCCGCCTGGTTCCCCACAGGATGAAGTCGGCGGCGTCGGAGCGGATGGTGGCCCGGGCCGGCCCGGCCGGGCCGTCGGCGCTTTCCACCGTCCACTCCCCCGCCCGGCCGGTGATCATCCAGGTGGATGGCGCCGCGCCTGTTAGGTCCAGGCTGATCGCCCCGTCGAGGTCGCCCAGGGTCGCCCCGCACATCTGCGGGAGCCCGGCCAGCATCCAGCCCACGGCCGGGGCCAGGCGGGCGGCGTCCGCCGGAGCCACGTCCCGCCGCACCGGTCCCCGGGGGGCCAGGATGTCGTTGCGGAGGTGGCAGAACAGGTCGAAGGCGAAGGCGTCGGCCAGCATGTGGGTCGGGTAGGTGCCGAGATCGAGGAGGGGCATCTCCGTCGACGCCGTCGGCTCCTCCTGCATGGCGCCGAAGACGGCCAGGGCGGGCTCCGCGTAGCGCTGCAGTTCGTCGCGCACGACGTCCCACGACCAATCCCGGCGGGGGGCGACCAGGGCCTCCATGGCCTCCTCGGCCTTCATCGGCAGCGGCGGCACGTCGGGCGGCGGGCTGGGCTCGATCATCTCCTTGAGGTTGGAGCTGATGTGGGCGGCGACCTCCTGCACCCGCCAACCCTCGCATGCACTGGGCGCCTCCCACTCGGATGCGTCGAGGCTGGCGAAGACCTCCAGGAAGTCCTGCAAGGACAGCCGGGCCCCTTCGAAACCTTCCTTGGACAAAGTTCCCTCCCTGTTCGCTCGATCCCTGCCGTCCGAGGAGATCGCGGTGGCGTCACGACGTCACCGCCCCCCGGGTCCTCCCCGGCAGCTTTCTAGCGCGCGAGGGTCACTTAATCAACTGGTCAATTTGATGCGGGGGCGGTGGGGACGTCTCCCCCGAGAAGGCCGTCCAGGGCGGCCAGGGCCTGCGCCGGGTCGGTGACGTGGACCACGGTCCAGCCGGCGGCCCGGGCCGGGCCGAGGTTGTGTTCGAAGTCGTCCAGGTAGACGATCCTCCCCGGGTCGGCACCGAGGCGGTCGGTGACCAGGCGGTAGATCTCCGGCTCCGGTTTGCGCATCCCCACCGCGGACGAGTCGATGATCTCATCGAAGAGGTCGTCGCCGATCTCCTCCTGGAGCACCTCCTGGAACTCCAGGACGCTGTTGGTGAGAAGGGCGGTCCTGTAGCCCTGGCGCCGCAGCGACCGGACCCGGTCCACGACCTGGTGGTGGTAGGTGTAGCCCCGGTCGAACAGGACTTCCATCTCGTCGCCCCTGAGCTCGAGCCCGGCCTCCACCGCGAGGGGGGCGATCAGCGTCTGCAGCTCCGTCGACGACACCTCGCCCCGCTCCGCCCGGTGCCAGGGGTGGTCGGGGGTGGAAACGTGGCGGGGCCCCATCAGGAGCTCCAGCATCTCCACGGTGGGGATGCCGTGGTGCTCGGCCAGGGCCGCCAACCGGGTGGTGATCGGAGATATCAGCACCCCGCCGAAGTCGAACACGACCGCGTCGAAGCGGCGGGTGCCGGCGTCTGTGGACTCCTCTGCCATCCCGGGATAGTACCCGGGGGCCCCGGCCGGCGACCGCCCCGGGGGCGGCCTGGCACGGCCCGGTACCTCTCAGTCCGCCCGGTCGGAGGGCCGGAACGGGCAGCACGAGGCCTCGTGCACCTGGAGGGCCACCAGCACCCGCTCACCGTTGTCGGCGATCTGCGTCGTCTCCTCCGGCCCATCCTACGCCCGCGGAACGGTTGACCGGCATGAGGGCGTGGTCGGCCGATCGGTCCGGTCCTTTTTCCCCGAGCACCGGAATCAATTCCCATGGCCCGCTGAACCGACGACCCCGGGAAACATCAAACAGCCTGTTTATTCTAGTATCTGGCGGAAATATCCTGAGGCTGGATCAGGAGGAACGACCGTGCCCGAGCAGCATCCCGTGCACCCGCCCGCAACCGCCGCCATTGGCCGGCGACGCAAGGAACTGGCTCCGGAGATCCACGACGCCTTCGATCAGTTCAGCCGGGCGGTGTTCCGGGCCGGGGCGCTCGACGAGAAGACCAAGCAGCTGGTCGCGGTGGCCGTCGCCCACGTCACCCAGTGCCCCTACTGCATCACCGGCCATTCGAAGCTGGCCCGGCGCAAGGGAGCCTCCGACCAGGAGATCATGGAGGCCATCTGGGTGGCTGCCGAGATGCGCGCCGGCGGGGCCTACGCCCACTCGACGGTGGCCCTCCACGCCCTCGACGAGCACGACCCGACGCACTGAGGCGGTGGCCGGCCCGGGTGGATCGCCGGCCCCGGGAGGGGTCAGGGGCCGGGCTCAGTACCCCTCCCTGACCTCGGGGTAGCCGCCCTGGCCGGGGTCACGGAAGTCGTCGTCACCGTCTCCCCCGACCTCGGCCTTCTGGTCGAGGGCGTCGGCCTCCGACGCCTCCAGCGGCAGCGGCCGGTCCCGCTCCGCCGACAGGGCAGGCTCGTCCTCCTCCGGGCCATCGGTCGGCAGCCCGGCTTCCTGTTCCAGGCGATCGGCTTCGGGAACGAAGGCATCGGACATCAGCTTCCTCCTTGTCCGGCTGACCGGGTCGCAACCATCTTCCCGCTGCCGGGCCATCGATACCAGGGACGAACCGCCCGGCGGTCACCCGAGGCATCGGGCATCGGACGAACCGGTCGGGAAACGTCCGCCCCGGCCCACCGCTCCCGTCGTCAGCCTCCATCGGGCCGCCCCACGGAGGCCGCCCGCGTGGTCAGCCCTGGGCGCCGTTGTGCTGAGCGTTGCTGCAGGCGGTGATGTGCGAGTTCGATGCCTGCTCCAGGTTGGTGTACATGGTCACCAGGTCCGCCCTGGTGGTGGCGGCGCGGGCGGCCTGGATCGAGGCCAGGTGCTGCTGCTCGAAGTGCTCGACGGCATCGAGGGCGTGATCGGCGGTCGTCCCGGCGGCCACCGTGGAGTCGTACAGCTGCTGCACCGTGGGGTCGGCGTACTTACCGGCGGCCAGCCCGGCCGAGGGGTCAGCCATGCCGTAGCGGGCCATCACGGCGGTGACGGCGGCCAGCTGGGTTTTCTGGGAGCTGGCCAGGTTGGCGAACACCGGCTGGGTGGGATAGCGGCTGGCGAAGATGGCGTAGGCGTCGAGGCCGGCCCGTTCCTGCTCGTGGATCAGGTTGAGCCCGGCTCTCTCGGCGGCGGTGAGCACGCTTGCCGTCGGCACCGTCGTCGGGGCGGCGGTGGAGGGTGCGGCTGTGGACGGCGCGGTCGCGGCCGGCCCGGCGGTCTGTGACGAGGTGCCGGTCCTGGGCGCCGAGCCGCATCCGGCCAGTGCGAGCAGTGCTGCGACGGAAACTGCGGCCACCCTGGGAGTCCTGCGCATGTGCAGATCACCTCCTGCCTGGGGTTCTCCCTTCCAGCGTCCCCGCCGGCTGCGGCTGGCACTAGAGGCGTTCGCCACACCACCGTCGGCAACCGGGCCCGCCCGCAGTGACCTTCGGCACTGCGTCCTCAGTCCGAGGGTTACCCGACCTCTCCCACCGATAGGTCAACCGTCACAGCTGGGCGACCACCCGCCTGTTGCGGGGGAGATCACAGGGACGGCCGGGTGTCGGAGTCTTTGACGGACACGGAGGTGTCGCTGGTGGTGTCGGACTGGTCGTTCTGGCGGTTGGTGAGCGTCTGCGCCTCCGCCAGGACGGTCGTGGTGGCGGGGTCGAGGTAGCTCGACTGCACGTAGCTCTCGCCGTCCACCGGTCCGCTCGGAAAAGGCCATCGCCGGGGCCCACCGTCAGGTGGGTGAGGTACGCCCCGCCGGGCCGGCCTCCACAAAGCTATGACGGTAGCCCCCGCCAGTCAGCGGCGCCGGAACGCTCCGCTGGCCACGGCCGCCTTGATCTCCTCGGAGAGGGTGAGAGACTGCCACTGGACCGAAGGCGGCAGCTCACCGGATACGACGTAGACCTCGCGCACCCAATCATCCTGGACGTAGCAGAGGCTCTCCGCCGTACCACCCCGGGACAGCGCCTCGCAGAGCCGCTCGGCGGTCACCAGCACCCGGTCTGCATTGGTCTTGAGGCAGAAGAGCAGTCGGGGCCGCTCGGCTGCCTCGCGCTTGAGCGCCTCGATACACACCTCACAGTCGTCCAGCCACATGCAGGCGTCGAATGGCCTGTCCGGCGCGTCGTGGGCGATCCAGGGCAGTTCCACCATGGCAGGTTCTCCTCCTTGGAAGAATGGAAGTCCGAGGAGCGCCGTGTGGCCGGCGACCGAGCCGACCACCACGTTAGGAACCCGGTGTGACCGTTTGAGGTCCGGATCTGCGGCGCGTCGCCGATCAGGTGCGCGGGTCCGTCGGCCCGTGGCGGAGCCGGGCGAGGAGGGGGATGGCGGCGACCTTCCCGTCCGTGAGCTCGTCCCAGTGGATGGCCGGCCGGCGCCGCCCCTGCCGGCTGCAGCGGATGATCTGCGTCGGCGTGAAGATCACATCGAGGCGGAAATCGTGGCCGGTCACCGGGATCCGCCCGGCGTCGAGGACCTGCACGTCGTGCACGGTGGTGGCCACCACGGTCGACGGTCCGATCAGCCCGGCCTCCCACGCCAGGGCGTACTCGAGGTCGCTGAACCCGCCTCCCTTCCCCAGCCGGGCCCCGTCGCTGGAGACCGCCACGCATCCGGTGACCACCAGATCCACGGCATCCATGCCCGACACCTCGACCGGATGGCCGTGTCTGGCCGAGCCGGAGATGGACGCCGCCTGCCGGGGCGGCACCTGCAGGGTGGTCGGGTCGAGCTCGAGGAACGGCCGGTCCGACGCCAGGCGTGGCACCGCCATGTACACCTTCTTGCCGTCCTCCAGTGCCCGTTGCCGGACCGGGAGCTGTGGCGAGTCGGGGTTGGCCTTCAGGGTCGACGCGTCCCGCCAGACGGCGTCGGCCCGGAGGCGCTCAGCCGCTCGCTCCGCCCCCACGAAGTTGGGTATCCGCCCTTCGGCTCCCGGGAACCGAGCCGCCCCGGCCGCCTTCAGGGCGCTCCAGACCTCCCGGCGGATGTCGGACTTGGCCGCCAGGACGGCCGGGTCGCCGCCTGCGTCCCGCTCGTGGTCAGGAGCCCGGCGCACCATGCCGGATGACCCTATCGCCGCCCCTGCCGACCTCCGACGCGACGGTCAGGGAAAAAAGGGTTGACTTCCCACCCCAACCCGATACAATCGAACATACGTTCGCTCTGTAGGGATCGGGCGGGATCGTCGGCGGTGAGCCGGCCTGGTAGTGCCGCTGCTCTTTCGTAGCGGCTGACCCCTTTCACCACCGGGACGGCCCCGCCATGTGCCAAGAGCTGCGCTCTTTTGGACAATCGATCGCCACATTCGCCAGCGGGTTCGACGCTCGGTCCGTGACCCCGGCCCAGGCGGGTGACGTCGTCCGGCTGTGCGCCCAGATCGAGGCGTCGGCCGCTTCCATCAAGGCCCTGGCTGCGGCCCGCTCCGCAGAGGGCAGCGAGTGGGAGCGCTGCGGCTACCGTTCCCCCGCCGAGCAGCTGGCCGATCAGGCCGGTATGAGCCCGGGCGCCGCCAAGCGGGCCCTGGAGACCGGACGGCGGATGGCCGACCAACCTGAGGTCGCCCAGGCCGCCCTGGCGGGCGAGTTGTCCCTGGAACAGGCCGCTGCCGTTTCCGATGGAGTGGCCGCCAACCCGGCCAGGGCCCGCGACCTCATAGACAAGGCCAAGCGCAGCTCGCTACCCGAGCTCGCCGAGGAAGTGGCCAGGGTCAAGGCCGACAGCAGCGACCGGGAGGAGCGCCGCCAGGCCCGCCACGCCAAGCGATCGTTCCGCAGGTGGACCGACCTCGACGGTGCTCTCGGCGCCCGCATCTACGGCCACCCCGAAGACGGAGCCCTCCTGTGGCGGATGCTCGACCCCATCCGCCGGCGGCTCAACGTGCTCAGGAGGGACGCCGGCTCCCCCAACGAGAGCCTCGACGCCCTCGACTACGACGCTCTGATGATCATGGCCGCCGCGGCCGTCGGCAGGGACGGGGAGCTCTCCCTGGCGGACCTGGTCCAACTCGGTCTCTTCCCCCAGCTCGACCCTTTGGGCGTACCGGGCCGCTCCCGGCCTGTGGTCGATCGGCCCGGGGGCGTCCCGGATCTGTTCGCCGACGCCGGCTCTCTCTCCACCGACCGGGCCTACGAGGGGGCCGCCCCGCCGGTCAACGGCGGGGGGCGGGTCAAGAAGCTGGCCGGGAGCCCGCTGCGGGTGATGATCCGGGTCGACCTCGACTCGCTTCTGCGCGGCGTGCCCCTCGAGGGCGAGCTGTGCGAGATCGCCGGCTACGGCCCCGTCCCCGTATCGGTCATCGAAGATCTGCTCGCCACGGAGAACCCGTTCATCATCGGGCTTCTCACCAAGGGCGAGGCCCTGGTCGGCGTGTACCACCACGGGCGTCATCCCAACGCCTACCAGCGATCCGCCCTCGACTTCCTCCATCCGACCTGCGCGGTAGAGGGCTGTTCATCCCGGGCCGGACTGCAGTACGACCATCGCGAGGACTTCGCCCGGACCAGGATCACCGCCTTCGACCTCCTCGACCGGCTGTGCCGCCATCATCACAGCCGCAAGACCCGAGAAGGATGGGCCCTGGTCGACGGTCGCGGCAAGCGCCCCTTCGTCCCGCCGGACGACCCCCGCCACCCACGATTCGGCGCCTCGCCGCCCGGACACGGCCCCTAACTGCTCTGCTCCTCCGGCGACCCTGCCAGTCGGCGCGCCCTGGGCGGGGGTCCCTGATCCCTCCCGATCCCTGCAGCGACCCTGACGGTCAGCTCGCCGGAGGGGGCGGGGTCCCCGACCCCTCCCGATCCCTGCAGCGACCCCTGACGGTCAGCGCGCCGGAGGCGGCGGGGTCCCCGAGCCCGATGGGGCCTCCAGCGACCCTGATGGTCAGCTCGCCGGAGGGGGCGGGGTTCCCGACCCCTCCGGGTCCCCCGGGGTCGCCACCGGGTGCACCGGGGTGAACCCGATGTGGAGCTCCTTCATGGCCCTCAGGGTGAAGTTGCTGTGGTGCTTGAAATCGTTGCCGGGCAGCAGGTGCAGGTCGGGGAGCCGGTCCACCAGGGCTTCCAGGGCAACGACCTGCTCCAGACGGGACAGCCCGGCTCCCGGGCAGTGGGTCTCGCCCAGCGAGAAGGCCACGTGACGGGCCGAGTTGGGCCGGGTCAGATCGAGCACCTCCGGATCCGGGAACATCTCCGGGTCCCGATTGGCGGCGGCATAGCGGAGGTGGACCGTGGCACCGGCCGGGATCGGCACCCCGCCGATATCCGTGTCACGGGCGGCGACGCGCGGCAGCCCCTGGGTCGGAGACTCCAGGCGCAGCACCTCCTCCACCAGGTTGCGTACTTTGGTCCGCTCCCGGCGCACCGCGTCGTAGACACCGGGCACCGACAGCAGCAGCCACAGTCCAGAGGTCAGGGCGAAGGTGGTGGTCTCGTTGCCTCCGATGTAGAGGTGGTCGATCATGCCGATGATCTCGCCGTCCTCCAGCGGCCGCTCGCCCCCGAACCGGGCGTCGTTGGCCAGGTAGGAGATCACCGAGTCGTCGGGCCGGCGCCGCTTCTGCTCGATGGTGTCGTGTATGTGGTGCTGGAACTCCACGCGCCTCTCGGCGACCCAGATCTCCTCCTCCTCGGACAGCGGGCCCCGGAACGGCAGGACCCAGGCCTCCGACCACGCCTTGAGCTCGGGGATGTCGGCCACGTCGAAGCCCAGCAGCACGGTGATGATCTGGACCGGCAGCGGCAGGGCGAACTCCCTCACGAACTCGCACCGACCCCCGGCACAGAACCCGTCGATGAGATCATTGGTGACCCGCTCGATGAGCTCGCGCCGCCGGGCCGCCCCCTGGTTGGAGAAGAACGGATCGACCAGCTCCCGGTAGCGGCGGTGATCGGGCGGGTCGATGGCGAGTGGCAGGCGCGGCGGCCAGCCCCGCTGCTCGTAGATGGCCGCGGAGCGGGTCGGGCGCGACTTCACCGGGGTGTCATCGCCCTGGCCCCGGCGGAACAGGTCGGGACGGCGCAGGACGTGGGTCACGTCCTCGTAGCGGGTCAGGAAGAAGGTCCTGGTGCCAGGCAGCTGCCACACCGGCGAGTTCGACCTGAGCCAGTCGTAGGTCGGGTACCAGTCCTCCTGCACCGCCGGGTCGAACAGGTCGATGTCGGCCGGGCCGGCCGGCGGGGTCCTGCCGGTCATCGAAGCCGCTCCGTCACGTATCCCATCACGTCCCTCGCTCCCCGGCCCCGCAGTCCTTCACGCGCCTCCTTCGAGGGAGCGGCCAGCAGCCATCGGCCTTGCCCGACACGGTGAAATGACCGGTCGTACACCGCTCCCTCCCCTCGACCTTGCCCTCCCAGAACCCCTGCGGTATACATCTAAACGAGTGTCAGTCAGATGGCACAAGCCCGTACTGCGGCGGAGACGTTCCGTTGCCCTGCCATAGAGGGGGTCGGCGCCGGGTGGCGACGTTTCTGGCTCACATCCGGGTGCGACCGGACGCTGCGGCTCGCTTCGAGGAGTTGGCCCGCGAGCTGTACCGGGCCAGCCACACCGACGAGCGGGACGTGCGCCGCTACGAGTACTGGCGGGGCGAGGAGCCGTACACGTACTACACCCTGGCCTCATTCCCGGACTTCCAGGGCTTCCTGGCCCACCAGACCAGCGCCCATCACGAGTCAGCGGCACCGGGGCTGAGGGACGTCATAGAGGTCCTGCGGCTCGAGTGGGTCGATCCCCTAGCCGGGGCTTCCCCGCTGGTACCCACGGAGGCGAGCCCGGCCCTTCCGGAGGCGTCGGAGCTGGAGAGGGCCTACGCCGAGCGCTTCGCCGCCATGGTCCAGCCATGGTGGCAGCCGCTCCGCCAAGTCGACCGGTGAGCGCGGTGACCGGTCGACCCGGCCACTGATCGCCTGTGGCGCCTCGGTTCAGAGCCAGTCGACACCATCGAGGTCGGCGCCAAGGCGTCCGGGGTCGCCGCTGGCTGTCGCGTACTTCGCAGACAGGCCTTCGATGACAGAGGCGAACTCGTCCACCGTGCTGGAGATGATCTCGGCCACCGTACGGACATCGTCGATCCGACCCATCACCTGACCACCGAGGGCCAGGGCGGCCTCCATGTCCCCACCGAAGTAGAGGTCGTGGTGCCGGGCCAGGTGCTCCATCCCGACGTGCTCCTCCCGCTCGAGCCGCTCGGAAAGCTCCGTCCGCAGGGCCCGCAGACCTGGCCTGGAGTGCCGGTTGAGAAAGACGGTGTCTGTTTCGGCGGCACCCACCACGGCGTTCTTCCAGTTGGGGTGGACGGGGGACTCGGCGGCGGTGAGCATCCGGGTCCCCATCTGCACGCCCTCGGCGCCGAGGGCGAAGGCGGCCGCCATGCTCCGGCCGTCGACGATGCCCCCGGCTGCGATGATCGGCACGTCGACCCGGGAGCGGACGAGCGGGAGCAGGACCATGGTGGCCACGTCCCTCGGGCTCTTGAACCCTCCGCCCTCACCGCCCTCCACCACCAGCCCGTCCACGCCGGCGTCCACCGCCTTGAGGGCGGCGGCCAGCGTGGGCACCACGTGGTACACCGTGAGCCCGGCCGCCTTGAGGTCCGAGGTGTAGCGGTTGGGGTCTCCGGCGGAGGTGGTCACGAACCTGACGCCCTGATCGATGACGAAGTCCACGATCTTCGGATCCCGCACGAAGGCCTGGGCGATGTTGACGCCGAAGGGCCGGTCGGTCAGGGACCGCATCTTCTCGATCTCGATCCGGATCTGGTCCAGCTCCCCCGATGAGGTCTCGATGATCCCGAGCCCACCGGCCCGGGACACCGCCGATGCCAGTTGCGAGCGGGCGATCCAGCCCATCGGGGCCTGCACGATGGGAAATTCCACGCCGAGGTGCCGGGTGACCCGGTTGTCGAAGGCAGTCACGTGCGGAGGATAACGCCGCCGCTGTTCCAGGACGGCGCACCGCCCGGCGCGGACCGGCCCGCCCGGAACGACCCGACGTCAGCGCACCGACCAGCGCGGACCGGCCGGCGACGCCGCTCCGGCTCTGGCGTGACGACCGCGACTCTGCCCGCCCAGGGCTCGGCCGCGGTCAGGGGTCAGCGCCGGGACCTGAGCACGGCGTCGAGCAGTCCCGGAAACCGCCGCTGCAGGTCGTCGCGGCGCAGACGGCTGGGCCGGCTGGTGCCCTCGAGCCGGGTGGCGACGACGCCGGACTCGCGTAGTACCCGCATGTGGTGGGACAACGTCGCCGGACTCTGCGACAGCCCGAGGGCGCTGCAGGTGCTCTCGCCGCGCTGGTCGAGCAGGCGGACAATCTCCAGGCGGACCGGGTCCGCCAGGGCGTGCAGCACGGCGGGGAGCTCCACGTCGTCGATGGCCGGCACCGCCATCTCGGGCGGCGCCGCGGGGGCAGGGCCGGGGGCGGAGTCAGGGCCGGGGGCGGGGGCGGGGTCGGGGCCGGAACGCGCTCGCCGGTCAGCCACCCGCCCACCGCCTGCTCCGCACCCTTACCTCCCCTATTTCGACGGTCATCGAAGAAATAACTTCGATGGTTGTCGTAGTTGATTGTAGCCATGACAGGTAACGAGACCCTGACGGCGACCCCAGCCGGTCGGTACTCCACCAGCCGGTTCGCCGGCTTCTGGACCAGCGGGCTGGCCCTGGCCGTGGTGATGGCCGGCTCGTCGGTGGTCTCCCCCCTCTACGACGTGTACCAGGCGACCTGGCACTTCTCGACCATCACCCTCACCGCCATCTTCGCCGTATACGCAGCGTCCCTGCTGGCCGTGCTTCTGGTAGCCGGGAACCTGTCGGACCGGGTCGGCCGACGTCCCATGATGGCCGTGGCTGCGCTGGCGGAGGCGGCCGCCGCCGGCGTGTTCCTCGCCGCCCACGGGGTCGCCGCCCTCTACGTGGGACGCCTGCTCCAGGGAGTGGCAACCGGTGCCGGCGTGGGCGCGGCCGGTGCGGCCCTGCTCGAACTGCAGCCAGCCGACCGGCCGACCCTGGGTGGAACGGTCAACGCCAGCGGGTCGATGGGGGCGCTGGCCGTTGGCGCGGTCGGTGCCAGCGCCCTGGTCCAGTACGGACCTGCTCCCACCCGCCTGGTGTTCTGGCTGCTGCTGGCCGTCAGCCTCCTGACCCTGGGGTTGATCGCGGTCATGCCCGAGCCGGTCACCTCCGGGCGGGTCGAGTGGGCGGACCTGCGCCCCCGGGCGGGTGTCCCTCGGGCTGCCCTCCCGGATTTCCTCGTCGCCCTGCCCGCCCTGGTAGCCACCTGGGCCCTGGGAGGGCTGTACTTCTCCCTCGGCCCGTCCATCGCCGCTGAGTTGAGCCACTCCCGCGACGCGCTCTGGGGCGGCCTGGTAATCGCCCTGTTGACGGGAGCCGGCGCAGTGGCGGCGTTCGGTCTCCGGTCCCTGGCGCCGGGCGCCGCCATGCTGCGGGGCAGCGCCGTTCTGGCCGTCGGATCGGTGGTCACCCTGGTCGGTATCGTGACCGGCGCCAGCTGGGGCCTGCTCGTCGGGAGCGCCATCGCCGGGCTCGGCTTCGGAACGGCCTACCTGGGGGCCTTCCGCCACCTGTCGGCCCTGGCCGCCCCGGCCCAGCGGGGGGCGCTGGTGGCGAGCATCTACGTGGTCTCCTACCTGTCGTTCAGCGTCCCGGTCCTCGTCGCCGGCACCGCCACCACCGCGGTGGGGCTGCACCCGGTGGCCGTCGTCTACGCCGCTGGGGTGATATCGCTGTCGGCACTGGCCACCGTCCTGCAGGTCACGGCCCGGCGCCGTCCCCGCCGGGCGGCCGCCGCCCCGGCGGCCGAAGCGGCCGGACTGTGACCGCCGGTCAGTCGGTGAGGGTCAGCCAGGGATTGTCGAGGCCCAGAAGGGTCCACACCCGGCGGACCATCGGACCGGCCCCCCGGGCACGGATCGGCCGGTCCCTGTCGGCCATCCCATCCAGCAGCAGCAGGGCGTTGTGGCAGAGGAACTCGGCGTCGGACAGGTCCAGGACCAGCTCCTCGTGGCGGGGAGCGACCGAGAGCACCCGGCCCAGCTGCGGACAGGCGAAGAGATCCACGCTCCCGGCTATCTTCAGCGCCGCGCCGTCGGCACAGGCCCTGAAGGGCACGTTGACCGACGGACAGGTCAGCGGGTGCTGGATGGCGAGGTCCCGGGCCCGTGACGGTTCGACCTGATTTATATCGATTCCGCACAACCCCGCCACCGGGTTGGCGGCGATGAAGCGGTCGATGACCAGCTCGTACTCGGCCCAGCGGGCCATGGCCTCGTTGTCGCCCTGGACCTGCGCCGTGTTGTCGGCCGCCACGGACAGGCCGCTGTACCCGTCGCGCAGCGCCTCGTCCAGCATCGTGCGGAACGTGGAGACCTGCTGCGCCGGGTCGAACCGGTCTCCCGATCCGTAGGCGTCGGCCGACCTGGCCAACCGCAAACCACCGCTCGACAACAGCTCGTCGGCTCCCTCCAGGGCCCGCAGCCGGCCCGGGTGCGGGTCCTCGACGCAGTAGACCAGACGGTGACCGATCCGCCGGCCCCGATCCAGGAAGGCCACGGCTCCTTCGTCGAAGCGGTCGGGCCCGTCGAAGTACAGGGCCGCATGGTCCGAGCGCCCCTGCACCGAGGGGTCGGCCAGCAGCAGCTGGTCAGGCATGGCCGGACGCCCCGACGTCGGCCATCTCGAAGCGCACCCTGGTCCAGCCCGGCCGGGAGGCCACCACGAACGCGTCGGCCAGTTGCCGAGCTATCCAGAGCCCGCGGCCCGACACCGCGTGCCCGGCGGCGCGGCGGTAGCCGGCGAGCGGGTCGGCCATTCCCAGGCCGTCATCGTCCACCTGGACGGCGAAACCGTGGGCCGTCGCCCAGTGCGACACCGTGATGGTGCGGGCCTGCTCCTTGGCCGAGTTGGTGACCAGCTCGCTCATCACCAGCACCGTGTCGTCGATTCGCCCGGTCGGAGTCCCGAGCTCCCCCAGCCATCGGCTCATCAGTTCCCGGGCTTCCCCCGGGGTGGTCACCACGGCGGTGGCGGCGCCCGCCGGGACGGCCAGGTCCTCGGGGTCGTAGTCGCCGAGCATCCGGTCCGCCGGTACGAAACCGGCATTGGCCGGCGGGTCCGCGGCGCCGCCCAGCCACGGGTGGGAGGCCATGGCCAGGGCCAGCACGGTGTCCGGGAGCCGGGTGGCGTTGAAGGCGCACAGCATGTCCACCGCCCGGCCGGCCAGGGTGTGGTTGAGCACGGCATCGAAGCGGTTCCACTCGTCCATCAGTGCCCCTGGTCCGGTGGGCCAGGCGCACTCACCGACGAAGCGCAGCTCCCTCCCGTCGGAAGGCGGCGTGCTGACGAGCTCTTCGAGGGCATGGAGCCGGCGCCCGGGGTGAGGAACCCATTCGTAGGTGTCGGTCCAGCTGATACGGGATCCGACGTCACCGATCGCCTGTTTCAGCGCCCGGACGTTCTCGGACGCCACGTTGACGATCACCTGCTGGTCCTCGTCGAGGGCCCGCGTCAAGAAAGGCAGAACCTGCTCGACCAGCTGGTCGGTGGTGGAGTAGGCGACCGCCCTGTGTACGAAATCTTGATGACACGTCACCACCGAGAGCGATGATACGCCAGCCGGCGGACAAAGCGCGGCGCAGCGCGGCGCAGCCCGTGCCATGACGCCGGCGGGATCCGGCCGGCCGGCCACGGTCGAGGGGTCGGACCCCGGATAGCCCACCATGACCGGCGGCGGGTCAGGGCCAGGGCTCAGTCGGCGTCTGCGGAGAGCGAGGTGGACCCGCCCAGGAAGACCTCACCCAGGTCCGGGCGGCTCAGGATGGTGCTCGCCGGCTCCGAGACATGCACCTGGCCGGAGACCAGGATGTAGCCCCAGTCGGCGTTGCGCAGGGCCTCGGTTGCCTTCTGCTCCACCAGGAGCACCCCCACCCCGGTGGCGGTGAGCGCCGGTAGGTAGTTCTCGAACAGCTCCCCGGTCAGGGCCACCGACAGACCGGCGGTGGGCTCGTCGAGCACCAGGACGGCAGGGCGGAGCATCAACACCCGGCCAATGGCCACCATCTTGCGCTCGCCGCCGGAGAGCCGGCCGACGGTACGGTGGCGCATGACGGCCAGGGCCGGGAACCGTTCGAAGACCTCCTCGATGCGGCCGGCCACCTCCCTCTTCTTCAGCAGGTAGCCGCCGATCTCGAGGTTCTCGACCACCGACATGGTCCCGAACACGTCCTGGTTCTGGGGGACGTAGCCGACGCCGCCCCGGGCAATCCTCTCGGGGCTGCGATTGGTGACGTCCTCCCCGCCCACCCGGACCTGGCCGCCGGTGCAGCGCAGGTGACCGACGATGGACTTGACCAGGGTGCTCTTGCCGGCGCCGTTGGGGCCGGCGACCACCGCGATCTGCCCCTTGTCGATGCCCAGGCAGACGTCCTGGATCACCGGGGGGCCACCGTAGCCGGCAGTCAGATCCTCGACGTGGAGACAGTCGTAGCTCGTCTTCCGGCGGCTGGCCGTCTGATCGGATGCGAACGTCTCCACTTATCTTCCCCCCAGGTAGGCGTCGAGGACTTCTTGACGGGACCGGAGCTGTCCCATGTGGCCGCTGGCGATCTGGCGGCCCTGGGCCATCACCAGGACCCGGTCGCAGAGCCTCTCCACCGAGCCGAGCTCGTGCTCCACCAGCAACAGTGTCAGCCCGTCGTCCCGCAGAGCCGACAGGGCAGCTTCGATGTGACGGGCCAAGCTGCGGTTCACCCCGGCCATGGGCTCGTCGAGCAGGAGCATTTTCGGTCTGGCCATCAGGGCCCGGCCGATCTCCACCAGCTTGCGTTGGCCGCCGGACAGGTCGCTGGCGTACTCGTTCTCCTTGTCGCGCAGCTCCAGCCGGGCCAGGATCTCCCGGGCTCGGCGCACCTCGGCGGCGTCCTCGGCGCCCCACCACTTGCGGCCGCCGAGCGCCCCCCAGATGCTCTTGCCTCTCTGGCGGGGCACGGCGACGAGCAGGTTCTCCATCACGGTAAGCCGGGCGAACTCGCCGCCCAGCTGAAAGGTGCGGATCATGCCGGCCCGGGCGGCCACGTGCGAGGGGCGGCCGGCCAGGTCGGTCCCGTCGAAGACGACCTGCCCCGAGGTGGGGCTGGTTTCACCTCCGATGGCCTTGAGAGCGGTGCTCTTCCCGGCGCCGTTGGGGCCGATGAGGCCGACCGCGGTCCCGGTCTCCACCTCGAACGACACCCCGTCGACGGCCCGCACCGCCCCGAAGTGGACCTTGAGGTCGACCACTCGCAGGATGGCCGGTCCGGCCACCCGGTCCACCTCCGGCTCGGCGGGGACAGCGGTGGACTTGGCCGGCGTTTCGGTGAGCTGTTCAGCCACGGGCGCTCCTGTTCGTGAGGGCCGCCAGCGGGGAAGCCAGCCGGTTCCGCCCGGTGGTGATGTCGCTCGAGTACGTGCGACGTCTCTCCGGCAGCACCCCCTGGGGACGGAAGTACAAGAAGATGAGGATCAGGGCTCCGAGGCTCATCCACTGGATGGCGCCGATCAGGGCCGGGTTGCCGATGTTCGGTAGCAGCACCGTGCCCTCCAGGAACAGGCCCTGCACCAGCAGGGCCCCGAGGGCCACCCCGCCCAGGTTGCCGCGGCCCCCGACGATGACGGCAGCGAACAGACCGAAGGTCTCGGTGTAGTCCCATCCGGCCGGGGCCCAAGCGGCGATGAACTGCACCTCTATGGCCCCGGCCAGGGCGGCGATGGCTCCGCCGATGACCATGACCAGCAGCTTGACGGCGGCCACGTTGTGACCGACGGCGGCGGCCGCCGCCTCATTCTCCCGGACGGCCCGGAGGACCCGGCCGAGCGGGGAGGCGTTGATGCGGCGCACCACCTCGAACACCGCCACCGCCGCCAGCACGGCCAGCGCCAGGTAGAACACCTCGTAGCCGACCTGGCTGAGGTGCAGCACCCCCTTGAACGGCTGGGGGATCAGCGCCAGGCCGACGCCGCCGTTGAGGAACCCGGGGTCGGCGGAGACGATGTAGGAGCCCATGATGGACACCACCAGGAGGACCATGGCCTGGTAGTCACCCCGCAGCCGGCGCAGGACCAGCAGGCCGACCAGCAGGCCCAGCAGGCCCCCGACCACCGCCGCCGCCAGCCACGGGATGGGCCACGGCAGGTGGGCCCCCCAGAAGTAGTGCTGGTAGCTGGAGGCGTTCGGGTGCCCGAGGCTGAGGATGCTGGCGGTGTAGGCGCCGGCCGCCACGAAGAGGATGTAGGCGAAGTTGAGCACCCCGGTGTCGCCGAACTGCAGGTTCAGACCCCAGCAGGCGATGATGCCGACCACCACGTAGACGGCCAGGGTGAGCACGTAGTAGGCCATCAGGCGATTCCCTTCGCTTCCGCCGCCCCGGCCATGATGCCGGTGGGCCGGACCAACAACACCAGGATGAGCACGGCGAACGCACTGATAGGCGCGTAGGCCCCGCCCAGCACGATGGCGCTCTCCTCGAGCAGGACCCCGATGGCCAACGCTCCGAGCATGGCCCCGTACACCTGGCCCACCCCGCCGAGCACGGCGGCGGCGATGATCTCGATGAGGAACGTGTCGCCCATGGTGTAGGACACGCTGGACAGGCTGATGCCGAGCATGACCCCAGCCACCCCGCCCATCAGCCCCGATATCAGCCAGGCCGTGTCGGTGATCCGCTGGGCCGGGATGCCGCTCGAGCGGGCCAGCTCGGTGTTGGAGGCCACCGCCCGGATGGCCTTACCGATGCGGGTGTACTTGAGCAGGCTGTGGGTCGCCACCGCGATCACCAACCCGATGGCCATGACCACCAGCTGGGAATGGGTGAACGACATGGCCCCCAGGTGCACCACCCCGGTCCCGGTCATCTTGTAGTTGACCGACATGGTGCCCCAGATGATCTCGACCAGGTACTCGATGAGCAGCGCCAGGGCGATGGTCACCACCACCATGCCGAAGAACGTGGTTCCCCGGCGGGCGAAGGGGGTGAGCAGGAACCGGTTCAGCAGGGCTGAGAACACCGCCCCGAACACCCCGGCCAGCAGGAGCGCCAACCAGATGTTCAACCCGGCCTGGGTGCAGATGAACGCGATGTAGGCGGCGAAGGTCATCTGCGCCCCGAAGGCGATGTTCAACACGCCGGTGGCGGAGAACTGCAGGGTGAAACCGACCGCGGCCGGCAGCAGTATCGACGCCGTGACGATCCCGAACCCGAGGGAGCTGATCAGGGAGTTCATGTCTTCGGACGTCCCGTCCGGTCGTGGCGGAGGCTGCCCATGATCACCCCGCCGCCTTGACCATCAGGTCGGTCGGGGCCTGGCCGATCACCTGCGGGTTGCTGCCCTCGGTCAGGGCGTTGAACCCGGCCGCGATGTTGTGGTGGGGATCCAGGCTGATGGTGCCGAGGGCGCCCTCGTACTGGATCTTCTGACCGGCCTGCAGGTCCTTGGCCCCGGTGGCGAAGTCGTGGACCACCGTCTTGCCGGCCCCCGGCTGGGTCAGGCCCATGATGTCGGCGTTGAACACCGTGGGTTTGGTCGACTTGGCCTCCACCATGGCCAGCGCCACCAGGTTGGCGGCGTCGTAGTAGGACAGGGTGAAGGGGTCCTTCAGGTACTGGCTGATGTTGGGCACGTTCTTCGGGGCGTTGTGCATGGCCTGGTTGAACGTCTGCCAGCCGGCGGTGGAGGTGGAGGGGGTGGAGGCCTCGAACGCGGTGAAGGACTTGAGCGAGCTGGCCCCGATGGCCCCGGACACCGCAGTGATCCAGGCCGGCTCCTCCTCGGTCTCCACGACGTAGGTGGGAGGCAGGTTGGTCAGCTGCTTCAACTCGGCGAAGAACGTGGCCGACATCGGAGCCGAGCCGTCATAGAAGATCACCTGAGGGTGGGAGCTGGCCACCTTCTGGGCCTCGGTGCTGTAGGACGGCTGGCCGGGGGTCAGCTGCACGTTGGCCACGATCTGGCCGCCCAGCTTCTTGAATCCGGAGATGGCGGCCGGCCCGTCGGCCTGGGACTGCGAGCCGGTGGCGAACACCGCCGCCGCCCGGGTGAAGCCCTTGCTCTCGGCCCACGCCGCCATGGCGAAGCCCTCGGCCGCGTCGGGCGGGACCAGGCGCCACATATAGGGGTTGGTGTTGCTGTCGTATTGGGTGTCGCCGGTCATGAGGAACGAGGGGATGTGGGCCTGCTGGAACAGCGGCTCGGTGGACAGCGCCTCGTCGGAGCTGGGTCCGAACACCGCCACCACCGAACCGCTGTGGGCGACGAGGGCATTGGCCGCCGGCACCGCGTCCTGGGGGTCACCACGGGTGTCAGACGTGGTGCAGTTGATCTGGTGACCGAGCACCCCGCCGGCCTGGTTGATGAGGTAGGCCGCGGGATAGCAGCCCGACAGAGCCAGGTCTCCGTAGGAGGCGTCGGCGCCGCTGAAGGGCACGAAGGAGGCGATCTGCAGCGCCCCGGACCCGGCGCCTCCCCCGGAGGACCCCGTCGTCCCCGACGATCCGGATGCGGCTTTGGACGGGCCGCTGCTGCCGCACGCGGACAGCGCCAGGGCGCCGACGGCTACGGATGCGACCACTGCGAAGGCACGACCCCGCTTGCCCGGGACTGCTCCTCCATGCTCCTGCTGGGAAACCCCCACACTCTTCCCTTTCTCACTGTTGGCCTGTGAGTCCCCCGTCCGCTTTTGCCGGATCTGTCGGGTACTCGATCTCTGATGTTGCGAAGTGTACGGACGACCAGAGGGCACTTCCATGTACAGAGTGCATAGCCACCGGCCATCGACATGGGCGGGATGCCGAACAGCTTTCCCGGTGCCATCGATCGGGAAAAACCGGCTGTCGGAGAGGCCTCCTACCGGCGCGGTCCCGGGGTCGGGATGAGGCGGATTGATGAGAGAAACTGCCTGGTCCATGGCAAGAACGCTAACGGCGGCCTGTCACATACCCATGTAGGGACGGTTACGGCTGCGTTTCGAGCGCAAACTTGAGTCAGTAACGACTAACTGCTGGGTGCAGCAGTTAGTCCGAAAAGAACTTGCATCCGCCGTAATCCATCTGCGTCCATCGCTGAGCGACAGACCGCGCTACATGGACGAGCTAGGGCCCCGGCTCCGGCCACCGATCAGTTTCAAATACTGCAACTCTTTGATGACGAACATTCACGAACCCGTCCCCCGAACCAGCGTCGAAACAGATTGAAAGCAGGTCGATGGTAGTCGGCCCACCCGCTGGTTGTCAGGTATAGGCCGGGGCTGCCGGGGCTCTCCCGCTCTCGAGGGCGGCGACCAGCTCGGCCGCGCTGACGGTGACCGCCAGATCGCTCTGGGCAGCCAGCTCGGCCGGGATTCTCTCACCCACCGTCACGACCATCTCGGCGCCGCGCACCGGGTCCAGGTCCCCGGGGCCGTCCAGACCCACCCCGATGAAGACCAGCGGGGAGATGGACCGCTTGACCAGGGACACCTCTGCCCGGGAGGCGACCAGCCCCTGGGCCACCGCGGCGGCGGTGCCGCCGAAGCCCCATCCGCGGCTCTCGGCTCGGCGGCGGAGCCGGCCGGCCAGCCCGGCGTCCACCCCGCCGCCCACGCAGACCATGACCGGGGCGGAGTCGGCCGGCGGCCCGGCCGGCGGGGCCGGCTGGGCCCCGGCTCCGAGGGCGGAGCAGGCGGCGGCGATGGCCGCTTCGTCGAGTTCGACCGGTTCGACCACACCGGTTCGTCCGGGGGCGGCGGCCAGTGGGCGGCACGCCCCGGGGCGCAGGGTCCCGAGGGCGGGCGTGGTGCGGGCCACCACCCGGGCCATGGCGCTGCCGCCCCACGCCGGCTTGAGCCACACCAGGTCGATGCGGTCGCCGCCGGCCGGGTGGGGGGCGGTGTCCAGGCCCACGAAGTCGCCGGTGAGGCCCAGCTGGAGCCGGGCCGCCACCCGGGGGAGGTAGTGGCGGCCCCGGCTCGACCAGGGGGCGATGACCCCGAGCGGGCGGTCCCGCTCCACCATCGGGGCCAGGGCAGCGGCCATCGCCTCGGCCGGCTGGCCCTCGAGCCCGGCGGCGGTACCGACCAGCACCCGGTCGGCCCCGGCGGCGATCAGCCGGTCCGGATGGGCCCCGGATGAGCCGCCCAGGAGCACCGAGACGACCTGGGCGCCCAGCCGGCCCGCCACGCGGCGGGCACAGGCCAGGCCCTCCAGGGAGGTCGGGTGCAGGTCGTCGCCGCGGGTCTCGGCCACCACCCAGATGGCGCCCTCACCGGCCTCGGCGGGGGCGTCGGGGGCGGGGGCGTCAGCGGCGGGGGCCTCGGCGGCCGCGTCGAGGCGGGCGTTGACCGCCTCGATGGCCTCGTCGAGCCCGGCGGACCGGCCGGACCGCGCCGCGGTGAGATCGGTGACCTTTTGCACGTAGGTGCGGGAGCCGCGGATGCCGTACCCGGCCGGATCTCCGCCCAGGCGGTCCACATCCCACACCTCGATGGTCCCCGGGGCCGACGCGGGGTCGGCCGGCCCGGTCGCGCATCCGGCCTCCACGCTGATCACCGCCGGGGTGGTCAGGGTGCGCCGGTGCTCTCCGTCGTCGGTCTCCTCCACCACGGCGACGGCCCCGTCTGCGAGCTCCACCGCCACCACGCCGGAGGCAAAGGACCACCCGGCAATCTCGGCGGTCTGGGCCGGGGTCTGGGCGGTGCCTCCGTCCATGGCGCTACGACCGCACACAAGCAGGTCGGCCTGCTCGGCGGTCATCACCTGGGCCAGGGCCCGGGAGGTGGCCAGGGTGTCGGCGCCGGCCAGGCGGGGGTCGCACAGGTGGATCACCCGGTCGACCCCCAGGGCGGCGACCTCCTGCAGGAGCGCGTCGATGCCCGGGGGGCCCATGGTCAGGGCCACCACCTGCCCGCCGGAGCGGGCCCGGCCGGCCAGGGCCAGGTCCAGGGCCAACCGGTCCAGCGGGTTGACCAGGCTGGGCACCCCCTCCCGGACGATGCGGTTCAGGCCCTCCTGGAACCGCACCGCGCCGGGAGCCGGCACCACCTTGACCGCCACCAGGATCTTCATCGAAGCGCTCCCCCTCTCACGAAGAGATCAGCCGGCCTGGGAGCCGGCCGCCACCTTGCCGTTGCCGTCGGCGCCGCCGTCGGCCATCAGCCGCTCGAAAGCGGCGATGGCCGCCGCCCCCACGGCCTTGTCCTGGGTGCCGTTACCGCCGCTGACGCCGACCGCTCCCACCACCTGGCCCTCGTGGACCAGCGGAAAGCCACCGACGAAGATGGCGAAGCGGCCGGGGAGCATCTGGTTGATGCCGAACGCCTCGTTTCCGGGCAACGCCGGGCCGTTGGGGGGCTCATTGAACAGGTGGGTGGCCCGCTGGTGGCCGGCGGAGGTGAACGCCTTGGCCGTGGCGATCTCGACGCCGGTGAGGCGGGCGCCGGTCATGCGGTGGAGGGCCACGATGTGGCCGCCGTCGTCGGCAACGCAGACGGTCTCTCTCACCCCGACCCGCTCCGCTTCCTCCTCCGCCGCCCTCAAGATGTAGAGCGCGTCCTCCAGGTCGATTCGGTAGACCTTGTGCACTGGTTTCCTTCCTGTCTCGTGGGTCCGTCAGTCGTAGGTGCTGTAGACGGTCTTGGTCTCGGTGAAGAAGTCGATAGCCTGCCGCCCGCCCTCGGGGAAGGCCCCCGAGCTCGACGCCCGCCATCCGCCGAAGGGAGGGGCCACCCCGTTGCCGGTGGTCTTCCCGTTGATCTTCACCAGCCCGCAGCGCACGTCGCGGGCGAAGCGGTTGGCGGTGGCCAGGCTGGCCGTGTGGATGGCGGTGACCAATCCGTGACCGTCGGCGTTGATGTCGTGCACCGCCTCTGCGACCGAGTCCACGGCCACGATGCTGAGTACGGGGCCGAACATCTCCTCGCTGATCAGGCGGTGGCCGGGCGCCACGTCGCCGAACAGGACCGGGGCCACCCAGTAGCCGTCGGGGTCCACCCCCTCATCGATGCGGCCTGTGGCCAGCTGCCGGCAGCCGGCGTCGCGGGCGGAGGCGATGACGGCCTCGACACGCGACTTCTGCTCCGCGGTGGCAACCGGACCGCAGCTGACGCCAGGTCGATCACCGGGTCCGACCACCATCTCGGCCACCAGGGAGCTCAAGAGCTCCGTCAGCCGGTCGGCAACGGGCCGTTCGACCAGGACCCGGTCGGTGGCGGTGCATGTCTGGCCGGTCTGGCCGAACGCCGCCTTGGCGATGTCGGACGCAGCCCGTACCAGGTCGGCGTCGGCGGCGACCACGGCGGCGTTGCGGCCGCCCAGCTCCATCTGGATCCGGGCGAAGCGGTGGACCGACCCGGCCAGGCGCTCACCGACGCCATCGGAGCCGGTGAAGGTCACGGCCCGTACGCGGGGGTCGCCGGCCAGAGCGGCCATGGTGGCCGGGTCGGCGCCCTGGACCAGACCCAGCAGCCCGGCGGGCAGTCCGGCTTCGGAGATGATCCGGACCAGCGATTCCCCGGTGGCGGCCACCACCGGAGACGGCTTGAACAACGTGGCGTTGCCCACGGCCAGGGCGGCGGCCAGCTTGCGGGCGGGCAGCGAGAGGGGGAAGTTCCACGGCGTGATGGCGGCGATCACCCCCAACGGAGATCGCAGCGTGTAGGCCGCAGTCCCGGGCTCCTCCTCGGGGTACTGGGTGCCCTCCACCATGTAGGCGAGCTGGGCGGCGAATGCGAACTGCTCGGCCGACTTGCGGACCTCAACGGTGGCCTCGGCCACCGTCTTGCCTTCTTCCCGGACGATCAGTCCGACCAGGTCGTCCGAGTGGGCGGCCAGGGCGGCGGCGATGCCGCCCATGACGGCTGCCCGCCGAGCCGGTGCGGTGCGGGCCCAGGCCAGCTGGGCCTCGACGGCCGAGTCCAGGATCTTGGCGACCTCGTCGGGGGTGGTGCCGGGGACCTCGGCGACCACGTCGGAGGGGACGGCCGGGTTGACGCTGCGGATGTCCATGGCTAGGCCGCCTCGTCCGGCACGAACATGTCGTTGTCGGCTCCGCACAGCGGGCACCACCGGGGCGGTTCGGCGCTCTCGTGGACGTAGCCGCAGACGGTGCATCGCCACCGGAAGGTGACGGTGCCGTCCTGGCCCACGAGTTCCTTGACCCCGTCGGACACCTGAAGCTCGAAGTCATCGAAGATGATCCGAACTCCCGCCGCTATCTCCTCTGGATCGAGAAGATCCAGCTCCCGCTCAGTCAGTGCTGTGGACATCTAGCCCGACGGTCCTTCCCTCTCTCCGGCTCGCTCGGGTACCAGACCCCGATGCAGGTCAGCCTTGCAGCCGGGAGCAGGGTGGACAATGAACAGACTGTACGGAGAGTTCGGGGAGAATCGTGCACCCTGCACAGGGCAGCACCGGGGCTGCGGGGTGTGGTCCGGGTAGCCCGCGGTGGGGGTCAGACCGCCTCGGCCCGGCCCACCTCGGCGACCACTTTGGCGACCGCCGGGACCACGTCGGAGTCGAACACGTTGGGGATGATGTAACTGGCGCTGCGCCGGTCCGGGGTCACCAGCGAGGCCAGCGCCCGGGCGGCGGCCAGCTCCATGCCGGTGGAGACCCGCCGGCAGCGGGCGTCGAGCAGGCCCCGGAAGAACCCTGGGAAAACCAGGACATTGTTGATCTGGTTGATCTCGTCGCTGCGCCCTGACGCCACCACTGCGGCGTGGCGACGGGCCAGGCGCAGATCCACCTCCGGGCGGGGGTTGGCCAGAGCGAACACGATCCCGTCGGGGGCCATGGCGGCCACGTCGTCCTCGCTGAGGAGATCCCCGACGCTGAGCCCGATGAACACGTCGGCGCCCGCCATCACGTGGGGCAGCCGGCCGGTCAGTCGGCGGGGGTTGGTGCGGCGGGCCACCTCCTGGCACGGCCCGCTGAGCCCGGGTTTGCCGTCGTAGAGGACCCCGTCCCGGTCGGAGGCGACGATGTCTGTGGCCCCGGCTGCCAGCAGCAAGTGGATGACCGCCGTGCCTGCTGCGCCGACGCCCGAGACCACGATGCGGGCGGACTCCAGGTGTTTCCCCACCAGGGCCAGGGCGTTCCACAGGGCGGCCAGGACGGCGATGGCGGTGCCGTGCTGGTCGTCGTGGAACACCGGGATATCCAGGCTGGCGCGCAGGCGCCGCTCGATCTCGAAGCAGCGGGGGGCGGCGATGTCCTCCAGGTTGATGCCTCCGTAGGCGGGGGCGATGATCTCGACGGTCCGGACGATCTCGTCCACGTCCTGGGTGGCCAGGCACACCGGCCAGGCGTCCACATCGGCGAACCGCTTGAACAGCACCGCCTTCCCCTCCATCACCGGCAGGGCGGCCTCGGCCCCCAGGTTGCCGAGCCCCAGGACCGCCGAGCCGTCGGTCACCACAGCGACGGTGTTGCGCTTCATCGTCAGGTTGTAGACGTCGTCGGGATGGCGGTGGATGGCCTGGGAGACACGGGCCACCCCGGGGGTGTAGATGCGGGCCAGGTCATCCCGGTGCTGGATGGGGGCCCGGGCCGAGATGGAGATCTTCCCGCCCAGATGGGACAGGAAGGTGCGGTCGCTGACGTTGCGCACCTCGACCCCGGGGAGGTTCCCGAGGTGGCTGGCCACCAGCCGCATGTGCTCGACGCCGAGGGCGTCACAGCTGACGTCCACGGTGAGGCGGTCGCCGAGGGACTCCACCACGTCGAGGGCGGTCAGCACCGCCTGGGAGGCGGTGACCGTGGCCACCAACTCGCCGGTGGCGGTGGAGGTGTTCGGGACCGATACCCGCAGGGTGACGCTGAAGCCGGGGCTGGGCTCCTCGGCCAGGGGCGCGACGGACAGGCTGGGGCCAGCGGTGTCGACCATCAGCGGGGCCCGTCGGAACCGCTGGATGCGTCGGTGCCGTCCGGGCGGGGCGGGCGGAGGGCGGCCACCAGGGCCACCTCTACCGGCGCCCCGCCGGGAAGGGAGGTCACCCCGATGGCGGCCCGGGCCGCGGGGGGTCCACCCAGCATCTCCGAGAGCAGCTCCGAGCCGCCGTCGGCCACGGCGGTGTGGCCGGTGAAGTCCCCGGTGGCGGCGATCCAGACGGTCATGGCCAGCACCCGCTCGATGCCGTCCAGGCCGCCGGCGGCGGCCGCCACCGCCGACAGGGCGTTGGCCGTGGCCAGGGCGGCGGCCTCCCGGGCCTGGCCCGGATCCAGGTCGGCGCCCACCTGACCGGTGACCACCAGGGTGCCGTCGCGGCGCGGGGTCATCCCGGCGGTGTAGGCCACTCCCTGGTGCACGGCCACCGGCTGGTAGTGGCCCTGGGCCACCGGCGGCGGGGGCAGCTCTCTGCGGGCGGGAGGGAAGCTCCCGGTCATGCCGGCACCACCGCCCCAACGGTGCGGGGATCGGCGGAGGCGATCACGGACCCGCAGGCGTCGCCGCGAACCACCACCTGCTGGGCGCAGCGCAGCCCGAACGGGCCGACCCGCTCGAGGCGGGACTCCTCCCCGGTCAGAGCCTCGATGTCGTCGGGGGTGAAGCCTTCCTCCACCCGAATGCCGGCGTCGTCGGGCATGACCTCCCAGCGGGGGGCGACCACCGCGTCAGCCGGCCAGGTCTCGGATCGCATCAGATCGGCCAGCAACTGGGTGTTCCACGGCACCTGGTTGATCCCGCCGGGGGTACCGCCCACCGCCACCACCGGCGAGTCGTCCCTCACCATGGCCCAGGCGTGCAGCGTCGTGGCCGGCCGGCGGCCCGCCTCGGGGAAGTTACGGGATCCGACCCGGCTGGAGAATCCCCGCCCAGCCCGGTTGGCGAGGACCAGGTCCAGGCCCTCGACCACGATGCCGCTGCCGAAACGGGGGAACGAGTTGGAGTGGATGACCACGGCCATGTTTCCGTGCCGGTCGGCGCCGCTGACGATCGAGGTACCGCCGTCGGCGAGCGACTCGCCGGTCCATCTCCGGAACCGGTCCACCGCGTCGGTGACGGCGCGGTAGGTGCGGGCGGTGGACAGGGACCCCAGGTCCCCCAGGCTGCCGATGGAATCGAGCAGGACCGGCCCGTGGGTGGGGGCCGGGGTGGCCCACACCCGGTGCCCGCTCACGCGGTGCTCGGGGCAGGTCTGCCAAATGGCGCCTCCGTACTCCTCCAGGTCGTCCATCTCGAGCACACCGCCCCGGGTGCGGACGGCGTCCACCACTGCCTGGCCCACCGGGCCGGTCATCAGCTCCGCGCCGCGTCCCACCCACTCGCCGAGGACCTGTGCCAGGCCGGGGAGGCGGGTCACCACCCCCGGGGCGATCGGTGAACCACCGGGCAGGTAGACCGAGCCTCCAGGATTCTGGGCGGTCAGCAGGGACGTGGACAGCTTGGTCAGGAGGGTGCAGACCTTGGACCAGGCGAAGCCGGTGGTCGCGATGCGGATGGCCCCCTCGGCGTGGCGGGAACGGTCGAACACCCCCAGTTCGGAGAGGGCGGCGTAACCGGCGGCGGCGGCCGGTACCCCCACCGAGGTGGGGCCGTCCACCTCCATCCGGCCATCAGCGGCCACCCGTGACAGTCGGCGGGGGGCGCCCCCAACGGCGATCAGGGCCTCGGGGCGGGGCGCCCCGGCCCGGACCACCAGCGCGATCAGATCGCCGCCCAGCCCACACTTGGGCGGCAGCAGCACGGTCTCGGCCAGGGCGGCGACGGTGACCGCGTCGAACACGTTGCCTCCGGCCCGGAGGCACTCGGCCCCCAGGGCGGCAGCCAGGGGGGCGGCGGCGGCCACTACCCCGTGGGGGCTGCGGCCGGTGCACTGCTCGGCCACCACGGCCCGCAGCTGGGCCCACCCCGGGGCGGCCGCCGGGCGGCCGTCGATCAGCGCTTGCGGTGCAGGTCCACCCAAACCGTCCTCCGATCGGTGAAGTTCTCGAGGGCGCTGGAGCCCAGGTCGCGCCCGACGCCGGAGTCGCCGCCCAGGCCTCCCCACGGCAGCCGGTTGTCGGTATGACCGTACGTGTTCACCCACACGGTGCCGGCCCGGATCCGGTCGGCGACGGTGTGCGCACGGGCCAGGTCGTTGGTCCACACCGCGGCTGCCAGGGTGTAGGGCGAGTCATTGGCCATGGCCACCGCCTCCTCCTCGGTGGAGAACGTCATAACCGACACCACCGGGCCGAAGATCTCCTCCCGGCCGACGACCATCTGGTTGTCCACACCGGAGAACACGGTGGGGGCCACGTAGTAGCCGGGGCCGGAAAGGCGGCGTCCCCCGGAGCGCAGTACGGCGCCCTCGCCGATGCCCTGCTCGACGTAGCCGAGCACCCGGTCCATCTGGCGCTGGGAGATGAGCGGCCCGAGGTAGGTGTCAGCGGCGGAGGGGTCACCAACACGCAGGTTGGAGGACCGCTCCACCAGCCGGTCGGTGAACTCCTCGGCGATGCGCTCGTGGACCAGCACCCGGGTGCCGGCCGAGCAGACCTGCCCGCTGTTGAAGAACACCCCGGCGGCGGCCGCCTTGACGGCGGAGTCGAGATCGGCGTCGTCGAAGACGACGTTCGGCGACTTACCGCCCAGTTCCAGGGTGATGCGAGGCACGTTGGGCGCCGCTTTTTCCATGATCAGCTTGCCGACCCCGGGGGACCCGGTGAAGGTGATCTTGTCGATGCCGGGGTGGGTCACCAGCGCCATCCCGGCACCGGGGCCGGGCCCGGGCAGGATGTTCAGTACCCCGGGGGGCAGGCCGGCCTCCAGGGCCAGCTCCCCCAGCCGCAGCGCCGACAGCGGCGTCTCGGCGGCGGGTTTCATGACCATGACGCACCCGCAGGCCAGGGCCGGGGCGATCTTCCACATGGCGTTCATGAGCGGGAAGTTCCACGGGACGATCCCGGCAACCACCCCGACCGGCACCCGCTTCACGTAGGTGAGGGCGTCGGGCCGCACCGGCACCACCTCCCCGGTGATCTTGTCGCACCACCCGGCGTAGTAGTCCAGGCAGTCGATCACGGTGGGCATGTCCTGGCGGCGCACCGCCGCCAGGGGCTTACCGGCGTCGAGCGACTCCAGGCGGACCAGTTCCTCCTCGTGGGCGCGGAGCAGGCCGACCAGGCGGCGCAGCATCCGGCCCCGCTCGGAGGCCCGCATGTTCGGCCAGGGGCCGTCCTCGAAGGCGGCCCGGGCGGCCCGCACGGCCAGGTCGACGTCCCGGCCGTCGGGTTCGGGCAGCTCGGCGATCACCTCCTCGGTCGCCGGGTTGATGGTGGCGTAGCTGGCCCCCGAGACCGATTCCCGCCACTCACCGCCGATGAGCAGCTTGAGGGTGGGCAGCCGGACGGTGCCGGGACCGCCGGCGGTCGGCGGGGAGGGCTGCGTGACGGTCATCAGATGGCCCCGGCCTCCTGCAGGCCGGCGATGCGTTCCTCGTCGAGGCCGAGGACGCCGCGCAGGATCTCGGTGGTGTGCTCGCCGAGGAGGGGGGCGGCGCGGTACTCGACCGGGGAGTCCGACAGCTGCAGCGGGCACCCGACGGTCATGTACTCGCCCCGCTCGGGGTGCTTGACGGCGGCCACCATCTGGCGGTCGCGCAGGGCCTCGTCGTTGATCAGCTCGGAGGTGTCGAGAACCGGCCCGCACGGGACATCTATGGCGTTGCAGCGCTCGTAGACCTCGAACTTGGTGAGGGTGCTGGTCCAGTCCTCGATCGTGGCGAACACCTCTGGCAGCCGCTTCAGCCGGGCTGCGGGAGTGGCGAAGTCGGGGTTCTCGATCAGCTCCGGTCGGCCCATCTCCTGGCACAGAGGCGCCCAGATCTGGGGCTGGATGATCAGGTAGACGAAGTCGTTGGGACCGCCGGGCGCGCAGCGCAGGGCGGCGCCCGGGTGGCCCCCGCCGGAGGCGTTGCCGGAGCGGGGCACGGCACCGGTGCTGCTCTGCACCGGGTACTCGCCCAAGGGCCCGGATTCGAGGCGCTGCTGGTCTCGCAGCTTGACCCGGCACAGGTTCAGCACCGAGTCCTGCATGGCGCACAACACCCGCTGGCCCCGGCCGGTGTGCATCTCGCGCTGCAGGAGGGCGGCCATGATGGCGGCGGCCAGGTGCACCCCGGTACCGGAGTCGCCGATCTGGGCGCCGGTCACCATGGGTACGCCGCCTGGTTCGCCGGTGGTGCTCATGGAGCCGCCCATGGCCTGGGCGATGGGCTCGTAGGCCTTGGCATCGACGAAACGGCCCGAACCGAAACCCTTGACCGATGCGTAGACCAGCCGGGGATGGCGACGGTGCAGTTCCTCCCAGCTGAACCCGAGACGATCGAGGACGCCGGGTCCGAAGTTCTCGACCAGCACGTCCGCCTTGGCCAGCAGATCGTGCAGCAGACCCCGCCCCTCCTCTGACTTCAGGTTGATCGTGATGGACCGCTTGTTGCTGTTGAGCATCGTGAAGTACAGGCTGTCCACGCCGTCCATGTCACGCAGCTGCTGGCGGGTGATGTCACCGCGCCCGGGGACCTCCACCTTCCACACGTCGGCTCCCAGCCAGGCCAGGAGCTGTGTGCAGGAGGGCCCGGACTGGACGTGGGTCATGTCCACGATCCGGATCCCCTCGAGCGCCCTCCGGTCGCCGTGGTCCGGGAACCCGGACCCCGCCTCGTCCGGACCGGGCGGAACTTGCGTGTCGCTCACGGTTGTCCCCTCCTCACTTGTACATGGTCTGGTTCTGGGTGCCGGGTGCGTAGGCGTCGGGATCGAGCCACACGTTGATCACCGCGCAGGTCCCCGCCTGGCGGGCCCGCTCCAGCGCCGGGGCCAGGTCCTCCGGCCGCCGTACCGCCTCCCCGTAGATGCCGAGCATGTCGGCGAACTTCTCGAAGTGGACGTCGCCCAGGTAGTTGGCCACCGCCCCCCGCTCGGCCCCGTACTTCTGGATCTGCCCGCAGCGGATCTGGTTCATGTACGAGTTGTTACCGACGATTGCAATGTAGGGCAGGTCGAAGCGGACGGCGGTCTGGATGTCGAAGGCGGTCATGGCGAAGGAGCCGTCACCGAAGAGGGCGACCACCTCCCGGTCCGGGTGGGCCAGCTTGGCGGCCATGGCGAACCCGGTGCCTACGCCGAGGGTGCCGAGCGGGCCGGGGTCCATCCAGGCACCCGGTGACTTGGGCTGGATGACGTTGCCGGCGAATGTGACCACGTCCCCGCCGTCACCGACGAAGATGGACTCCTCGGTGAGGAACCGGTCGATCTCGTAGGCCAGCCGATAGGGGTGGATGGGGTTCTGGTCGTTGCGCAGCTCGGGGAGCCGGCGCTCCACCAGCTGACGCTCCTGACCCCGTAGCTGCTCGATCCAGCGGTTGCGGGCGTCCTTCTGGGCGGCGCCCAGCGGGCCGGCCGCGGCGGTGACTGCGCTCAGGATGGCCCCCACGTCACCGACCAGGCCCAGGTCCACGTCCCGGTTGCGGCCCACGGTGGTGAAGCCCATGTCGATCTGGACCACGGTGGGGGCCTTGATGCTGGCTCCGTAACGGAGCCGGAAGTCGAACGGGGTGCCGACCACCACCACCAGGTCGGCCTCGGCGAAGGCAGCCCGGCGGGTGAGCTGGAAGTGCAGCGGGTGACCGGGGGGCAGGGTGCCCCTGGCCGCCCCGTTCATGTACACGGGGACCTGCAGGGCGTCGGCGAACTCGAGGGCCGCCTCGCTGGCCCGGCAGGTCCACACCTGCTGGCCGAACAGCACGCACGGCCGTTCGGCCTCCTGCAGCAGCCGGGCCAGGCGGGCCACGTCGTCGGGGTCGCCGATGGACCGGGTGGACGCCCGGTTGCGGCCGGCGGCCGGCACCCGGGCCGCCGAGAGGGGCACCTTGCGGTCCAGGATGTCCCGGGGTACCTCCAGGTAGGACGGGCCGAACGCCCCGGCGAAGGCCTCCCGGGCGGCCATGGTCACGAAGTCAGCCACCCGGGTGGTGTCGGGGACCGTGGAGGCGAACTTGGTGATGGGTCGCATCATGTCCACGTGGGCCAGGTCCTGCAGGCCGCCCATGCGGTGCTGGCTGAGGGCGGCCTGGCCGCCGACGAGCAGCATGGGGCTCTCGGCTCGCAGGGCATTGGCCACCCCGGTCACCGCGTTGGTGGTGCCCGGGCCGGCCGTGACCACTGCGCAGCCCAGCCGCCCGGTCATGCGGGCGTAGCCGTCGGCGGCGTGCGCCGCCACCTGCTCGTGGCGCACATCGATGATGCGGATGCCTTCGTCCAGGCAGCCGTCGTAGACGTCGGAGATGTGGCCACCGCACAAGGTGAAGATGGTGTCCACGCCCTCGTTCCTGAGGGCCCGGGCCAGAAGATGGCCCCCCGATACCGCAGCATCGGCCGGGTCGGGGTCTCTCCCCCCGCCCGTACCGTGACCATCCGACGCCATAACGAACTCCCCTCTTCCTTTTTCCTGCTCGAACTGTCCGGTGGATGCGGGTACGGAGCTGGGATCAGAGCTCGCCGTAACGGCGGACCAGCTCCCGGTACAGCCCGTCCATGTACATCCACCGCATCTCCGTGGCCTGGTGGACCAGGTCCAGGCAGCGCTGCTTCTCTTCGGGGGTGTCGGCGTACTTCTCGACGATCTGGTAGCCGCGCTCGCCGTGCACCACGTCGGAGGAGATGTGCACGTCGAAGAAGATGGTCTCGTCGGTGGTGAAGCCGTACTTCTCCCGCAGCGGCGGCAGTTGGCGGATGTAGATGCCGGGCGTCTGTGACTCGAGACCGACAATCAGGGCGGCCGAGGCGCCGAGGAAGTCGTGCGACTTGGCCAGGGTCTCGCACCAGTAGCGCAGGCCGTTGGTCGTGGGCAGGGCAGGGGTGGAGAGGATCTGCTCCCGCGTCCAGCCGCAGGCTTCACCGAAGTGGATCAGAAGCTCGGTGTGCGGGGTGCCCATCTCCTCCTCCCACATGTTCTGAAGGAGAAAATCCCGGGCGTCCTTGTGCGGGCAATCGGCGAACATGGCCCCCAGCCATTCGGAGAAATGACCCACGTAGTGGAGGTGCTGCGCCACCCAGAAAGCGAAGTGATCCTTCTGCAGGCGTCCCTCCGACCATGCCACTGAAAAAGGAGACGCCTGGGAGTGCTTGCCGGCCACCGCGGCCTCGAGCTCCAGGCGGAAAGGGGTCTTCTCCTCTTGCGCCGGAGGGGTGATGGTGATGGACATTAAAGGCCTCCTCAGGGACGATCTATTGCTGACGTCGGGTGCAATCTAAGGGTGACCCCCCGGAGCTACAATGGTCGAGGTGCACAACTTTGGGGTTCCATCTCTGGCAGTTGTCACAGGGAGTCGACCGGTCCGCCCGGCCCGGGATCACGGTGGCGGCCATGAGCGCCCATAACCACGACCCGGCCGAGGCGACGCTGCACCAGCCGTTCACAGTGGCGTCCCTCCTCGACGAGCCCCTGCTGCGCGCCTCGGCTGCGGCCGGCGGCAGCCCGGGCGACTGGGAGCGCCGGGTGGAATGGAGCCTCCCGCTGTCCGATGCCATGGCCGAGGGGGCGGCCCTCGACGGGGTGGTGGTGGTGGACCGGGGTGACCTGCTGGGCTCCGAGCAGGCATTGGCGGCCGAGCAGGTGCGCCGGCTGCACGAGGGCGGGGCGGCGGCTCTGATCGTGCTGGCCGGCGCAGGCCGCCAGAAGGCCGCCCGGGAGCTGGCCGAGTCGGCGGGCCTGCCGGTGATCGTGGCCCCGCCCGACATCGGTTTCCCGGCCATCAACCGGCTGGTGGCCGAGAAGCGCCTGGCCCAGGATGCCCACGCCATGGCCTACGGGGTGAGCGTGCACCGGGAGCTGGCCGACGTGCTCTACCGGGGGTCGGGGCTCTCCGCCATGGCCCGGCGGATCTCCCGCCTGTCGAACTGCCCGGCGTTCCTGCTTGACACCAACTTCGACGTGCTGGCCTACGAGTCGCTGAGCGCGGCGGCCGTTCCCGACCCCGAGGAGCTGGTCCGGGTGCTCCGCCAGCAGCTGGCCTCGGAGCAGCCCGGCCCGGGCGGCCACACCGGCGCCCGGTGCCTGGAGGTGCAGCTGGAGCAGCAGACGGTCAGCGTGGTGGTGGACCCCATGGTGCTGGGTGGCACCACCTACGGGTGGGTGGTGATCGTGGAGTTCGACCATCCGCCCAACCGCCACGACCTGGCCCAGCACCTGGTGGTGGCCGAGCAGGCGGTGATGATCACCGGATCGGAGATCCTGCGGTTGCGCAGCATCGAGGAGTCGGAGGAGCGGGCCCGGGGGGACTTCGTGCACGCCCTGCTTCACGGGCGGTTCACCAGCGCCCACGAGCTGGCCAGCCGGGCGGCCCACCACCACTTCGACGTGGACGGGGTCTACGCGGTGGTGGCGGTGCGCGGCGTCCTCGACGCGGCCACGGCCAAGGGGCTCAGCCGCTCCGCCAGCGTGGTCCGCACCGTGCAGCAGCTCTCCGACGGGGCCAACACCACCATGGCCACCCCCCTCGGCGATCTGCTGGTGGTGGTGCGCAAGGTGGCGCCGGCCGGACGGTCCCGGACCGGGGCCCCGCTGCAGGAGGCCGGCGAGTTCGCCTCGGCGCTCATGGACCTGCTCGGAAGCTCGGGCGCCAAGCCGGCGGTGGCGGTGGGCCGGCCCGGCAAGGGCGTGACCGGCATCATGAACAGCTACCGGGAGGCCCGGGTGGCCCTCGAGGTGGCCCGCAGCCTGCGCTTCGACGGGGTGGCCAACTACGGTGACCTGCGGGTGTTCGCGGTGCTGGCGCACGTGGCCCAGGAAGCCGACGGCAAGGCGTTCGCGGACGAGACCTTCGCCCCCCTGCGGGGTCCGGTGGACCGGGGCGAGGACCTCGAGGCGGTACTGATGGCCTACATCGAGAGCGGCGGCAACCTCAACGCGGCCGCCCGCAACCTCTACATGCACCGCAACACGGTCCTCTACAAGCTGGACAAGGCGTCACGGCTGCTGGGCATGGACATCCGCCAGGCCGAGAACCAGTTCACCATCTGGCTGGCCCATCGCATCAGGGTCCTGTCCGAGGCGGAGACGGCGGTCGCCCGGGAGATCGGCCCCTTCGCCTGACCCTCCCCGCCGGCGGGGAGGGCAGGCTGGCCAATTCCGCCCGGTTGTTTTTGTGCACAACGCTCGTTGATTCCGCCTGGGGGTTGACTCCAACCTGATCGTGTGAGGCGCGGGGATCTGAATACGAGATCGGTGGTCGGGCACGGGACCGGCGGCCCGGGCCGGGTCAGGAAGTGAGCACCACCTCGGTCACCCACCACCGGGCGCCGTCCGTCCGGCGGGCGGCGTGGCTGGTCCAGAGCCCGCTGTTGCTCGGATCGTTCATCGGGACGCTCAGCAACAACATCGTCAACGTCCCGCTGAAGCAGATCCTGGGCGGTCTACACGTGCCGCTGTCACTCGGGTTCCTGGTGGTGGTGTCGTTCAATGTCACCTTCGCGGCGCTGATGCCGGTCACCGGCTGGGCCGGCGACCGCTTCGGGCGCCGGCGGGTGTTCTGCGTGGCCCTGGCCACCCTGGCGCTGGGATCGGCCGGGGCGGCGCTGGCCCCCGACCTGGCGCTGCTGGTGGTGTTCCGCGTCATCCAGGGGGCGGGCACGGCCGCCATCCTGCCCAACGTGATGGCCCTCACCACCCAGATCTACGGCCCGGAGCGCCGGGGTCGAGGGCTGGGGTTCTGGTCGGCGGCCAATGGCCTCGGCCAGGCCAGCGCCCCGCTGCTGTCGGGTGCGCTGAGCGGCTGGCTGTCGTGGCGGGCCATCTTCTGGCCCACCGTGCCCCTGGCCGCGATAGGGCTCCTGGCCGCCCTGCGCCTGGTGCCGAAAACCCCACCGGGGCGCTCCACCATCGAGTGGCGGGGCGCCACCTCCATCACCATGGGAGCGGGTCTGCTGCTCTCGGCGGCGGCCATGGTCCCCGTGGGCGGGGTGGCCCTGGTGGTCGCCGCCCCGATCGCGGTCGCCGGCCTGGTGGCGGTGGGATCGTACGTGCGGGCCAGCCACCGGTTCGACCCGCCGTTCCTGCCCCCGTCGCTGCTGTCGGAGCCGTCGTTCCTGCGCAGCTCTCTGGCTGTGATCGCCCAGATGTTCTGCTTCGCCAGTGTCATGCTGGCGGTGCCGCTCAACCTGGCCGCCGGTAGCGGCATCTCCCCCGTCGCCGTCGGACTGTACCTGTTCGCCCTGCCGGCCACCATGACCGTCCTGGCTCCGGCGTCGGGCCTGGCCATCGACGCCTTCGGGCCCCGGCGCACCATACGCCTGGGCCTGTCCTTCCTGGCTGCGGCGCTGGCCGGCCTGGGCGCTCTCCTGCGCCAGCCGACCCATGCCTCGGCGGCCCTGATCGCCCTGCTGGTCCTGGCCGGATGCGGAGTGGCCCTGGTGCAGACCCCGGCTGCCACCGGGGCCACCCGTTCAACGGCGGGCCGCCTGGGCGCTGGTATCGGCCTGTTCAACCTGCTGCGCTTCGCCGGTTCCGCACTGGGCGGGTGCTGGGTGGCCGTGGTGCTCAGCTCCGGGAACTTCTATGGACTGTTGTTCTCCGGCTGCGTGGTGGTCGCCCTGGTGGGCCTGGCCGCCACGTGGGCCGGGACCACCCCGGCAGCGGCGCCCGTAGAAGCCACCACGGTGTGACCGCCGGCGACCCCGTGTGCGCCGCCGCCTGATCCGACCGGCCCGTACGGTCGGCCAAACAACGCCCCCTTCGCGGTCGGGGTCCTGCACATTTGGGAGGGACAGGGGAGGTGGCATGGATCTTCGCAAGTTGGCGGTCGAGGCGCTGGGCACATTCGCACTGGTCTTCTTCGCGGTGGGGGTGGCCACCCTCAGCTTCGGGTTCGGGGTGACCGGCGGATCGAAATCAGCCGGTGTGGTGGCCACGGCTCTGGCGTTCGGGCTGGTGCTCATGGGGCTCGCCTACGCCATCGGCCCGGTATCGGGCTGCCACGTGAACCCCGCCGTCACCTTCGGGTTCTGGGTGTCTGGACGGATGCCGTTGGCCGACGCGGCAGGCTTCTGGGTGGCCCAGTTCGTCGGGGGTATCGCCGGAGCCCTGGTCCTGTGGGGGGTCGTGTCCGGCTCGCCGGACTACTCCCGTAAGACGACCGGGCTGGGGGCCGACGGGTTCGGGAAGTTGTCCATGGTCCACCTGAACCTGGCCGGGGCCTTCGGCGCGGAGCTGATCCTGACGGCGCTGTTCGTGTTCGTGATACTGGCGGTGACCAGCCGGATCGGGACGCCGGGCTTCGCCGGCCTGGTCATCGGGCTCAGCCTGACCCTGGTGCACCTGGTGGGCATCCCCCTGACCGGCACCTCGGTCAATCCGGCCCGCAGCCTGGGTCCCGCTCTCATCGTGGGGGGACTGGCGCTGAGCCAGGTCTGGCTGTTCATCGTCGCTCCCCT
>DASSZD010000208.1:0-15510 GCA_035702985.1 Acidimicrobiales bacterium
CTCGGTGCGGTGGTTGCGCCGGGGCGCCGGGGCGGCGTCGAACTCGTCGGTGTGGGGCCCGCCGGCCGGCGGGAACGGGGGAGCGGACCGGTACGGGTCCGGGCCGGCCGGGACCCAGCCGGCGGGGGCGGCCCGTACCGCCGGCGGGGGCGGGGGCGGGGGGCCGGCCGAGAACGCCCGGGTGGGGTCGGATCCGGCCCCGGCCGAGCCGGTGGTGAAAGGGCCGGTTCCGGCGGCCGGGAAGACGGTGGTGGCCGGCGCCTGGGAGGCCACCGCGGTGGGGTCGGCGGAGGCGGAGGGCGGATCGACCAACGGGGCGGCCACCGTGGGAGGACCGGGGTCGACCGGCGCCGGCATGACGTTGGCCGGATGGAAACCGGCCCCGGACGGCGTCGGGGAGGTGGCCGGCCCGAACGACGGGATCGGCGGGGGCGGGCCACCCCAGCTGTTGGATCCGGACGGGGGGGTGGCCGGGTCGGGGGACCGGCGCCGCACGCCCCGGCGGCGGCCCTCCGCCCCCGAGGTGGGCAGGGGTCCCAGGGAGTCGAGCCGCTGGCGCAGGTCGACCGCGGACTGGATGCGCCGGTCGGCCGACTTGGCCAGCAGGTCGACCACGACCCGGTCCAGGGAGTGGGAGATGCCCCGCACGGAGGCCGACGGCTTGGGGACCCGGTCGCTCAGGTGGGCCAGGGCGGTGGCCATGTCGGTCTCGCCCACGTAGGGCGGCTCGCCGACCAGCATCTCGTACAGGACCACACCGAGGGAGTAGAGGTCGGCTCTGGCGTCGGGGTCGCGACCCTTGATCTGCTCCGGGCTCAGGTACTTGGGGGTGCCCAGCACCATCCCGGTGCGGGTCAGGTCGGCTCCGGTGTCCAGCCCGGCCTTGGCGATGCCGAAGTCGGTGACCTTGACCCGCAGGCCGCCCCACTCGTCCTCGACCAGCAGCACGTTGGCCGGCTTGACGTCGCGGTGCACCAGCCCGGCCTGGTGGGCGTAGGCGAGGGCGTCGGCGACCTGGCGGGTGACCGACACCGCCCCGGCCGGGTCCATCCGGCCGTGCTCGTTGAGCCACTGGCGCAGGTTGCGGCCCCGCACCAGCTCCATGACGATGAACGCCGTTCCCTGGTCGACCCCGGTGTCGAAGGTGGCCACGATGCCCGGGTGGGCCAACCGGGCGGCGGTGACCGCCTCCCGGCGGAAACGCTCCAGGAACACGCCGTCGGCGGCCAGATGCGCCTGCAGCACCTTGACGGCCACCGGTCGGGACAGGACCTCGTCGTGGCCCTCCCACACCTCGGCCATCCCGCCCCGTGCAATCGGGGCGAGCAACCGGTACCGACCCGCCAGGGTCCGCCCCACGGCCGGCGGTTCGGTGGTCTGGTCGAATCCGGGCACGACGCTCCAGGGTACCGAAGGCTCCGGCCGGGACCCGGTCAGGCCCTCTCCGTCATCTTCAGGCCGGCAGCCAAGCCACCCCGATGGCACCGGGGCCGGCGTGGGCGCCGATCACCGGTCCCACGTCGCCCAGCAGGGTGTCACCCTGGGTGGGCTTGACATCGGAGAGCAGGGCCAGGAAATCGTCCAGGTCGGGGGCGTCGGCGGAGAACACGGCCAGCCGGGACACCGGGCCGGCCGCCTTGACCTTGTCGGCCAGGTAGCGCAGGGACCGGCTGCGGGTGCGCTGCTTGGACTCCTGTTCGACCACCCCGTCGCGCACCTCGATGACCGGTTTGATGGCCAGCATGGATCCGAGCAGCGCCTGGGCCCCCCCGATCCGGCCGCCCTTCTTCAGGTTCTCCAGGGTGTCGATGGCCCCGTAGAGCTTCATCTCGTGCACGGCCTTCTCGGCCACCGCCACCACCTCGTCGAGCGACCGGCCGGCGGCGGCCGCCTTGGCCGCTTCGCTGGCGACCAGGCCCTGGCCCAGCGAGACGCTCAGCGAGTCAACCACCCGGACCGGCAGGCGGCCCTCGAGGGCCCGGGCCGCCTGGCGGGCGGCCTCGATCGTTGCTGACAGCTTCGATGACAGATTAACGCAGACGACGCCGTCGGCCCCGGCCGCCCCCATGGCCTCGAAGGCCTCCTGGAACTGGCCCGGCGACGGCGCGGCGGTGGAGGGGAGCACCGGGGACGAGGCGCAGCGGGCCCAGAAGTCCTTGGTGGACAGCTCGACGCGATCCACCAGCTCATCGTCGCCGAAGCGGATCCTCAACGGGACCAGCCCGATACCGAGTTCGCTCAGGGTCTCGTCGAGCAGGTCGCAGGCACTGTCGGTCACCACTCGGACGCTCGCCACTTTTCCTGTGCCTCCCGGCTTGTAGTAAACGGATGATCAGCTTGGACCCGGTGCCGGCCGGATAGGTGACATTTCAGCCGGTCCGCCGGCCGCTGTTGTCGAACTGGGGCGGATCGGAGTTGAAGAACTCGTGCACGGCGGGGTCGTCGCTCAGCTCGACCTCGGCGGCCTCCTCGCTGTCGGGGGCCGGGGCCAGCTCCCGGGGCCGGCGGCCGTGGCGCAGGTCCCGGACCCACCACACGGCCAGCGACAGCACCGCCACCACGATGAGCACCAGCCCCACCCCCGACACGGCGGTGCTGCGCACGGTGTCCCGGTTGCGGGCCAGGGCCAGCATCCCGTTGGCCGATCTGAGGTCCACCTCCAGGGGGAACACGCCCGACGAGCGGGTCTCGACCGGCACGTGCAGCGTGGTGTTCTGGGCTTGCAGGGAAAAAGTGCAGATCTCCTTGGTGGGGACCGGCACGCGGCAGCTCCCGCCGGGCAGGCTGGCGGGCCGGAAGATCAGTCGCTGGCTGGTCAGATCCAGCTGCACCCGGGCGTGGACGGCCCCGGCGGACAGGATGGTGAGGGGCAGCTGCCCCTTGGTGGCGGTCAGCGTGATGGTGGTCGATCCGGGCAGGCTGATCCGGCGGGTGAAGCGGTTCTTGGCCGCCTCGATGGAGCCCAGCAGGGCCCGGCGGGTCGACGGCAGGATGTCCTCCGACTCGGCGGTGAGCAGCTGGTCGCCCATGGTGACCAGCGTGGCCTGGTCGCTCAGCAGCGACGACAGGCCGGCGATGTCCTGCCGGGCGGCCTGGATGGCCCGGGCGGAGGCCACCAGGGCGGCGGCGGCCCGGCCCGGGGCGGGCTGGGGATCGGCCAGCTGGCGGGTCACCTGGGGGGCCGGCAGGGCCTGGAACAGACCCGACGCGGTGACCGGCCGGACCAGGGGGTTGCCGTCGAGCCCGGCCAGCAGGGTGGATACCAGATCGGGTGACACCGACGCCCCGGGCGGGGGCATGGCCACCACCCCCCGGGCGTTGCTGGGCTGCTCGGTCTGGATCATGGCCAGCTCGGCGAGCAGGTGGTTGGCGGCCAGGGCCGGCGGCTGGTCGGTCCCGAAATCGGCGCTGAGCTGGGGGTCGGCGGCCAGCACCTTCAACCGGGTGTCGCCGGACTGCAGCCATGTGGCGGAGGCGAACGTGACCCGGCTGTTGTAGGTGGTCAGGTCGGAGTTCGGGACGATGAGCGAGGTGGCGTGGTGGGCGGCCAGGAAACCGGCGGTGGCGGAGTCGAGCGGCCCGTCGACCACCCACGTGGCGGGGTCGGGAGCAGCCCCGAAGACCGACCTCAGCACGGTGGCGCCGGCCGCCACCTGCTGGTCGGCCTCGCCGGCCAGGCCGGCTCCCACCAGGTCACCCGGGGTCACCGGGCTGTAGGTCGAGGGCAGAACCTGGATCAGGCCGCCCTGCGGCACCCCGCTCAGGCCGGTGAGGGTGGACCGGTCGGCGGCGGAGCCGGCCGCCGCCCCGACCTGCAGGGCGGCCAGGCTGCGGGGCAGGCTGAGCACGCTGGCCGGCACGCTGTGGTCGGCCCCCAGGGCGGCGGCCAGGCGGCTCAGCCGGCCCGCTTCGGACGACGTGGGTCCGGTCAGCTTCCCGGCCCCGCTCACCGCCGGGGCGCCGCCCACCGGGATAACCAGGGCGACCGACAGGGGGGTGACGGTGCCCGAGGCGTAGACCAGGAACGTGGTGAGCGGCTGGCCCTCCTCGACGCCCGAGGCGTCGACCACCGACAGCTGCACGGGGAACACCGCGCTGCCCACCGCTCCGGTGGAGAACGCCGCGAACGGAGACCCGGGCGGCGCCGGGGAGTCGACCGGGATGTTGACGTCGATCCCGCCGGCCGGGTCGGCCGGGAACTTCGACAGCGGCTGCCGGCCGGTGTAGGAGGGGTAGCTGCGCACCTTGCCGGAGGCAGCCGAGTCGAAGTTGGTGCGGGTGATCAGCTGGGGGAAGTACCGCACCTCCAGCTGGTCGCTGGCCGGCGTCTGGGCCGACACGCTGACCCGCAGGGCGAGCTGGCCGCTGTTCTTGACCCACGGGGTCTGGGCCAGCAGCTGCACCCCGTATCCGGCGGTGGACCCGACCGAGTCGGCGGACGCCGGCCGGGCCAGCAGGAACAGGGTGGAGGCCACCATCATGGCCGCGGCGGTGACCCGCCGGACGATGGACCGGGCCGGAGCCGGGCGGACGGTCACGACAGCCCGGCCGACAGTACGGACAGCCCCACCGGCTCCTCCCGGAAGCCGACGGCCCGGTAGAGGGCCAGGGCGCCCTGGTTGGTGGTCTGGGTGTTGACCAGGGCCCGGCCCACCCCGTGGGAGGCCATCCAGTGCAGGCCGTCCAGCAGGAGACGCCGGCCGGTGCCGCGCCCCTGGGCCTCGGGGTGCACGGCCAGACGCTGGACGTAGCCCCGACCCCCGGACCGGCCGCAGATGGCGTAGCCGTCCACCGGGCCCCAGCGGCGGGCGGCCATGCGGAACCGGACGGCCGGGGTGGCGTGCAGGGCGTCGCGCAGCGCCAGCTCGTCGAAGCGCCAGAACTCCGAGAAGGCGGCCCGGTCCACCGACAGCACGTCGGTGCGCCGCCGGGCCGGCACCCGGGCCAGTCGCGGCGTGCGGGGCAGGGGGGGCAGCGTCCCGGTCAGGTCCAGGCCGAGCAGGTGCAGCTGCTCCTCCACCCCGAACCCGGCGGCCAGGAAACCGGCCTGTTCGAGTGGTGACAGGGCTCCGGTCACGACCCGGGAGAAGCCCTGGCCGGCCAGAGTGGAGAGGCAGTGGCGCACGAAGTCGGCAGAGAGAAAAGGTGCTTCAGGAGTAACGGTGATCAGGGCGACGGCGCCGTCCCCGCGCCAGGGCGCGGCCCTGACCCGTTCACGACCCCGGCGGATCACGGAGACCGACGGGACGCCCACGCTGCAACGCTACCTTTCCACCCGATCACCTATACATGCAGCCGCTACATCAGACATACCGGCCCGAGCCGGGACTTTTTCCGAACACTTTTCCGGATGGGGCCCTTTGCCGGCTCAACCCGGCGGAAACGGGGCCGATATAGCAACCGTGCTCGACTTACAGTCGATCCTCGCTCACGTGACCGAGGTAGGGGGCTCCGACCTCCACGTCAAGGGACTCTCGGCGCCGCGGGTGCGCGTCAACGGCGACCTGCGCCCCACCCCTTTCCCCCCCGTCGAGCGCCAGGACGTGGAGGAATGCCTCCGGGTGATCATGCCCGTGGACCGCATCGAGGAGTTCCACCGCACCGGGGAGGCCGACTTCTCCATCTCGATCGACGGCCTGGGCCGCTTCCGGGGCAACGCCTTCCGTCAGCGTGGCAGCGCCGCCATGGTCCTGAGGCGGGTGCTGCCCGCCGCCATGTCGGTCATGGACCTGGGCCTGCCGCCGATCGTCACCCGCCTGGCCGAGGAGCACCGGGGCATGGTGCTGGTCACCGGGCCGACCGGGTCGGGCAAGACCACCACCCTGGCGGCCATGATCGACCACATCAACCAGACCCGGTCGGCCAACATCATCACCATCGAGGACCCCATCGAGATCCTCCACCCGGACAAGCGCTCGGTGGTCTGCCAGCGCGAGATCGGCACCGACACCCGGGACTACGCCCAGGCCATGCGCCGGGTGCTGCGCCAGGACCCCGACGTGATCCTCATCGGCGAGATGCGCGACGTGGAGACGGTGTCGGCGGCGCTGATGGCCGCCGAGACCGGCCATCTGGTGCTGTCCACGCTGCACACCACCAACGCCACCGAGACCATCAACCGGATCGTGGACTTCTTCCCCCCGTTCCAGCAGCAGCAGATCCGCCTCACCCTGGCCGGCGTGCTCAAAGGGGTGATCAGCCAGCGGCTGGTGCCCCACGCCTCGGGGGAGGGGCGGGTGCCGGCCATCGAGGCCATGGTGGTGACCGGGCGGATCGCCGACCGGATCGTGGACCCGTCCTCCAACGGCGGCGAGACCATCGAGGAGCTGGTGGCCGACGGCGAGTACCACGGCATGCAGACCTTCGATCAGAGCCTGTTCTCCCTGTTCAAGAGCGGTGACGTCACCCTGCGGGCGGCCCTGGCGGCCGCCACCAACCCCCACGACTTCCGGGTGGCGCTGCAGACCGCCGGTCTCCTACCGGCCACTTAAGGCGGGTACTGCCCGATCCCGGGCGGGGCCGCACCGGTAGGCTGGAATGTCGTGGTACCGGACCGACTGCGACCCCTGATCAGCGAAACGAGCGGCCTGGCCGAGCGTTTCGCGGCCGCCGGTCACCGGCTGTACCTGGTCGGGGGGGTGGTGCGTGACGCCATCCTGGACCGCCTGCGCGACGACGCCGACCTGGACTTCACCACCGACGCCCGGCCCGACGACACGGAACGGCTGGTGTCCGGCTTGGCGTCGTCGGTGTGGACCCAGGGCAAGCGGTTCGGGACCATCGGGGTGAAGGTCGGCGGGCGGACCATGGAGATCACCACCCACCGCTCCGAGGCCTACACCGCCGACAGCCGCAAGCCGGACGTGGCGTTCTCCGACGCCATCGAGGCGGACCTGTCCCGACGGGATTTCACCATCAACGCCATGGCCCTGTCCCTCCCGGATCTGCGCCTCATCGACCCGTTCGGGGGCGCGGCCGACCTGGCCGCCGCCCGGCTGCGCACGCCGCTGTCGGCGGAGGAGTCCTTCAGCGACGACCCGCTGCGCATGATGCGGGCCGCCCGGTTCATCGCCGGCTACGGCCTCACCCCCGACCCGGCCCTGGTCGATGCCGTCAGGGTGATGAGGGCCCGGCTGGACATCGTCTCCGACGAGCGGATCCGCGACGAGCTGGACAAGCTGATGGTGGTGCCCAGGCCGGGGGAGGGGATGTGGTTCCTGGTCCGCACCGGCCTGGCCGAGGAGTTCCTGCCCGAGCTGCCCGCCCTGGCCCTCGAGCAGGACCCCATCCACCAACACAAGGACGTGCTGGCCCACACCATCGCGGTGGTGGAGAAGACCTGGGGCGACGATCCGGCCACCCCGGACCGGGTGCTGCGCCTGGCCGCCCTGTTCCACGACGTGGGCAAGCCCAAGACCCGCTCGTTCGGGCCCCGGGGGGCGGTGTCGTTCCACCACCACGAGGTGGTCGGCGCCCGCATGACCCGGGACCGGATGCGGGCCCTGCGCTACTCCAGCGAGGACGTGGAGACGGTGACCCGGCTGGTGGAGCTGCACCTGCGGTTCCACACCTACCGCATGGGCTGGACCGACAGCGCGGTGCGCCGCTACGTGCGCGACGCCGGCCCGTTGCTCAAGCGGCTCAACGAGCTGACCCGCTGCGACTGCACCACCCGCAACGCGGCCAAGGCCCGGGCCCTGGCCCGGCGCATGGACGAGCTGGAGGCCCGCATCGGCGAGCTGCAGGAGCAGGAGGAGCTGCGGGCCATCCGCCCCGACCTGGACGGCAACGCGGTCATGACCCGGTTGGGGCTGCGACCGGGGCGGGAGGTCGGCGAGGCCCTCACCTTCCTGCTGGAGCTGCGCCTGGAGCAGGGGCCGCTCGGCGAGGAGGAGGCCGGCCGGCGCCTGGACGCCTGGTGGGCCGCCCGCCAGGGCCGGTCCTGAAGCGCCGTCAGCTGCCCTCCTTGCGGGCCCTCACGATCAGGGTCCGGGGCACCCACTCCATCGAGTCGCGCCAGGCCCAGCTGCGGGGTGCACCAGGTATGGGCTCCGGCTCCAGCACCAGGTCGACCTTGTAGCTGGCCCGGGCCAGCCCCATGTACAGGTCCGCGAAGGTGTGGTGGAAGGCCGTGAAATCGACCCCGCCCCACTCGTAGCGCACCGGCCGGCGGTCGAAATAGGACCGGTTGACGGTCACCGGCCGCGAGCCCTCGTCGACCATGGCCCAGGCCGGGTGGGGCAGGCTGAACACCAGCGGCGCCCCCACCTTGAGCACCCGGTGCACCTGGCGGAACACCCGGTTGAGATCCTCCACGTACTGGAAGGCGTAGGAGGAGAACGCCACGTCTATCGAGTCGGCTCGCAGGAAGGCCAGGTCGGCCATGTCGGCGTGGCGCAGCTCGACCTTGACCTCCTCGGTCTCGCACAGGCGCCGGGCGTGGGCCAGCTGCTCGGCCGAGAAGTCCACCCCGATGGCGGTGGCCCCGGCCCGGGCGAAGGCGATGGAGCACTGCGCCGCCCCGCAGCCGAGCTCGAGCACCCGCCGGCCCCGGAGATCACCGAGCAGCCGCAGCTCCGACTCGTCGGGGATGTCGGGCCCGTAGTGCGCCGCCCCGGTGCCGAGGGCGGCGCTCTTCTGGTACTCGTCGGAGAAACGGTCCCACGCGGTTGCTATCTCGGGTGCCACGACATGTAATCCTGCCCTAAACCACGGCCGTTGGCGTCGAGGATCCGCTCCGTCCCCGGCTGTGCCGGGAAAACGGAGCGGCCCTGCGACCCATCCGGCGGACTACTTACCGGCGGCGAAATCCTCGACCATGCGGTGGGCCTGGTCGTCGTGGTACTGCACCGGGGGCGACTTCATGAAGTAGGCCGAGGGGCCGAGCAGCGGGCCGCCGATGCCCCGGTCCCGGGCGATCTTGGCGCAGCGGAGGGCGTCGATGATCACGCCGGCGGAGTTGGGGGAGTCCCACACCTCCAGCTTGAGCTCCACGTTGAGCGGGACGTCGCCGAAGTTGCGGCCCTCCAGGCGGATGTAGGCCCACTTGCGGTCGTCCAGCCAGGCCACGTGGTCGGAGGGGCCGATGTGCACGTCGTCGGCGCCGATGCCGTTGTCGAGCTGGCTGGTGACCGACTGGGTCTTGGAGATCTTCTTGGACTCCAGCCGCTCCCGCTCGAGCATGTTCTTGAAGTCCATGTTGCCGCCCACGTTGAGCTGGTAGGTGCGGTCCAGCACCAGGCCCCGGTCCTCGAACAGCCGGGCCAGGATCCGGTGCACGATGGTGGCCCCGACCTGGCTCTTGATGTCGTCTCCGACGATGGGCACGCCGGCATCGGTGAACTTCTGGGCCCACTCGGGGTCGCTGGCGATGAACACCGGGATGGCGTTGACGAACGCCACCTTGGCGTCCAGGCAGGCCTGGGCGTAGTGCTTCTGGGCCGCCTCGCTGCCGACCGGCAGGTACGACACCAGCACGTCGGCCTCCACCCGGCGGAGGGCGTCGGCCACGTCGACCGGTTCGGCCGGGGACTCCTCGATGGTCTGGCGGTAGTACTTGCCCAGGCCGTCGAGGGTGGGGCCGCGCTGCACGGTCACCCCCAGGTCGCCCACCGAGGCGAAGCGGATGGTGTTGTTCTGACCGGAGAAGATGGCCTTGCCCAGGTCCAGGCCCACCTTGGCGGCGTCCACGTCGAAGGCGGCCACGAACTCCACGTCCGACACGTGGTAGCCGCCCAGGGTCACGTGCATGAGGCCGGGGACGGTCTCGGACGGGTCGGCATCGCGGTAGTACTCGATGCCCTGGATGAGAGAGCTGGCGCAGTTGCCGACGCCGGCTATGGCGACCCGGATCTTCTTGGTCATTGGTTGCTGTCCTCCTGTGATGGACCGGGCTGGAAGGGTTCGGTGGGGCGCAGCCCCGCGAGTGTGGGGCTGTCACCCCGGTAGGCCCGGCGTGTCAGCCCGGCCGTGCCGTCCGGTCCGGCCCTCAGGCCGGTCCGGTCATGGGCGCCGGCCGGGGGGCCGGCGGGTCGGTCGGGACCGGCCACCCCGCCGGCGGTCCCGTCGGGCCGGTGACCGGCCCGCTCGGAGGCGATCAGCCTCTCGATCCAGGTGAGATCGTGCTGGGCCGCCTCCTGGTCGTGCTCGACCAGGCTGCGGGCGTAGGAGTCCCGGGCGGCCAGCACCCGGGCCCGCAGCTGGATGAGCCGCTCCACCAGGTGGGCCCGGCGCCGCTCCAGCATCCCGAGCCGCAGGTCGGGGGGGAGGTAGCGGGCGAAGGCCAGGCGCAGGTTGAACAGCCGCTCGTCGTCGTTGGACTGGCTCTCGGCCGCCAGGAGCTCGTCGAAGAGCCGCTCGCCCCGGTCGGTGATGCCGTACACCTTGCGGTTGCGCGAGCCGCGGGGGGAGGAGGCCTTGCGGGCCCGGAAGGCGGCCAGCTCCCCGGCCAGGGACCCGGTGTGGGGCACCGCGGTGGCGGCGGTGGGGCGGGACTCCACCGCCTTGACCGCCCCCGCCGACTCCAGCCGGGACAGGGCCGGATACAGCGAGCCGAACGACACCCCGCTGGCGAAGCCGAGGGTGTCCACCAGGCGCTTCTTCAGCTCGTAGCCGTGAAGCTCCTGCTCCTTGAGGAGCCCGAGGATGGCGAGTTCCAGCACTGTTCCTGCACCTTACAGCGAAACGATGTATCGGGTCGATATATCGAACCAAAATCCACCCTCGCATCGCTGAACCGGGCGCCCCGGCGGTAGGGTGCCCGGGTGATGAGCTTGCGGCCGGAGGCGCTACGGGGGGCCGGGTCCGGCGCCCACGTGGCCGGACAGGTGGACTACCGCCTGGCCCGCAACGCCATCGTCAGCGAGTTCCACAAGGGCCGCCTGTCCCGGCTGGACATCTGCGACGCCCACCCGGAGCTGCTGCGGGCCGCCCTCAACGTGGGGGACGAGACCCGCGAGGACTGCCCGATCTGCGAGGAGGCCAAGGTGAGGCTGGTCTCCTACGTGTTCGGCAGCCGCCTGTCCCCGGCCGGGGTGTGCGTCACCTCCAAGAAGGAGATGACCAAGCTGGCCCGCACCGCCAAGGACCTGGTGTGCTACGTGGTCGAGGTGTGCCCGAGCTGCTCGTGGAACCACCTGGCCCGCAGCTTCGCGGTCAGCGCCCGTCGCTGACCGCGGGACCCGCAGTCCCATGGTCCGGCGAGCCCCCTCACCATCCGCACGCCCGTCCGGCCGGCGCCCGGCGCCGGAGGGCCGGCCCGGCGACGCCCGGCGGGGCCGCCCCCGCCGGTCCCCCGGCCGGCTGTGGCGTCTCCGGCGGTGGATCTTCGGGGTGATCCTGCTCGGGGCGGCGGCCGGGTCGGCCGGGCTGTACGAGCTCACCCGGATCCCGCTCCCGGCCGCCCACGCCCTGGCCCAGACCACGTTCGTCTACGACTCGACCGGCCACCCGCTGGCCACCTTCTCGGAGCAGAACCGGGTGGACGTGAAGCTGTCGCAGGTGGCCCCGGTGGTGATCCAGGCGGTGGTGTCCACCGAGGACCGCCACTTCTTCACCGAGGGGGCCCTCAACCCGGTCTCCATGGCCCGGGCGCTGCTGTCCGACGTGGCCGGGTCGGGCAACCTGCAGGGGGCGTCGACCATCACCCAGCAGTACGTGAAGCAGACCTACCTCAACTCGCAGCGGACCATCACCCGCAAGGTCAAAGAGGCGGCCCTGGCCATCCGCCTGTCGAGGACCGAATCCAAGCAGCAGATCCTCCAGGGCTACCTCAACACCATCTACTGGGGGCGGGGGGCGTACGGCATCGAGGCGGCCGCCGAGACCTACTTCGGGGTGGACGCCGCCCACGTGGACCTGCCGGAGGCGGCGCTGCTGGCCGGGATGATCCGCGACCCCTACACCGCCGATCCCACCAAGGACCCGGCCGTCGCTCACCAGCACCAGCACGACTCGCTCCAGGCCATGGTCCGCGACGCCAAGATCACCGCCGGCCAGGCGGCCGCCGCGGAGGCGGTCCATTTTTCCTCCTTCGTCAGACCGCCGTCCACCGCCTCGGCGTCGCACGCCGCCCTGCCCGCCGGTGAGGACTACTTCGTCGAGGCCGTGCGGGAGCAGCTGATCGCCAAGTACGGCCAGGCCGAGGTGGACGGCGGCGGGCTGCGGGTCACCACCACCCTGGACCCCACCCTGCAGACCGAGGCGTACAACTCCGTCTACGGCCACAACACCGACGCCCTCGACCCGGCCGCCGGCCAGCCGTCGGGGTCGCTGGTGTCGATAGACGACAGCGGCCAGGTGCGGGCCCTGGTGGGCGGGCAGGACTTCCGGCGGTCGAGCGTCGACCTGGCCCTCGGCACCGCCGGCGGGGGAGGGGGCCGCCAGCCCGGCTCCACCTTCAAGGCGTTCATGCTGGCGGAACTGCTCAAGCTCGGGTACTCGCCGCTGTCGGTCCTGCCCTCCCCGCCCGAGGTGGTGGTGCCCCACGGCAACGCCGACGGGACGCCGTGGCCGGTGAAGAACTTCGAGGGCGAGGCCACCCAGCCGCAGATGAACGTCGTCGACGCCACCGCCAGGTCCATCAACACCGTCTACGCCCAGATCGTGGACAAGATCGGCTCGTCCAACCTGGACGCCATGGCCGCCGAGCTGGGCATCAACCGGTCCGAGCTGGGCAACCACCTTTCGGAGGTGCTCGGCACCGACGAGGTGTCCCCGCTCGAGATGGCGGCGGCGTACGCCACCTTCGCCGCCGGCGGCGTCTACCACGCCCCGCTGCTGATAACCCGGGTCACCGACGCCGCCGGCCGGTCCATGCCGCTGCCGGTCACCCCCACCAGCCGGGCGGTGCTGAGCGCCGCCCAGGACGCCGAGGAGACCTACGTCCTGGAGCAGGTGGTGCTGCGGGGCACCGGTACGGCGGCCGGCGGGATCGGATCGGCGGTGGCCGGCAAGACCGGCACCACCGACAACTCGGCCAACGCCTGGTTCATCGGCTACACCCCCAACCTGACCACCGCGGTGTGGATGGGCTACGCCTCGCAGTACAAGCCCATGGTCGACTTCCGGGGTCTGAGCAGCGTGCAGGGGGGCACCGTGCCGGCCCAGTTGTGGCACAACTTCATGGCCGCGGCGGTGCACTCGCAGCCGCAGTGGGCCGGCAGTTTTCCCCCGGTGTACTCGCTCGCCGGCCGGACCCTGACCCCGCCTGCCCCGTCCAGCCTGGAGTTCCCGCTGGGCATGGGCACCACCACCACCACGACCACGGTGGCTCCCACCACCACCACCTCCACCACCGTGGCCGGCGCCGGGTCGGGCGGGTCGGGCACCTCGCCCACCGCGACCTCGTCCCCGCCGACCACCACCCCCAGCACCACCCCGCCGGCCACGTCGCCGCCCACCACGACCGGGACCACCCCCACCACCCGGGCCGCGCCGCCCTCCACGACCGCCACCGGGGCGGCCCCGTCGGGCTGAGCGGGCCGGACGGCGGCCCCGGGAGAACCCCCAACTGGCGACCGGTGCCCGCCCGGGACCACAATGGTCGCAAAATCCCGCCGGTAGCCCGAGGGGCGCTGGACGGACATAGTTGCAAGGGAGGATCAGCCATGGCGACCTACGGGCCGACCACCCCTGAGTCGGAGACGGCGGCTTCCGCCGGACCGGCCGACCGCCCATCCGCCCGGGCCGCGGCCCGGCCCCGCCCGACGGCGCCGTCCATCCGGGCCCGCAAGGGATCCGGGGAGCCGCTGGTGATGGTGACCGCCTACGACGCCCCCGGGGCCCGGGTGGCGGACGGGGCCGGGGTGGACCTGATCCTGGTGGGCGACTCGCTGGCCATGGTGGTGCTCGGCTACGACGACACCCTGCACGTGACCGTGGACGACATGGCCCACCACACGGCGGCGGTGGCCCGGACCAGGCCGCGGGCCATGGTGGTCGCCGACCTGCCGTGGATGAGCTACCACACCGGCACCGCCGATGCCGTCCGCAACGCCGCCACCCTGGTCCGGGCCGGCGCCCAGGCCGTCAAGCTGGAGGGTGGCCGCAAGCGGCTGGAGGTGATCGAGGCCGTGGCCGACGCCGAGATCCCGGTCATGGGCCACCTGGGCCTGACCCCCCAGTCCCTGCACGCCATGGGTGGGTTCAAGGTGCAGGGCAAGGACATGGACGCGGCCAAGATGCTGGTCGACGACGCCCGCTGCCTGGCCCGGGCCGGCTGCTTCTCCATTGTGTTGGAGGGCATCCCCGACGTGGTGGCCCAGCTGATCACCGAATCGGTCGACGTGCCCACCATCGGCATCGGCGCCGGCCCCCACTGCGACGGGCAGGTGCTGGTGTTCCACGACGTGCTGGGCCTCGACGACACCCGGCCGCCCAAGTTCGTGCGCCGCTACGCCGCCCTGCAGGCCGACGCCACCGCGGCGCTGGCCCGCTGGGCCTCCGACGTCCGGACCGGGGCCTTCCCCGACGACTCCGAGAGCTACCACCTGGCGGCGTCCGCCCTGCCCGCCGACGTCAACCCGGCCGAGGCCATCGTCGGCAACTGACAGCCGCCGGTCCGGCTCCCCGGGCGGTCGTTGTCACACCGCCGTGACATGCTCTGACCTGTAGATGGATCGTCCCCGGGGCTCCGGCGCCGGGGACCGCAGTTACCGGATCGCCGGGGTCGAGTACCATGACCTGTCTTTGAAAAAGAAGACCCTGCCCCGGACCTACCGGGGCCCCGAGCCGGAACGGCCGGGTCCACAGGGAGGTGGTGCGCCTATATGAGGCACTACGAAGTAATGGTCATTCTCGACGCCGGCCTGGAGGAAGATGCCATCCGGGCTGTCCTCGACCGAGCCGCCAAGACGCTCTCCGACCGGGGGGCGACCGTGGGCAAGGTGGACCGCTGGGGAAAGCGGCGCTTCGCCTACGAGGTTCGCCACCGCAGCGAGGGCTACTACGTCCTGCTCGACACGCTGGCCGAGCCGGGGGCGGTGGCCGAGGTGGACCGGATGCTCGGACTCGCAGATGAGGTCATCCGCCACAAGGTGATCCGCCTGCCCGAGAAGGCCGTGTCGGTTCGTTCCAGCCGGCCCTCGAGCTCCGACGGTGAGCCCGCGGCAGCTAACGAGAACGGAGCAAGTTGAGATGTCCAACGGAAACCATGTGAGCATCGTCGGGAACCTGACCCGCGACCCCGAGCTGCGTTTCACCCCCTCCGGCCAGGCCACCGCCACCTTCGGGGTGGCGGTCAACCGCCGGTGGCAGAACCGCCAGACCAACGAGTGGGAGGAAGCCACCTCGTTCTTCGACGTGGTGTGCTGGGCCCAGCTGGCCGAGAACGCGGCCCAGTCCCTGACCAAGGGCACCCGGGTGCTGGTCAGCGGCCGGCTCGACCAGCGCAGCTGGGAGACCCCCGACCACGAGCGGCGGTCCAAGATCGAGATCACCGCCGACGAGGTGGCCCCCAGCCTGCGCTACGCCACCGCGTCGATCACCAAGAACGAGCGCCGCACGCCCGAG
>DASSZD010000079.1:0-3456 GCA_035702985.1 Acidimicrobiales bacterium
CCCCTCGGCCGGCCGCGGCTGCTGGCGGCGAAGATCGCCTCGGTGGTCGCCATCGAGGTGGTGCAGGTCGCCGTGCTGGTGGCCGTGGGACTGGCCCTGGGCTGGAGCCCGGGCGGCCCGGTGGCCCTGGCGGTCCCGGCCATCCTGGCGGCGACCGTCGCCTTCGCCGGGCTCGGGCTGGCGATGGCCGGCTCGCTGCGCGCCGAGGTCACCCTCGCCGGCGCCAACGGGCTCTACCTGGCCCTGCTGCTGCTCGGCGGGATGGTCTTCCCTTTGTCCCGACTGCCCGGACCGTTGCGCGCCCTGGCCGAGGTCCTGCCGGCGGGAGCCCTGTCCGACGCCCTCCACGGCTCCCTCACCGCCGGCGGATCGGTGCCGGCGCGGGCCTGGATCGTCCTCGCCGTCTGGGCATTGGCAGCCCCCCTGGTGGCGGCCCGGACGTTCCGCTGGGAGTGAGCCCCCCGGGCCGGCGCCTAGTGGAAGATGAGCTGGTCGGCGGCCATGGCGGCGAACAGCAGCGTCACGTAGGTGATCGAGTAGTGGAACACCTTCATGGCCAGCGCCTCCGACGGAGCCCGCCACAGCCGGAACGCCTGGGCGCAGAAAACCGCCCCGAGCACCGCGGCCGCCACCCAGTACAGCGGGCCCATCCCGGCGCTCCACGCGAACACCAGTGAGACGGCCGCCACCAGCACCGTGTAGCCGAGGATCTGCACCGCCGTGCGCTTGGCGGTGGCGACGACCGGCATCATCGGCACGTCGACGGAGCGGTAGTCCTCCTTGTAACGGATGGCCAGGGCCCAGAAGTGGGGCGGCGTCCAGAGGAACATCAGGGCGAAGAGGACCACCGGGGCCCAGCCCACGCTGTTGCGCACCGCGGCCCAGCCCACCAGGACCGGCACTGCGCCGGCCGCCCCGCCGATGACGATGTTCTGGCGGGAGGTGCGCTTGAGCCACAGCGTGTAGACGAACACGTAGAACAGGGTGGCGCTGACGGCCAACAGGGCGGACAGCAGGTTGACGGCCACCCACAGCTCGGCGAAGGCCACCGCCTCGAGGGCCAGGGCGAACACCAGCGCCTGGGTCGGCGTGACGACGCCCGTCACCAGCGGCCGGTTGCGGGTGCGGCGCATGATCGAGTCGATGTCCCGGTCGACCACCATGTTGATGGCGTTGGCGCCGCCCGCGGCCAGGGTGCCGCCCACGAGCGTCGCCAGCATCAGGGTCAGGCGCGGCAGGCCGCGATGGGCCACGACCATCGTCGGCAGGGTGGTGACCAGCAGCAACTCGATGATGCGGGGCTTGGTCAGGGCCACGAAGCCCCGGACCCGGCGTGCCACGGTGACCTCTACACCTACCGAAGTGACCGCCGACATCAGGCCAACACCCTACGGCAGGACCGACTTTCCAAACAAAGCGGCGGGAGCGGGCCCGGGACGGGCCGGTGTCGTCAGCGGCGGGTCCGGCCCTACCATGGGCGCCGATGGCCGAGCCTCCCGCCCGCCCGCCGGCAGCGCGCTTCACCCTCTCGCCGCGGGCCTTCCGGGGCGTGGCCCTCGCCGCCGTGGTGGCCCTGACCCTCACCATCGTCTCGGGGGCCGCGGTCCGCCTGACCGGATCCGGTCTGGGCTGCTCGACCTGGCCCGACTGCACCCGGACCAGCCTGGTGGCCCCGCTGCAGTTCCACGCCTGGGTCGAGTTCGGCAACCGCCTGATCAACGCCGTGGTCACCGTGGCGTCGATCGGGGCCTTCGTGGCCGCCCTGCGACGCCGGCCCCGCCGCCGCGACCTGACCCTGCTGTCCCTCGGGCTGGTGGTGGGCCTGCTGCTCGAGGTGGTCGTCGGGGGCCTGGTGGTCCTGTCGAAGCTGGCGCCCTGGCTGGTGAGCATCCACTTCCTGCTGGGCCTGGCGTTCCTGGCCGTGGCGGTCGTCCTGCACCAGCGGGCCGGAGTACCCGACGGCCACGTGGTGGCCGAGCCCATGGTCGGCCGGGTGCCGATGGGGCTGGCCCGGTTGATGACGGCGCTGCTGGGCGTGGTGGTCACCCTGGGGACGGTCGTCACCTCGACGGGTCCGCACGGCGGCTCGCCCGGAACCCCGCGCTACGGGTTCTCCCTGCACGCGGTGGCGCAGTTGCACGGCACGTCCGTGGAGACGTTCCTCGTCGTCACCCTGGTGACCCTCTGGACCCTGGCCCACACGGCGGCCCCGGCCCCGGTCATGCGCCGGGCCCAGATCCTCCTCGGCGCTCTCGTCGCCCAGGCCGCGGTCGGTTACACCCAGTACTTCGACCACGACCCCGTCGGCCTGGTCGCGCTGCACGTCGCCGGGGCCAGCCTGCTGGTCATCGCCGAGGTGCGCTTCTACATGGGCCTGTGGGACCGCCGCCAGCCGCCGAGCGCGGTGGTCGAGGCGGCCCCGGGCGACGCCGTCGCCGGAGCGGAGCTGAGCCCGGCGTGACGGTGGCGGCAGCGGCGCCGGACACCCCGGTGCGGACGTCGGTGGCCCCCGCCGAGGTGGAGAAGCCCGACGTCGACCGGCGGGTCGACCCGGACCGGCCGTGGAAGGTCATCGTCTGGAACGACCCGATCAACCTGATGTCCTACGTCACCTTCGTGTTCCAGAAGCTGTTCGGCTACAGCCGGGAGAAGGCCCACAAGCTGATGCTGGACGTGCACCTCGAGGGCAGGGCGGTGGTGTCGGACGGCCCCCGGGAGAAGGCCGAGATGGACGTGTTCCGCCTCCACGAGCACGGCCTGTGGGCGACCATGGAGCAGGACAGCTGAGCCCCCTGTTCGAGCGCCGGATGTTCCGCTGGGACCGCCAGTCCGGCGGCTACCGCGTCGATCTGGACACCGGCCTGCGCCGCGCCCTGCGGGCGATGATGGAGCAGTTCCTCACCCTTCTCGACGACCCCGGCTCGCCGGTCCTGCACCGCCTGTTCCCCCCGGCCTACAGCGAGGCCGCCGACCTGGCCCGCCAGGAGGAGTACCGCCGGCTCATGCTCGAGGACCTCGTCGAGCGCCACCGCGACGAGGCCCGGGCCGTGCTCGACACCGTCGACGCCGTCACCCTGAGCGAGGAGCAGCTCCTGGCGTGGTGCCGGTCGGTCAACGGGCTGCGCCTGGCCCTCGGCACCTACCTCGACGTCAGCGACGACGACGAGGCCCGGGCCCCCGAGTCGCCCGAGGAGACCATGTACCACCTGCTCAGTTACGTGCTCGAGGAGGCGGTCGACGCCATGTCCCGGCGCATCTGAGCCGGCCGGACCGGTTGGCGGGGGCCGCCGCCGGACGGGCCGCCCGTTTGCGTCGCGGCTCCCGGCAGACTGCTGTGTCATGGACACCAGCGAGGCCCTCGACTTCCTGCGGGCCCACCACCGGTCGGTGCTGATCACCACCAGGTCCGACGGCCAGCCGGCTCCGTCCCCCGTCGTGCACGGCGTCGACGGCTCC
>DASSZD010000154.1:0-8894 GCA_035702985.1 Acidimicrobiales bacterium
GGTCAGCAACCGGGGCGACCGCACCCGGGCGGGGGAGCACACCAGCCCGGCCGGAGGTTTCGCCCGGATCGCGCCCCGCCAGGTCACCATCCGCCAGACCGACGAGGTGGCCGCGGTGGGCCCGACGCTCACCAGCCGGGATCGCAGCCGCACCCGGCGCCGGCCGGGTTCCGCCCGGGCCGGTTCGGTCGGCGCCGGTGGGGCACCCGGCCCACCCGGCCCCGGTCTTCTCGCACTGAGGGCCCGGCCCACGGCCCCGGCGCCGGCGGCATCCGGCGGCCGCCTTGTCGCGCCGGCCGCCGGGGCGGCCGGGCTCCCGGTGGGGCCGGTGCGTGGTTCGGGTCGGGTGACGGTGGATGCCCCCCGGGGTCCGGCCGCCGGCTCTCCGGGTGATGGGGGAGGGATGCGCCGGCCGGGGGCGGCCGCCTCCGGGGCGGTTCCGGGCGTCGGCGCCGGCCGGCTGCGCTCCGATCTGCTGGCGCCGGCGGTCCACCGGCCGTTGGTTCTCCCGTCCGCCCGGCGGGTTGCGGCCGGGCCCGGACGCCGCCGCGTCGCGTCGGCCGTTGCCGCGGGCGTCCGGCCCCCGGCCGGACACCCCGTGGCGGCTGTTGCGCCGGCCGCTCCGCTGTCTCCCCCTACGGTCGTGCCGTCGGCCGCGGTCCCGGGCGTGGGCCGCCCAGCGGACGGTGGCGCCGGGAGCGTGGCGGTTCCGGCCGTCGCGGTGCGGCCCGGGGCCGGCCGGTCGGGCCTGCCATCCGCTGCCGCCGCGGCGGTGCCCGGATCGCTGGTCAGCCGCCTGCGCATGCCGACTGCGGCGGTGTCCGCCGTGGGCGCACCGGGCCGGGCCGGGTGGTTCCCGGGCCGGGTCCGTCGGGTCGCCACGGGATCCAGCGTGGTCAGCGGTGGCGGACGACGGCCGTCGGCGGTGCCTGGGGCGACCGGGCCGGGGGTGGCCGATCTGCCGGTGGCCCCGGCTCCGGGCGGTGTGCGACCGGCGGGCTCGCAGGTCCCGGCCCGAGCCGGCCGGACGGGATGGCGACGGCAGGTGCGGCCCGATCCGGCGTCCGATCCGACCCCGGGGACCGGCGCCGGCCGGCCGGCTTGGTCGGCCGGTCGGGGGGGAGCCCGGCCGGGTCGTCGGCGACCGGGCCTCGGTGTGGTGTCCCGGTCGGTGCTGGGCGGTGCCGGCCGGTCGCGCCCGGCCGCCCCGTCGGGCTCCCCGCTGGCGTTCCCCGCCGGACCGGGTGCCGGCGACGGGTGGTCCTCCGGGTCGCGACTGTCGCGGTTGCCGGTCGCTCCGGTGGCCGGCTCGGTCCGCCCGGGGGCGGGCCCTGTATCCGGATCGACGGCCGGCGGGGCGCCCACCGCCCCGTTCGCCGCCCGGCTGGGGGCATCCGCCACGTCCGGGCGGCCGGGGCGGCTGGCCGCCGCCGCCGCCGGCGCCGTGCTGGCCCCGGGTGCCGTCCGGGCCGGGGCCGACGGGCCGGTGATCGGCCGGGCGGTGGTCGGCCGGGTGTCCCCATCCGTCGGACGAGCGGTGCCGGCCGTCGCTCGCATCCCCGCCGAAAGCGGCGACCAGCGGGCCCGGAAGCCGGGTGGTCCGGGGGGCCCCGGCCGCTCCCGCCCTGGGTCCCCGCCCCGGCCCGGCCCCGACGGTGGCATCGAACGGCCCCGGCCGGCCGGTCCGGTCCTACCTGGGGCCGGCCTTCCCGGCGCGGCCCGGCACCGACCCGGGTCAGCCGCAGCACCGGTCCCCGCCGACCATCCCCGTCCGGGGACCACCGCCAGGGGGGAGCGCTTCCTCGCTACGCTGCGCCGGCACCGCCCCGAACCGGTCCGGACGCTGCCGGTCCAGGTCCGCCGCCTGGCCGACCTGGTGGTCGGTCCGGGGGCGGCGGCCCGGGTTCAGGTGCGCACCGGCCCGGCTACCAGGGAGGCGCTGGCCGCCGCCGGGCGCCCCGCCGTCACCGTCGGCAACGTCATCCATCTGCCGTCGGCCCCCGACGGTTCGGCCCGCAGCGCCGAGATCCTGGCCCACGAACTGGTGCACGCCGGGCGGCCCTCACCTGTACCCCGGTTCTTCGACGACGACCGCGACAGTTCCGAAGAACGGCAGGCCCGGCGCGCCGGGGGCCGGGTGGCCTCCCTCATCAGGGCCTTCGAAGCCCGCGCCGAGGCCGGGGCCCGGTCCGGTACGTCCGACCTGGCGTGGGGCACCCGGAGCCTTCCGGTGGGGCCGGGGGCCAGCCCCCTGACCGTGGGCGCCGTGGGCCAGTTGCTGGCGGGATCCGGCGGCGCCGACGGGCGCCGGTCCGGGGGGCCCGAGGGCGCCCCCGGCGCTCCGGGCTCTGTCCACCGGGGGCGCCGGTCCGGACGTCACCGACCGGGCGCCCCGACCTCGCCGGGAGGGCCGGAAGGGGAGTGGGGCGGATCCGATGCGGGCGGTAGCGGCGGTCCGCCGCCCGATTGGCTGCAGAGCCTCCCCCCGGCCGTGGCCGATATCGTCAGGCGTAGCCAGCCCGGACCCGGCGGTGCCCCGGGCGGCCGTCCCGACCCGCTTCTCCCCTTCAGCGACCCGACCGGGTCCCACCGCCCGATGCCCGGCCGCGACTTCCCCGGAGGAACCATGATCCATGACGCCACGCCGGCCGTCCAGCCCGAGGTCCCCTTCGTCAGGAACCCGGTCTCGCCCATGAGCTCCGAAACCCTCGACTGGATCGTGGAGGCCGTGGAGGAGCGGGTCCTGGCCGAGCTCGAGCGACGCGGCCTGCGATTCCAGCCTGGAGTGTTCTGATGCCCACCAGCGACAAGAAGGCCTACCTGCAGACCGAGGGCGGGGACAAGATCCCCTGCCTGTTCAATCCGTCCGACCTGGCTCTGAGCCAGGTCAACGCCTGGACCGCCGACGTCCTGCCCGGCAAGGGGGTTCCCACCCTGCGCTACACCGGAGCGGCCTCCGGCCAGCTGCGGCTCACCCTGTTCTTCGACACGACCGATTCCGGCAGCCCGGTCACGGACCACACGGGCAAGCTGGTGGGCCTCATGGAGATCGACACCAGCATCGCCGGTACCAGCGAGAAGACCAACAACGCCCGGCCCCCCTGGGTGCAGTTCCACTGGGGGGACTTCCATTCGTTCAAGGCGGTGGTGTCGTCGCTGGACCTGAACTTCGAGTACTTCAGCTCGACCGGCACCCCGCTGCGGGCCCGGGCCGCCCTGGTCCTGACCCAGTACCAGGAGGACATGGCTTTCGGCCCCCAGAACCCCACGTCGGGGACGCCCCGGCCCCACCGGGTCCACCGGGTCCAGCCGGGCGAGACGCTGGACCGCATAGCGGCCATGCACATGGGTGACGCCACCCGCTGGCGGGCCATCGCCGAGGTCAACGGCATCGAGGATCCGATGGCGCTCCGCCCCGGCCGCACGCTGGCCATACCGGAATCCACCTGATGCCGGACCAGCCCCATCTGACGCCGGTGGTGAAACTCAACGGATCGGCGCTCACGAAGGAATGGGTCGACGCCCTGATCGAGCTGCGGGTGGAACTGCAGTTCCAGGTGCCCGCCCGGGTGACGCTGCGGTTCAGCGATCCGGACTACGAGTTGGTGGGCGGCGTCAAGATCCGCGACGAGGTCAAGGTCGCCAGCCCGCAGAGCCCCAACGACGCCTTCGTCAGCGCCGAGGTCACCTCGGTGGCCGTCGAGCAGCGCGAGGGCAACCGGCCGGAGCTGGTGCTGGTGGCCATGGACAAGAGCTACCGCCTGGGCCAGACGACCAATGCCCAGTCCTTCGTGAACATGAAATACTCCGACATCGTCACCAAGCTGGTCGGCGACGCCGGGTTGAGCGCGGTGACCGACGCCACCTCGGATGTCTACGAGTACGCCACACAGGCCGGGTCCGACCTGGCCCTGATCACCGAACTGGCCCACCGCACCGGGTACGACTGGTGGGTGTCCGGCACCGAGTTCCACTTCAAGAAGCCTGCCAAGGGCCCTGAGGTGAAGCTGGGCCTGACCACCGGGCTGCGGTCCTTCTCGGCCCGGGCGTCGGGCCTCAGACCGGACAAGGTGACGGTGGCCGGCTGGGACCGGGTGCAGCAGGCCGAATTGAAGGCCCAGGCCGAGACCCCCGGGGCGCCCAGGGCGTCGTCGGACCTGGCGGACAAGGTCGAGCAGTACGGGTACGGCTTTTTCGTCGGCGGTCTCGGCGTCGAGAACCAGTCCGAGGCCCAGCAGCTGGCGCAGGCGCTGGTGGACCGGGGGGCTACCGCCGCCGTCACCGCCAAGGGGGTGGCCGACGGCAACAGCAACATCGCCCTCGGGGCCACGGTGGTGGTCGAGAACGCCGGGCCGCTCAACGGCCACTACCCGGTGACCGCGGTCGAGCATCTCTTCAGGCCGGTCAGCGGCTTCGTCACCCGCTTCACCAGCGGCGAGCGGCGCCCCACCACGCTGGTGGACGCCCTCGGGGCGACGGTCGCGTCACGCCAGGGCAGCTACCTCGGATCGGGTTCGTTCGCCCGCAGCGGGTTGGCGGTGGCGGTGGTGACGAGCAACGACGACAAGGACAAGGCCGGGCGGGTGAAGGTCAAATTCACCGGTCCCGGGTCCGACATCGAGTCCGGATGGGCCCGGGTGCTGGCGGTCGGCGGGGGGAAGAACCGGGGTTCGGTGTGGATCCCCGAGGTGGGCGACGAGGTGCTGGTGGCCTTCGAGAACGGCAACGCCCGAGCTCCGGTGGTCATCGGCGGCCTCTACGGCCAGAAGGACGCCATGCCCCTCACCGAGGTCAAGGACGGCAAGGTGCAGAGCCGGGCCCTGACCTCCAGGACCGGCCACGTCATCGCCATGTTCGACGGTGACACGGACAAAGAACTGGCCATCGAGATGGCCCTCGAGGGCAAGCAGCACAAGATCCGCCTCGGCAAGGACGCCCTCAATGTCCAGGTGCCCAGCGGCAAACCGGTGACCATCGCCGCCGGCGACACCAAGATCGAGTTCTCCCAGTCCGGTGACGTCACCATCTCCGGGCCGAACATCACGCTCAAGGGTCAGCAGAGCGTCAAGATCCAGGCCCCCCAGATATCGGTGGCGGCCCAGGCCACGCTGGACCTGAAGGCCGACGCCGAAGCGAAGCTGAGCGGGGCGGTGCTGGACATGAAGGGTTCTGGTGCGGCCAAGCTGGCCGGGGGAGTGGTACAGATCAACTGATGGAACCGGACCGTTCACCTGCTGCTCGTACCCCGGACGGGGTGGTCCCCGACCCCGGCTTCGTGGGGCGCGGCTTCCGTTTCCCGATGTCCGTGGACCACCGGGGCAGCCTGGCCCTCACCTCCGGCGGCGCCGACCTGGACTCCTCCATCCGGGTGGTCATCGCCACCGCCCCCGGGGAGCGGGTCATGCGCCCGGAGTTCGGCTGCCGGATATGGGATCTGCTCTTCGAGCCGGTCAACGCCAACACCATGGGCCTGATGGCCCAGTCGGTGCGGGAGGCCGTGGCCCAGTGGGAACCCCGGGTGGAGACCGAGTCGGTCGACGTCGCAGCCGACCCCGATGACAGCGCCCTGGTACACATCCGCCTCACGTACCGGGTGCGGACCACCAACGACCGGCGCAACCTGGTGTACCCGTTCTACGTGATTCCCCGAGAGGAAGGCTGATATGGCCCTGCCGGCCCCCAACCTGGACGACCGGACCTTCCAGGACATCGTCGACGAGACCAAACGGCTGATTCCCCGCTACTGCCCCGAGTGGACCAACCACAACCTGTCCGACCCCGGGGTGGCGCTCATCGAGCTGTTCGCCTGGATGAGCGAGATGATGCTCTTCCGGATGAACCAGGTGCCGGACCGCCTGTACACCAAGTTCCTGGACATGGTCGGCATCCAGCCGTTCCCCCCGTCGGTCGCCCGCGCCGACCTGACCTTCTGGCTGTCCACCTCGCTGGATCATCCGGTCGTGGTCCCGTCCGGTACCGAGGTGGGCACGGCTATCGGCTCGGTGGGGGATCCGGTGGTGTTCTCCACCTCCGAGGACCTGGTCATCGCCCCGCCCCGGCTGATCTCCGCCAAGACCGGTACCGCCCGCAACGACGGGCTGCTGGTGGACGCCTGGGACGACCTGCGCTTGCCGGACTCCGAGGTGACGTGCTTCACGTCGGACCCGATCGAGCCGGACGACGCCTTCTATCTCGGCTTCGCCGAGACCCTCGGTGGTGCGCTCATCCGGCTGTCGGTCGCCGCCACCATCGAGGGCATCGGCGTGGACCCGGCCGACCCGCCCATCCGGTGGGAGGTCTGGTCGGGGGAGACGTGGCTGGCCGCCCAGGTGCAGGGTGACACCACCGGAGGCCTCAACCGGGACGGCTTCGTGGTGCTGGCTCTGCCCCGGGTGATGGAGGCCCTGTCCATGGGGGGCACCCGGGCGTTCTGGCTGCGGGGACGGCTGGTCCGGCCCCGGGCCGACCAGCCGTCGTACCAGACTTCGCCGCGCATCTCCTCCCTCAGGGTCGACACCCTGGGCGGGACGGTGGTAGCCGAGCATGCGGTGATCGTGGGCCAGGAGGCGGTGGGCCGGTCGGACGGCACCCCGGACCAGTTCTTCTCCCTGCGGCGCAGCCCGGTGCTGCCCCGGCGGGAGGGGGAGGCGGTCCGGGTGGTCACCGTCACCAACGGCGCCGAGTGGACCGAGGTGGAGGACTTCACCGCGTCGGGCCCCGATGACCGCCACTACGTGCTGGACGGGGCCAGCGGGGAGATCCGTTTCGGACCTACGGTGCGCTACCCCGATGGCAGCGTCCGCCAGCACGGCGCCATCCCGCCCGACGGCGCCGAGATCGTGATGACGTCCTACCGCCACGGGGGCGGGTCGGCCGGCAACGTGGGGGCCAACACGCTGGTGTCCCTGCGCAGCGGCATCGCCTACATCGACCGGGTGGCCAACCTGGGCCCGGCGAGCGGCGGCGTCGATGCGGAGACCGTGCGCAACGCCAAGATCCGGGGCCCGTTCAGCTTGAGATCGGGGCAGCGGGCGGTGACGGTCAGGGATTTCGAGCGGCTCACCCTCGAGGCGTCCACCGAGGTGGCCAGGGTCCGCTGCCTGCCCCCCGCCGGCCCCAGCTCGTCGGTCCGGCTGCTGGTGGTGCCGCACGCCCGCAACACCCCGGATCAGCAGCGCATCGACGACTTCGCCCTGGATCCGGTCCTGTACCAGCGGATCCGCGACTATCTCGAGCCTCGCCGCATGCTCGGCGCCACGGTGGACATCGGCACGCCCTTCTACCAGGGGGTCACGGTCGCCGCTCTCATCCAGGCCCTTCCCGGCCGGCCCGCCGCCCTGGTCCGCCAGCGGGCCCTCAACCTGCTGTACCGCTATATCAACCCTCTGACCGGGGGGACCGACGGCGACGGCTGGGCCTTCGACACCGACCTCAACGCCGCCCCCATCGCGGAGATGCTGGAGGGTATCGAGGGGGTCGACCGGGTGGAGGAAGTGCTGCTGTTCGCCTACGACCTGCGCACCGATCAGCGGATCGGCGCCGGCCGGGAGGTCATCCGCCTGGACCGCCAGTCGCTGTTCCTGTCGGCCCGCCATCAGGTGGTAGTGCGCTGACCCGCCGCAACAGCTGGCTGGTCGGCCAGCTGCCGATGGGGATGCTCGACGACGACTTCTTCCTGCGTTTCGCCTCCATGTTCGAGGAGGAGGCCACCACCCTCCTGGCCGGCGTGGACAACATCCCCCACGCCTTCGACGTCACGGTGGCCCCGCCGGCCATGGTCCGCCAGCTGGGGTCGTGGATAGGGCTGCCGCCCATCGACTCGGCGCTGGACGAGCGCCTGCAGAGGCGGCTGGTGCGGGCCGGAAGCGCCGGGCTGGCCTGGCGGGGCACCCGCCGGGCGCTTCAGGACTTCCTGGAGGTGGTGACCGAGGGGCCGGCCGTGGTCGAGGAGAGCGGTTCGATCCGCCGTGACACCGGCGAGCCGGCCCCGGACCCGCTGGTGATCATGCGGGTGCAGGGGACCGGGCGCATGCCGGTCCGCGAGTTCGTGGCTCTGGTGGAGGACGAGATGCCGGCCAACGCCCGCTTCGAGGTGTGGATCGCCGGTCGGCGGGTGTGGCCCGCCGATCAGCCCGGGACGGGAGAGGAGGACGCCGGTGAGCATGGGGACGACTGAGATCGCCTGCCCGTCGTGCGGGACGGTCAGCCACTTCGCCGAGCTCGGCCGGGATGCCAGCGCCTTCTGCCGGGTGTGCGATTACCCGCTCTTCTGGGCCCGCCCGACCCGCTCGGTGTCGGGGGACGCCGACGACGGGGAGAGCGGCCTGCGCCGCCTGCCCGGCACCGCCGGCCGGGTGGCCCTGGCCACCATCGACTGCCCGGTCTGCACCGAACCCAACCCGGTGGCGGCGACCATCTGCATCCGCTGCGGTTCGGACCTGCGCCCGGCCCCGCCGACGGTGGTGGTCCCCGTGGCCCCCCCTCCGGTCATCCCCGAACCCGAGCCGATCCCCGAGCCGGTGCCCGCCCGGGTGATCTGGCCGTGGATCGTGCTGGCCCTGCTGGCCGTGGCCGCCATCGTCACCCTCATCATCCTCGAGGTGGGCTGACACCGCACGCCGCCGGCCCCGGGCTGGGGGCCGTCTTCCTACGTCGCTGAGGTCGTGGTGACCACGGTGGTGGGCGTGGTGGTGGTCGAGGTGGTGCTGCTGCTGGTGGTCGTGGTGGGCGTGGTCGTCGTCGTGGTGGCGGTCGTCGGGGGCGGCGCCGCCACGTTGGCCGACACCCCGGCGGATCCCACCGGGACGTAGATGCTGCCCTCCTGCACGGAGACGCCTCCGGGGGTGTCGGCGACGAAGATCAGGTAGGAGTTGGACGGATCGGGCGGCACCGAG